>QIHI01000034.1 GCA_003230915.1 Kiritimatiellales bacterium | reverse complement strand
GCCTGCAGGGCGGGCAGTAGTGCCTTTACTTTTTCAAGGTTGGCCTCGCCGACATTGAGTTTGAGTAGCACTTTCCCTTCAGCGTCGAGTGCTGCTTTGAGCAGCAGGGCGATCTTTTCGAGCTTGGCGCGTTTCCATCCGTCGGCCCAGGCATCTTGGGCGCAGAAAAATTTTGGATAGGATTCCAGTAGCGTTTCGACAATGCGCAGGTTGTTGGCTCGCAGGGAACTGCCCGTTTCGGTGATATCGACAATGGCATCGACAAAGTCGGGTACTTTGACTTCGGTGGCTCCCCATGAAAATTCGACCTCAGCCTTCACACCGTTCTCTTCGAGCCAGCGCTCCACGATACTGACGCCTTCGGTGGCGATCTTTTTGCCTTCGAGATCCATAACCGAATTGATATCAGACTCATTCGGGACGGCGAGCACCCAGCGTACGGGTTGCTTGGTTCGTTTGGAGTAGGTGAGATTACAGAGAGAGACCACATCCGAGTCGTTGGCAACAATCCAATCGTGACCCGTAATCCCCGCGTCGAGCATTCCGTGCTCGACGTAACGACTCATCTCCTGCGAGCGCAGAATACGAATTTCAATCTCTTCGTCATCAATAGAAGGGAAGTAGGAGCGCGATCCGCCCTTGATGGTGAATCCCGCTTTTTTGAATAGCGCGTAGGTTGATTCCTGCAAACTGCCTTTAGGTAGGCCAATAACGAGTTTTTTCATGGAGTATTTTCCTCATATTTGGGTTAGGAAAACAAAAATATAGAGGATGAGGGCTGTTCGTCCAACCCTGATTTTAAAAAAACCAGGGGTTGCTGGCTCATCCGCCGGAATGATTTTTTTGACTCGTGAACGATGGCTTGATAGACATTTTGTAAATAGGGTGAGTTAAGATTTTTATAGAAAGATCAACTAAAGGAGCTCTTCACGGATGTGTGTTTTAAAGAGATTCTTTCTGGTTGATAGGTTCTTCAGGTCGTAGATCTTCACCTAAAGATATTTTCCATCGTGATAGCCGCAGGACTGCCGTGACCTGATCTCGTAAAGCTGAACAGTTTAATGACTTGAATAGAGTTCAGCTCGAGCTGGACTTCTATCGAGATCCTATTTAATATAAATGTGTTCGCAAGAGGGGTATATTCAAGCAATTTAGTATAACTATAAAAGTCAAAGTCTAACGAGCAGTTCAAACGAGGAGGAGCAAGGATGAGAAAAAAGCTGGGCGCAGAATTTATCGGAACCTTTTGGTTAGTGTTGGGCGGTTGCGGAAGTGTGGTGCTAGCAGCTGGGTTTCCTGAGGTTGGAATCGGATTACTGGGGGTGTCGTTGGCCTTCGGGTTAACGGTGTTAACGATGGCGTTTGCGATAGGTCATATTTCGGGGTGCCACCTGAACCCAGCGGTAAGTGTCGGATTGTGGATGGGCGGACGATTTCCTTCCAAAGAACTGGCTCCCTACATTGTCGCACAAGTGCTGGGAGGTTTGGCCGGTGGTACAGTGTTGTATCTGATTGCCAGCGGGCAGGAAGGTTTCGTGGCAGCCGGTTCTGCGGCGGGACAGTTCGCTTCGAACGGGTATGGTACACATTCTCCGGGTGGCTACAGCATGGTGGCCGCTCTGGTGTGCGAAGTCGTCATGACCTTTATGTTCCTGATTGTTATTCTCGGAGCAACAGACAAGCGGGCAGTTGCCAGTTTTGCTCCTATAGCCATCGGTCTGGGATTGACTTTGATTCACCTTGTCAGCATTCCAGTCACAAATACTTCCGTCAACCCGGCTCGCAGTACGGCGGTTGCATTTTTTGCCGGTGGGCTGGCCGTCAAGCAATTGTGGTTGTTCTGGGTGGCTCCGATTATTGGTGCCGCACTGGCGGGGGTTGCTTACCGCTGGTTGGGTAAGGAAGAGAGGATCTAAAGGAACAAAAAGTTGAGCCACAACCACGGAGGATGCATCATAAAAAACACATAACGATGATTACAATGGCCGGTCTAGTGCTGATTGGATTGACCGGAGGTCGCTTATGGTGGCGAAACCAGTCTGGCTGGATATTTGACCTAGCTGAGATGGTGGTGGGAATTAAGGTGGGGGAGTCAAGCTACGGAAAAAATTCCTCGGCTTCTTCTCGGCGGATGTTCGGGCGAGCTATGTGGACTTTATCGATTTAAACCCTTCGAGTGGCGAGCTTGAACAAATAATGAGGGGATTTGACAATGCCCCTGTTATTTGGGGATCATAATCGCGTTATGAGGAATGGGCAAGGAATGTAAGTAGCAAAGGAAGTTTGTATGGCATAGTGCGATAGTGTGCCGGTGAACAGATTCATGCGGGCGCATATTGTTGCCATCTGAAATGGAGGGCTATGTTGTGTAAGGAAGAAAAATAAATAAAGGAGATACACATGAAGAAGTTTATGAGCATTGCATTGGGCTGTGCCGTAGCAGCCGGCGCATTCGCTGCTGATTCCAGGCCAGCTTAACACCTGATATTGTCGTCCATGATCGAGGTACCGAGATTCATTTGGGTGTCGATTGGTGTGTGGAATGAGAACCCATCCCTCCAATTCAACTGGCAACTCGGTTTTGTGAACGGAGCTATCGGCGACAGCGAGGGTGTTCAGTGGTTTATTTTTCTTCCGACGTTCTACAATTAAGCGGGAAACTACACCGGTGTTCAACTTGGTCTGGTAAACATCATTCTGGAAAATGAATAGTTCAGGGATGGCGACTTCGGTAAAGGCATGATCATCTTTAACTGGGGATTCTAATCCTCATACTTGCAATGGAACATTTAAACCGCTCTGAAACTTCGGGGCGGTTTTTTTTCGGAAACGTGAATAATGAATACTATTTCTCTGTAGGGCGAATGGACGATTTCCATGCGGCAGGTGGATTTTTGTGGGTTATATTTGTTTACAAAGAGATCATGCATGTTGAGAGGCTTGAATGAGATTGAGTAGGATTTAGTATAATTCTTGACGCAGTATTATAGATCTTGTAAATTACTCGTAATTAGTCAGTTGTGACGGTAGGTGCAGAGGAGATTATGAACACGTTGGCCATCATCATCGCATGCGGAAAAGAGGAGGAGATTGCTCCCGGAACGGAAACGGCATTTTTAAGTTTGGGAAGTCGACCGGTGCTAGCTCATTCCCTCGGAGCTTTTCAAGAATCATCAGCCATCGATACGATTATCGTGGCAACGAATAAAGAGCGCGTGGATTCCTCCGTACGGGTGATTAAGCGCTTTGGTTACACCAAGGTTGTTGGAATCGTGGTCGGTGGTGCCACCCGGCTCAGTACCCTTCGAACGGTGTTTTCCAAAATGCCGGAAACCGCCACCACCGTAGTTGTTCATGAGGTTTCGCGTCCATTTGTTTCGCTTGAGGTAATTCGAGAAGTGGTGAAGGCTTCCAAGCGCTATGGGTGTGCTATCGCAGCCCATAAGCTATCCGACTCCGTAAAGGTGGCGAGCAAGGGGCTAAAGCCCGAACGGACGCTAGATCGTAACACGGTATGGGCGGCCCAGACACCGCAGGCCTTTAAAAGTGAAGTCCTCGAAAAGATCATTGATCCAAAAAATAAGAATGTAAAACTGATCGACGACGAATCGGAATTTGTTAAGAAACCCTCTGAAGTTCACATGGTCGAAGTGGGCGAAAGGAATCTGAAAATCCGCACCTCCGGCGACTTGGCTATCGCGACGGCTTTGTTCAATGCCAAACGCTAGTTTCTAGCGTCCGCTAGCCAGTCGCAGGGCATTACGGAAAGGCAAGCCGGCGGATCGAATTTTTTTCTGAGCGCTCGAAATATCGTATTCCACTCGCCGCATCGAAACCGTCTGTTCCTCGAGATCATAAATAACGTAGGCTGCCGTGGTGTTCCGGTCACGCGGTTGCCCCACACTCCCGACATTAATTAAATATTGAAATCCTGGCTTGATATGCAGGGTTTCATAGAATCCTTTATCGATGTTCTTTCCTTGAATAAAAGCGAGTGGAACATGCGTGTGGCCGAAGAAACAAACAGGGTTGAATTGGTTGCGGAAATTGGCATCGGCCGCTTTGCTTTTGAAGATATAGTTCCAGCGGCTCGGGTTGTTAAGTGAACTATGAACAATCGTGAATGTTTCAATATCAAGAATCAGCGGAAGCTGGCGTAGATATTTTCGTTCGAAGGGAGAGAGTTGTTTGCGCGTCCAATGAATGCTTTTTCGTGCCCCCGGAGTAAACAGTTCCAGCGATGCGTTGCAGGCGGCATAATAGTCGTGATTTCCTTGGACGGTTGCGCATCTAAGGCTACGGATTATTTGCAGGCAGACTTTGGGGTCGGCATTATAGCCGACAATGTCACCCGTGCAGGCATAGTGTGTCGCGCCTTGTTCGTTTGCATCCTTGAGAACCTCCCGAAGTGCTTCGAGGTTGGCGTGGATGTCACCTAGAATGGCATACTTCATTAATGTGAAACCCCGAATTTTTTATATTTCCCTGTAGGTGGCGCCCATTGTAATCTTTCGCGGACGATATAGCGCGCCAAACGGGATTCTCGAATCGCATTGAGGAAATCGACCAGTTCCTGTTTTTGGCCTTCAGCAACCACGTCGACATTTCCATCAGGACGGTTGCTGACATAGCCTGTAAGTTTGAATGATTCAGCGATGTGGCAGGTGGAGTAACGGAAGTCCACGCCTTGAACCCGACCGGAGAACAATACGCGCATCTGTTTTTTTAAACCCTCGGAAACCACACCAAACTTATAGCGAAATCAGTCTAAATTTAAAAGTTCCAATAGAAGGTAAAAATACGGGGTTCGGTGAAAATCTCTTCATGTGATTGGCGTAGCTATTCTCCCAGTGGGTCGTATCCCGCAATGTATTGATCGCAATGTTGGAATGCCGTAGTGAATGGCTGACCGATGTCGTGAATATTTTATTAGGAGCGTGAGGTAGCCGCTCAATTTATTTCTTTTTGTCGCCGTTTTTGTTCGCGCCGTTTTTCCTGGAGCTGGGCCATCTTCCCGCCGATATGCGCTTCATCGCGTGTGCGAGCCAGTTGGATTTGCCGCTCGCGTTCCTGGAAGCGAG
Source organism: Kiritimatiellales bacterium (assembly GCA_003230915.1). Classification (GTDB taxonomy): domain Bacteria; phylum Verrucomicrobiota; class Kiritimatiellia; order Kiritimatiellales; family Pontiellaceae; genus Pontiella. The sequence continues at coordinate 14,442 of QIHI01000034.1, read as the reverse complement.
CTTTTCGTTCCTCGGTGCTTTGGTTGTAGCAATGGAGGCAACTGACCCCTTGTTCATAGTGCTCACTCAGCTTCTCTTCTTTGGTAATCGGCATACGACAGGCATGGCATTGGTCGTATATCCCCTTGGCTAGGGAATGGTCCACCGCAACACGGTTGTCGAAAACAAAACATTCGCCCTCCCAAAGTGATTCCTCGGCGGGGATTTCTTCGAGATAATTCAGAATGCCGCCTTTTAGGTGGTAGACCCTCTCGAATCCCTGTTCCTTTAGATAAGCGGTCGATTTTTCGCAACGAATGCCGCCAGTGCAGAACATCGCCACCTTCCGGTGCTTAGCGGGATCAAGGTTTTTCCGGACGTATTCTGGGAATTCGCGGAAAGTATCAGTGTTGGGGTTCACGGCATTCTTAAAGGTGCCGATGCCGATTTCATAATCGTTTCGCGTGTCGATCAGGAGGGTTTCGGGATCGGAAATCAGCGCATTCCAGTCCTTGGGGTCGATGTAGGTTCCAACCGTTTGGAGCGGATCGATACCTTCGATGCCCAACGTGACAATCTCTTTTTTGAGCCGAACCTTGGTGCGGTAGAAAGGGTTGGTTTCATCATATGATTCCTTGTAGTCAAGATCGGTCAGGCACGGATGGGCCTTGAGGCGGGCGAGTAGTTGATCGATAGCACCGCGCGTTCCGGCGACCGTTCCATTGATGCCTTCGCTGGCGAGCAAAAGAGTTCCCCGGATATCACGCTTGAGCATAAAGTCGAGCAGGGGTTGGCGAATGGATTCGTAATCGTCCAGTACGGCAAATTTATAGAGGGCACATACAATGATTGGTTTCATGGGATGTTCCTTTTTTATCCGTGGAAGAAGACTTCGCGATGAATATGCATGAGGGCGATCCCGTTGGCCTGTAGCCATGCGCTGACCTCGTTAACCATGCTTTCGAGGCCACAGCAATAATAGTGGGTATCGGAGTCGATCGGAAGCCGGTTGAGCAGATCGGTTACACGGCCGTGATGGTGCTTCGTAGTTTGTTCGCGGGAGACGGCAAGTAGCGTCGGACACCAGTCGTGTAGCTCGGTAAATCCGATGGCATCGGCTCCGCGCCGTACTCCGTATAGACAGTGCGCTGGAGGATGTTCGAAGGTCTTTTGGTACGAAAGGAACGGGGCGATTCCCGTGCCGGTGGCAATAAATACAAAGGGAGCTTCGTCAATCTCCTGCCCCGGACGGAACCAGCCAAAGGGCGGGGTAATGCGCAGGGTGTCACCAGGCTGGCGATCCATCAACCACGGCGAAACTTCGCCGCCCTCCATCTTGCGAACCGTAAAGCGAAGTTCATTTTCGTTTGCTCCAGACGAAATGCTGTATGGCCGCGACTTGTCAGTGTCGGTATAAATGGCCGTGCAATCGCCCGGGGCAAACTCCAGACCGTTACGATCGAGTACAAGTTCAAACAGGTCGTTGTTGACGACCCGAACTTCGGCGACGAGGTGTTCTGTATAGTCCAAGTTGATCATATCATTATTCTGTTTTGCTTAAAGGGCGTGTTTATCCATGATTCCTTCGCTCATTGCAATACTGTCTAAACCAGTGAATTCATTGCACGGAGCTGACCGTAAAGCTTTTCGGTTTCTGGCATGGCAATTCCCGCCGCCTGAGCCTCCCGCAGGGGTTGGGCGTAGATACTTTCAATTTCCATGGGGCGACCTCGATCAAAGTCGAGCTTCATACTGGGCGCGTAAGGTTTCATCTGCTCGGTGTCGGTCATCATTTTTTCAATAAAGGCAGGATCGATGGGTCGGGCGCAGGCTGCCGCTGTTTTGGCTACCTCTTGCATTAATATTTCACACAGCCGTCGGGTTTCTGGATCAGCCAGCAGTTGGTCTGTTCGTGCGTTCCGCGCGACCGACAGGCCGTTGAACGGAATGTTCCAGACCAGTTTTTTCCAGCGGGCAAGTAGGAGATCTTCAATGAGTTGTATGGGTATGTCGGCGGATTGCAGGGCAGCTCCCAGTTTTTCCAGTCTAGGTGTGATTCCACCGGGGCGGCCGTCAACGCGGTACTCACCGAGCGTAACGAGTCCGTAGTCGAGGTGCTGAATGTGTCCGGGGAGAACCTTGTTCGAACAAAGGAAGCAAAGTCCTCCAAGTACCCGATCTGCTCCAATACACGCCGCTACGGTCGATTCAGCACTCAATCCATTTTGGAGGGTCAAGACAAGTCCTTTTGCCTTGACGACCTGTGGAAGGATGGTGGGGAGCAAGTGATTTTTCGTGGTCTTAAGCGCTATGATTGCTAGGTCGCATTGTGGCATTTTGTCTGGGTTATTGTAGGCATTCACTTCTGGCAACCGGAAGTTTCCAGTTGGCGATTCGATGACGAGGCCATGATCCCGGACATGCGCATAGTCGTTGTGCAAAAGGAAATGGAGTTCGAAACCGGCCTGTTGAAGTCGACCTCCGTAGTAGCCTCCGACGGCTCCGGTTCCAATTACGGCAATTTGTTGGATGGTTTGCATGGGAAGTAGGTGAAGAAAATAAAACCGCCTTCCTTGGCACGGGGAAGACGGCTTTACGATTCATCCTTGGGATGGGTTAGGATTCTCTTAGTTGAAGTTTTTTCCCCGACTTAATCCATTCGCCCAGAATAATTTTGCAATACGCACCTGTGGAGAGCTGCATTGACGCCGCGCGCTGTTCCAGCTCTTTGGCCATCGCCATTTTCATGTTGATACCAATTGTCTTTGTTCCTTTGCCTGCTGGGTTGGTAGCCATATTCAACCTCCCTTTCGTTGTTAGACGAACCTTATGGTGGATTTTAACTGTTGCAAACCAAAATATTGAAAATAAATATTTATTTCATTTGGCTTGCCCGAATAACTCTTTCGGTTATGTACGACAAAAAAAAAGGATTATTCGTTGAATATTTTTCAACTAAAAATTAACAGATAACAGGAACGGGCTGTTTATCAAGGGTTTTTCCGTTGTCGAATGGCTTCATAGAGCAATATGGCCGCAGCGGTGGAAACGTTAAGGGAGTCGTTTTTACCAAACATGGGGATTGAGAGTTGGAGCACGGATCCACCGACCCATGCTGGTGTGAGTCCCTCGTCCTCCGATCCCACAACAATGGCGATTCCGCCACGGAGGTCAACTTCGGTGTAGTCAAGTGCGGCATCCGGCATCGTAGCTAGTATTTGAATGTTATTTCTATCTAGCCACTGGATGATTTCCTTCGAAGAGGCCTGTGCGATTGGCATGAAAAAGAGGGTTCCAATGCTCGCACGGATCACATTTGGATTGTTGATATCAGTCTTTTGACCGCAGACGATTACGGCGTCTGCACCGGCGGCGTCCGCCGTGCGCAGGATAGTTCCAAGGTTGCCCGGTTTTTCCAGATTCTCCGCGATGAGTAATAACGGATTATCCGGCAACTCTAGCTCGCCAAGAGTTCTCCCGACCAGCGGCGAAAGCGCCAATAGGCCGTCCGGCGTATCGCGATACGACATTTTTCGGAAGGCGGATTCGGAGCACTGAAATACCGGAACTCCGCTTTTTTGAATATTTAAAACTAGTTTGGGGGCTTCGGGATCCAGATGTAGCTCGGGGCAATAATATAGTTCGTTGAGTTTCCAACCGCTTGTGGTGGCGCGTTGGATTTCACGATGGCCTTCCACCAAGGTTTGCCCTGCTTCTTTCCGGAGCTTAGCCTTACGTAGTTTTACAGCCGCCTTTACTCGCGGATTCTGCAGGCTTTCAATGGTTAATTTCTTTTCCATTCGACAACCAGTTTTTTAGAAAATAGTGGAAGTTCTGGGTCGCGGGCACCCATTCCGAGGATGGCATCAGTAGCGACGGCGCAATGTTCAAGCTCGTATTTTAAAGCGATGTAATCTGGCACAAGCATCGCTGGAACACCAGCTGAATTGAGCTTTGCCACGAAGTCTGCCGAGGTGGTTTTTTTATCTACCGTCCCGCCTGCATAGTAGACCGGAAGAATGAATAGAGACTTGGGTCTTGCTTGCTTGAAGGTTCGGATGAGATCGTTCTGACATTGGAAGAGCGGGGTGAATCCGTGCGGTCGCCAGAATGCATGCACACGCTCGACCGTGTCTTCCACGGCCGATAGAGCGGCGGCAATCTTAGCCGGGTTATGGGCGTAGTCGTCAATGACCGTGATTCCATCAACTTTTCCCGTAATTTCCAGTCGCCGCTCGATACCTTTAAAATGTGAAATTGCATCGCAAACCCGTTCCATATCCATTCCAAGTGCGGAACACAGTGCAGCTGCGCACTGTGTATTTTCGTGATTATGCTTTCCGATCATTTTAGACGGTACAGACGCCGGCTCTATTTTATGCCCTCTAATGGTGGCTCCGCTCGTTTGAGATTCGAACTGGTCGAACATACGATTGAGTTCATCGAGTTCGTAGTGGTCTTTGGAAATATTGGTAATGATGGAATGAGTGGGGTGAAAGTTGAGGAGTGATTGGTCGGATTCGTCGGCTTCGATGATCCAGAGGTTGGATTTCCCCTTTCGGATATTTCCGAGCGAGGACTTGTTTTTCCAGTTGAGTACGGCGGCACCATTATAGACGGTAGGGTCTTGTCCGAGGCATTCGAAGATCCAGCCAAGCAACCCGGTCGTGGTGGTTTTTCCGGCGGTGCCGGCGATGGCGATCAACTGGTCGTTGCCAATGAGTTGTTTAAGGAATTCTGCGCGGTGAAATTGAGGGATGCCAAGCCGTTTGGATTGTTGGATATCTGGATTATCGGATTCAATGGCTGTACTAAAAACAACTTGTTTGATGTCGGCGGTTATGCCCGATCCATCCTGCGGAAAAATCTGAATACCGAGATTTTCGAGGGCTTGGAAAGTTGCGGACTCAGAATCATAACCGCGATCAGATCCCGAGACCAAATAACCGGAGCAGGCGGCGAGCTGGGCAAGGCCGTTCATGCCAACCCCGCCAATGCCGATGAAGTGGATGTTCTGCATCGTGGGGATGCCTATTCCATTTCTACAGGATCGGGAATAGATTGAAGTTTGCTATCTGACCAACCTGTTGAGGACCAGTCTCTAGCGTTAATGTCGGTGGCCTTGTAGACTCGCTCTGTCTCCTGTTCTAGCTCAGCCTGATTGGTCAGCACATAAGGGGTGATTAGCACAATAAGCTCCCGTTGGGTTTCAGTTTTTGTGACCGAACTAAAGAGGTATCGACCAATCAAGGGGATATCGCCCAAAATTGGAATTTTTGTTATGTTGTCATTCCATTCGGAGGTGATTAACCCGCCTAAGGCAACGGTTCCTCTGTCCGGTACGGTAATGGTTGCCTCAAACTCCCTGTTAAGGATGATGGGTACTGGGTTGCCATCGATATCGACATTTCCTCCAAGTTGGTCTGCGGTCTGAACGAGCTCCATGACGACAAAACGTTGTGGGTTGATGCGCGGTGTGATGGTGAGCTGAATGCCAATGTCTCTATATTCATAGTTGGAGCGCTGGGTTCCTGAGCTGTTTGCAAACGAATCGACTGAAGTTACGACGGGTCGTTGCTCGCCAATGCTGAGCTTCGCCTCGGTATTGTCAGTAGTCATGATGATAGGTGTTGCCAGGAGCCGAGCATCGTTGTCTGTTGCGGCAAGGTTGATGGCCAGCTGTGAGTCAATACCTGCTAGGTTCTGGTAGTAAGTTAATGCTCCTGCTGCAACATTGTCTATTGCGTTGGTAATAAGCGACTGGCCGTCCCATGCGCCAATTTGATCATCCCCTTGGCTCCGATAAAGCCAATCGATGCCATGTCTAAGGGATTCGGAAAGGCCAATTTCAAAAATGGCAGCTTCAATCATGACCTGTTCGAGCATGACATCAAGGCTCTTGATGACATTTTTAAGGGCAACGATATCAGTCTTTTCGCCCATGAGTAGGATGGAGTTGGTACGCTCGTCCGCTAGAATTTTGGTATATTCTGACAGACGGCTAAGGTTTTGGATCGTGGAAGCAGATGTAGCCGCATTTTGTTGGAGGATTCTTCTACTGTTGCCGCTGGCACGCTGGACGCCGGGGTTACGTGATCTGCTGGAGGAGGAATTGCTGCCACGTGATCCAGTCGCTGCCCCAACTAATTCGTTGAGAGTTGCGGAAAGCTCTGAAGCATCGGCATATTCAAGGTTAATGACTTCAAAGGTGATAGCTGGGTCGACTTCGATGTCGAGTACACTGATGATCTTGTCAAAAAAATCAAAGTTATCTTCTTGTGAGAAGATGATGAGAACATTGGTGCGCTCGTCGGCCATCACCTTCACATTGCCTTGGATAATGAGGGTGCCGCTTCTCTCAGTCGTGGAGATGGTGGCCTTGGTGGGGGCGGCGGATTGGGTTGCACCCCGTGTGGTGCGTGCGCGGATTACTCCGGGCGGGCTAGCACCTGGCTTTTGGTCTTTTTGTGCCAGCGTGATGATTTCGGAAAGTTTGGCGGCGATTTCGGTGGCATCTGCATGCCTTATTTCGTAGATGCGCGGTTCGATGCCGGCACTGGCTTGATCCATGAACTTGATCAATTCTCGGATGCGCAGGATGTTCGATTCGGTATCGGTGATCATCAGGCTATTGTTACGCTCGAGGGTTTGGATTTTCCCATAGGCATGCATCAGGTGCTGAACGGCGGTTTGTACTTCTGGAATTTCGACATTATGGAGCTGGATGATCTGCGTGACGATCTTGTCGGTATTGCCGTATTTCTGTTCAGGATCAAGATGGATCTTGAGACCCTGCCCGCCGAGATCAGGGGAGGTGGATTGCACGACTTTCAGGAACTTGTCGTTCATGGGAACCAAGGCAATATTATTCATGCCAAGAATGGCCTGGACGACTTGGATACATTCCTGCTTCGTGAGGCTTTCGGCTTTGAGCGTGATGGTGGCTTTTACGGCGTCGTTTTTCAGGTAGATATGACCAGTCCACTCGCAATAGGTTGCCATGACGGTGTCGAGGTCGGCTCCTTCGAATTTAAAGGAATAAAGCTTCTCGGCGGTTTTGGGAGTTTCGACCTTCCGCGCCACAGGATTGGTAGGGGCTACGGGTGCGGATGGAGAACCTTGAGCCGTCGCTTGGAGTAGCATGGCGGCGATCGATAGAAGGGTGAGTGTCGGCAATGAAATTCGTCTGTTTGTCATAGAAAACGCAACCCTATGGTTCTTGATTTAGTGCAGTCTAGTTTCCTGCATGAATAAAGCAAGACGGGATAACACAGAAGATTATTGCATTAAAAACCATCTCAGAAGCCAAAATAATTTTCCGATTATTGGGCATAATGTGCCCGTCTTGGATAGAGCGGAAGCAACGAGAACACCTGTCGTATGATTCGGCGAGACATCCTAACAGAAAGCGATGTAACGAAATGCACTCGACTCACTCTTGAAGAAATCGAGAACTGGATCAATCGGTATCCCCGCAAGAGACAGAATTTCAAAACCTCAGGAGAGTTGGATCATTTTAATTTATAGTCTACCCGATAGTATAGGCTTGAATTGCTTTTGGAGGATATATAGCCTGTCTTCGATAACGCGTATTGTGTTTCGGCCTAAGTAGGCTTGGGCGGAAGGAATGCTCAAGATGATCGCCCGGTTCGTTATTGAAACAGTGCTTTGAGGGGTAGATATATTATGTTTGGTTTTCAGTCATTGAGAAGTTCGGTTTGCCGAGGGGCTCTGATCGTGGCGGTACTCACGGTCAGTTCTTCTTATGCTCAAGATTATGCGTTGATGGGTATTTCCGGCGTGGTGGGCGCTGCCGCTGCCATGCTGGAGCAAGGGAACTATTCCGGCGCGATTCCCGCTTTAGAGGAAGTGATTCGTCGTACGAAAGAGCTGACTTCCGCACAGGGGCGCGAGACCCTTCAAAACTCCCGTTTCCAGCTGGCACGTGCCCACTATCAAATTGGTGATACAGCGGCTGGAAGGGTATTGCTCAAGGATTATCTAAAGAACGAGCCGCATCCGGAAGAGCGCATGGCCTTGCGGATGATAGCTCAGGGGCATCTCGAAGCCCAGGAGTGGGAGGAGGTCGCGACGATTGCTCAACAATTGCTCAACATGCCCCAGTTGGCAGTGGACGACCGTCTGACGGCAAATTTGCTGTTGGGTCAGGCACGATTCCGTCAAGAGGCTTGGGTGGACTGCATTGAACCGCTCTCTTTTACGGCAGAAAATAGTAAGAGTGCGCGTACCCGGCAGTTGACTCAAATCATGATCGTACGTGCGATGGTGGAGTCCGAGCAGTGGAGGGCGTTGTTTGGATGGATTCCTCGCTTATACCGTACAGATGCAAAATATGACATTACTTTGAACTTGACCCTGATGCGGGCGGGTAAGGCCTTGTTTGATGCGGGTGAATCGGACGATTATCTTAATTCATTGTTGCTCTACCGCATGGTGCTCCCAAGGGAAGAGTTGTTGGAATTTTCTCAGGAGCGGGTGGATCGGCTATCGGCATCGATTGCCAAGGATACCCAGCGCGGCGTCAAGCAAATCGATATAGACGACCAGCAGGAAGAACTCGATTCTCTCAAGGCATCCATGGCTATTCTAAAGGAGCTCACCCCCTACGAGGACGAAGTGGCCTTTCGTATTGGGCAAATCTATGCCGAGGTTAAGCGCTACTGGGAGGGCTATGTACTCTTCGATAGCCTCTATGAGAAGGATCGAAACAGTGATGTCGGCGAGGCCTCGGTATTGCAGTCGGTTTTAATTCTCTATGAGCTAGGGGAATCTGAGCGTGCTGAGAAACGGGTTATTAGCTACCTCAACGAAAATCCCGCTGGACAATACGCGCGTAGCCTACTTTCGATGGCGATGCGCGACCAGATGAACAAGCAAAACCTCGAAAAAGTGATCTCTTTGAGGCAGTATATCGAGCGTATTCCGCCGTCGAACGAGGACGGAGAACTCGCGGTTGCCGCCGATCTCCACTATGTACTGGCCTTTGGTTTTTTCCAAAACAAGCAATACGAGTTGGCCGGCGAACAGTTTAGCGTAATTATCGATAGTTTTCTGGACAGCTCCTTTCTGGCCGACTCCGTTTACTTCCGCGGAATAACCTCCATGTTACAGGAAAAGTATGAGGATGCGGTCGAGGATTTCCGCCTCTATCAGACGAATCACAATACTGGCGAGCAATATGCGCCGGCTATGTTCCGGGAGGCTGTTTGTTTATTCGGCTTGGGAGAGTTTGAAGAATCTGAAACCGTATTCACTAAATTCATTAATAAGCATCCGGACAATATTTTGGTGTCAGAAGCCTTTAGTATGCGTGGTGACATCGAAGCGGCTAAGGATGGTAACGATAATCCGGATACCCTAAGTATCGATGAATACGATCCCCATACGCTTGACCGGGCTTTGGAAGATTATCGCAAGGCGATCGATAAGGCCTATGCCCCGCAACAGGCCGCCTATGCGGCTTTTCAGGCCGCCAAGGTCTACAAGCTGGAGGCCAAGTGGCAGGATATTATCGATTTGATGGATTATTACATGGAGCTCCTTGAATCGGAAGCCGACGTGGCGCAGGCTGTTTTCTGGATTGGGCAGTCGCAGATTGAAATGGGACAAGTCGAAGATGCGGTCGAAGCCTATCTCGATGCGGTCGAACGCTTCGGGAATGAGGTTGGGCAAGAAGGCGTCGATAAAATTGTTCTCGAGCTTGTTAAAATTTCCGAACAACACCTTTCTGAAGAGGATTTACAAAGCTTGGCCGTGAAACTGTCCCTCAAATTGGATGGGATCGAAGGGGACGAGAATGAAACTCTCAGGCTACGGTTGCGCGTGGCCATAGCTCATCTAGAGGGCGAGGAGGCTGCCGCAGCCCTAGGGGATGAGCTACTTGCCGATCATCAGGATCTTTCCATAACCACCCCGATCTCCCTTGCGCTTATGTGCAATTCTGCAGTGATGGCGGGCGATACCGAGCAGATGGGATTGCTCTATACCTATTTTCTTGAGAATTTTGAAGAGTCTGAAGAGCTCTGGCATGCCTATCGAGCGAAGAGCTTCCAGTTGGTATTTTCAGAGGACACCCAAGGGGTATTGAATTCCATCGATGAGGTTCAGAGTCTGTTTGGTATCGAACCGTTCATGGGTTGGGCTCAGATTCTCAAGGCGGATACGCTATACGGGTTGGAGAAATACCAAGAAGCAGAAGAGGCCTATAATATGGTTATGGGGGTAAGTGACTGGCGAGGAGCCCTCTTCGCCGAGGCCATGTACGGCATGGGCCGGTGCCGTCTGGCACTAGAAGACTACGAAATCGCACACTCCTTCTTCCAACGAACCTACCTATTGATGAAGGGATATGACGATGGAATCTGGGCAGCAGATGGCTATCTGGGTGCGGTGGATTGCCTGATTCGGCTGGATCGTTATGAGGATGTTGTCAGCACCCTCGAGGCCATGATGGAAGACCCATATGTGAACACTCTCCCGCAGATCGAAACCGCACGGGAGCTGAAGAAGAAATACAGGGATGCGTAAATGAAAAAAACGATTTTAAGTTTAACTTTAGCCGCTGGACTCCTTACTGGGTGCTTTGCACAGACCAGTCCATTGCCCGTTGAATTACTGATGGGCAACGGGCGGTCATGGAAAGGAAACCTTATCCGCCGCGACGGCGACTGGATTGAATTCCAGACGAAAACAGCGGTTAGACCGATACGAATTGGAGCATCGACGGTGAAAGAACTTAAGTTCAAAGTCGATGTCGATGCCGATAAAATTTCAAAAATGATGGAGGCTCGGCAGTTTAATCGGATCATTACCACGCTTTCCAAATCCATTGAACCCTTTTCCGAATACAGCGATATTTCATCGAACCTAACAAAATATAACGCCTTGTTAATGGAGTTGTATCACCGTACGGGAAAATACGATAATTCGTTGGCTATTTCAGAGGAAATTGCAAGGGACAACCGGAATCCCTTGCTACAAGCCAAGGCGCAAACCTATCAGGCATTATCGCTTATTGAATCCGGAAAATCCGAAGATGTTAGGGCTTTGTTCGCCGAGTATGGCTGGCAGCAAGAAACCTCCAAAGAGGCCTCTCCGGAAGAGCTTTACATTAAGGCAAAACTGCTTGTGTTAAATGGGCAGTACAGTCAGGCCATGGAATTGGTTGCCAGAATCGTGGCATTTAATAGTCAAGACCCGGACTGGATGCAACCTGCCGAAATGCTCTGCGCTGAAGTCTATACCGAACTCGGTATGTATGATTCAGCCGAAGAGGTTTGTCGTCAGATTCTTATTCTGTACAAAAACACACCGGAATTCGACAAAGCGAAGAAGCTGAAGATCAAGATCGAAAAGTTACGTGCTGAAAAACAGGTAGAGGAAAGTTTAATGTCAGAAGAAGTTTAACCGAACGGAGAGGAGTAAGAAAATGAGTAGAAAAATTATTAAATTGGCCTTTTGTTTCAGCCTAGTAATGGGCCCCGTTGCATTTGCTCAGAATACAGAGGGTAGCGACGAAGCGGCCGCAAAGCCTAAGATGGAAAAAACTACGTTAATGCAGATGGTCAAACAGGGAGGTTGGTCTATGTATCCGCTAGGTCTGTTCTCGGTAGGCATGGTTTTCTTCATTGTTCAAAACGGAATTTCCCTGCGTGAGAAGGTTTTATTGCGCCCCGATTTGATGCCAAATTTCATCCAACTGATGAAAGAGAAAAAGATTATTGAAGCCCATGCACTCTGTAAGGAGAACGAAACCCTCTTTACCTATGTATTTGCGGCGGGTCTTGAACGTTGCTCCAAGACGGGAGAAATTAACTACGGTAAGGTGAAGGAAGCGATCGAAGAAGCCAGCACGGAAAAAGTTACTCAATATATGAAAGCCGTTGACTATCTTTCCATTATTGGAGCAACCGCCCCGATGCTCGGACTGCTCGGAACGGTGTCTGGTATGATCAAAGCCTTCGAGACTATTGGTTCGAAAGGCATGGGCAAACCTCAAGAACTCGCCGGAAACATTGGTGAGGCTCTTGTCACAACGGCAACCGGTCTGATCATTGCTATTCCATGTATGCTCGCCTACTACTATTTCCGAAATAACTTCATCAAATCCACAGCAACGCTCGGCCGTAATATCGGCGCATTGCTCGACACGTTGGAGTCCGGCGAGCTTCCGCTCGGTTTTGAGAGTATGGGTGAGGGATCCGCATCCGACGCCAGTGAATAAACCCCTGCTGGACGAGGTATGAAATGAAACTCAAACTACCCAGAAAAGACGATGTCGAAATCGACATGGCTCCCATGATTGACATGGTATTCCTGTTGCTCATCTTCTTCATGGTGGCCTCCGTGGTTGTGACAGAAAAAATTAATATCACACTGCCCGAGGCTAAATCCGCAAAGGTTCCTGACGGTACTAAGGGCCGCTTAATCGTCACGGTGGATGCCAACAATCAGATTTATGTTGGAATGACTCCTGTGAGTATTGAGGAATTAAGGGAACTCGTTAGTGAGGAACTGGATCTTGATCCAGCACTGCGAGTTTTTGTTCGGGCGGATGGAGCCGTGGAATACAAGACCAATAAAGACATCATGGTTGCATGTGGCGAGGTCGGTGCGACCGCCCTCATCTATGCAACCTTTGAGGAATAACCATGAAACTGCTTGAAGACCTAACAAATAAAAAGGCCGAGTTGCAGATCACTCCGTTGATCGACGTGGTATTCCTGTTACTCATTTACTTCATGGTAACCGCATCGCTGATCAAGAAGGAAGCAGACCTCTCCTTTATGCTTCCGGCCAAAGTGGATACAGCGGAGCCGATCATCCTTCCGATTGAGGTGTTAATTGAAATCACGGAAATGGGCGACATCATGATTGAAGGCATGACCTTCGGGCAGGGGACAACCGATCTCGACGACCTTATCGGCCAGTTGATTCAATACCGGCAAGCAGCTGATTCATCGGGTAGCGAGTTGATCGTAAATATTCTGCCTGCGGACAAGACCCTGCACGCCCGTATCATCAAGGTGATGGATGCCTGCGCAGCGGCAAAAGTGAAAAATATGTCGTTTAGTATGTCGATGTAGAAGTACAGAACATACCGAAAATTCGGGCAAATGAAAAGCTTAGGGCGGTTGATTTTTAATCAGCCGTCCCTTTTTTGAATTTCAACCTACCAGAAAATGTTCTCTTGACAGCCTATAATTGATTTGCGCATATAGATGCTAAAGGGTAGCGGACAATATTATATATTAACCGAAAGGTGTGCACATGTTGGTTGCGATTCCAAAAGAAATTCACCCTGGAGAAAACCGGGTTGCCTTGATTCCATCGTTCATTACATCGCTAACAAAGGTTGGGTTTAAGGTTCAGGTGGAGGCTGGCGCAGGGGTGGGTTGCTTCTATGCTGACAAGGCCTACGAAGACGCGGGGGCAACCATCGCCCCGAATGCTGAGGCCCTCTACTCTTCCGCCGATATTCTTTTCAAGGTGCGGCCGCCAGAACCCAGCGAGGTGGGTTTTCTACGCGAGGGAACCACGCTTGTTTGCCTGATGGATGCTTTCTTGCGTCTTGATTTGATGGAGCAGCTGGCCGCAAAGCGGATTAACGGATTCGGTCTGGAATTTGTGCCGCGCATCACCCGTGCGCAAAGCATGGATGTACTCAGCTCAATGGCGGCAATTGCCGGCTACCGTGCTGTGATCGAGGCAGCGGAACTGCTACCGAAATATTTCCCGATGCTGATGACCTCTGCAGGAACAATCACTCCGGCCAAAGTTTTTGTGATAGGAGCAGGTGTCGCTGGTTTGATGGCCATCGCCACCGCCAAGCGCCTCGGCGCGGTGGTCGAGGCTTACGACACACGCCCCGCCGTAAAGGAACAGGTTGAAAGTGTGGGTGCCAAGTTTGTCGAGTTCGATCTAGAAACTGAAGGAACTGAGGATTCGGGCGGCTATGCCAAGGCGCAGTCGGACGATTTCTATACGAAGCAGCAGGAGCAAATGAAAGCGAAAGTGGCGGCGGTCGATGTGGTTATCACCACGGCCGCTATTCCTGGAAAGCAAGCACCCGTTCTGATTACCGACGACATGCTACAAGCCATGCAACCTGGATCTATAATTATCGACCTCGCCGCCGAGCGCGGCGGAAATACCGAAGGAGCCGAGGCTGGAAAAGTGGTGGAGAAATACGGAGTCCGGATTGTCGGAACCACCGACTATCCCTCGCGGTCGGCTGTTCATGCCTCCCAGTTATTCGCCAAGAACATTACGACTTTCTTGCTCAACATGGTGAAGGAAAATGAATTTTCCATCGATCTCGAAGATGAAATCGTGAAGGGCGCGCTACTGGTACACGATGGGCAGGTCGTTCATGAAATGATTAAGCCGTTGATGGCGCAAAAAGGAGAATAGCTGTGGAAGCACTCATTATTTTTGTTTTGG
>QIHI01000037.1 GCA_003230915.1 Kiritimatiellales bacterium | reverse complement strand
CACTAGTGTCCCAGTATTAGTCGAACAACTGCAACTGGTTGCAGAAGTCGCTTCCATTGATCCTGCATTCTCCGTCCTGAAACGCCTGTAAAAGGGGCATTTTCTCGAAAACGGACACACTCAATATCTGTAGAATTGTGTAGAGCGACTGTTCGATTTTCAGCCGCTTCTTTGTTATTGCGATGAGTAGATAAACGCAAACGGCGATCCAAATCTGCGTCTTGACGGCGTTGGCGCTCGTACCGAAGAAGGCTTTGATGCGCAGGTGTTGCTTAATCCATTTGAAGAATAGTTCGATCTGCCAACGGGCCTTGTAAAGTTCGGCTATCGTCAGGGCAGGCAGTAAAAAATCGTTGGTCAGAAACACCAGCACCCGCCCTTCGGGATCGCGGTATTTTATTCTTCGTAGCGCTTCGGGATAACGCTGTTTCGGGTAGAACCCGGTGAGCATTACGGTCTGGTCGCAAATAATCCCGGTGGATCGATCCGTCGGATGTGAATAGCGGCGCTGAAACTGGAAGTTCTTTTTCGCACGTGTCACGAAGTACGCCTTGAGCGTGTGCAAGCTGTAGAGCCGTTCGAAATCGAGGTACGCGCGATCCATCACATAGTAGGCGCCGGGCAGCGGGATGATGTGATCGAGCACGTTCACGTCGTGCACATTCGCCTCTGTTATCAGGATATACTCGGGAATGTTGCCGCAGAGGTTGAGCAGCGTGTGCATCTTCACCGCGCTTTTCGTCCGCCGGAAATGCGCCCACGGGAACAGCGTCATGCAAAGGTCGATCGTACTCGAGTCGAGCGCATAGACCGTTGCGTCGAGATCCGGAAATGTGGAGTCGTCCACGTAAAGCTCTCTGGCCTGTTGAATCAGCACCTGGGCGAACTCGGCGTAAATGCGCCAGTCGCGATTCTCGTTCGCATTCGAAAGGTTGTTGCGTGACACGGTGCTGTGAATACCCATGTGATAAAGTTTGGGTTCCATTGCCCGCAGGCAGGCCTCGATGTCGCGCAGGCTCTCGCGATAGGTCAACTGAGCAAAAGCCATCACTCGGAAGTGTTCGGCACACCGGAAGGTCTTGACCTTGTAGTCGCCCTGATACCGATCCACAAACGTCCCATGGAAGCTGTTGCATTAACTGTGAAAAGACTGTTGTTCCGGAATACATCGTTCGCCCTCCCTGAAAGAGCGCGATCATATCCCGAAATCCGATTCAAGTCGGCAAGGGTAAGTTTTATATGTAACAACTTCATTTTAGGTGCTTTGCATCAATAATTTTCTTAAACGTTGGGACAGTAGTGATAATGCCTTAATAATATATTTTATAGTATATACGCTATAAATAATACAGTGCTTAAACTTGTCCCATTTTCAGTAGATTGAAACTTTCGGCTCGCGTTTTTTCCAAAGATTGGAACAATGTCGACCAATCTAACCGAGGCAGAATATGGACACACCGAATACTCTTTTGGAAAATAACCGTAGCTGGGCGAAACGCATTGAACGCGAGAAGCCCGGTTTCTTCGAACAACTCTCCACGCAGCAAACCCCGGAATATCTCTGGATCGGTTGCTCCGACAGCCGGGTACCGGCCAATGAGATCGTCAACCTCCCTCCCGGAGAGATTTTCGTACACCGCAACATTGCCAACGTCGTAGTGCATACCGATCTGAATTGCCTCTCCGTCATCCAATATGCCGTCGAAGTGCTAAAGGTGAAGCACATCATCGTTTGCGGCCACTACGGCTGCGGCGGCATCAAGGCCGCACTTGATGGACAGCCCCACGGTTTGATCGACAACTGGCTTCGGCACATCCGGGATGTCTACCGCTTCAATACCGAACAGCTCGATGCCATCGCCGATCCCAAACAACGCACCGACCGCCTCTGCGAGCTCAATGTCGTCGAGCAGGTAGATAATATCTGCAACACGACCATGGTGCAGAACGCTTGGGGTGCGGGCCAGGAACTCACAGTCCACGGCTGGATCTACCGCCTCGAAGATGGCCTAATCAAGGATCTGAACGTCAGCGTACACGCCCAAAATAAATAAAAAACGCCCACCGGATGGTGGACGTTTTTACTTGCGCTGGTCACCGCCAACTATGCATCGGTCAGTGCAACAATACCGGGTAACGGCTTGCCCTCCATGAACTCGAGCGACGCACCGCCGCCGGTGGAGACGTGGCTCATCTTCTCGGCCAAACCGGATTGTTTGACCGCCGCTACGCTGTCGCCACCACCGATAATACTGACGCTGTCGGAGTCGGCCACGGCCTGGCAAACGGAATAGGTTCCCTTCGAGAACGGCTCCAACTCGAAACAACCCATCGGCCCGTTCCAGACCACCGTCTTCGCCTTGGCCACTTCACTGCAAAAGAGCTTGATGGTTTCGGGGCCGATATCGAGACCCATGAGACCTTCCTTAATATCCCCTTCAGAGACCCAGATATTGGCCTCGGCGGAAAAGGAATCAGCCACCAGATTATCGACCGGAAGCAGAAGATTGACTCCCTTGACTTCTGCGAGTTTGAGAATATCACCCGCCAGTTCGACCTTATCTTCTTCAAGCAGCGAATCACCGACGGTCAGCCCCTGAGCCTTGAAAAAAGTATAGGCCATACCCCCGCCAATCAGGATGGTATCACACTTTTCCATTAGGCTGGTCACCACATCAATCTTGCCCGAAATTTTGGCGCCCCCAATAATGGCAACGAACGGCCTCTCCGGAGACTCAAGTACCTTTCCGAGATATTCGATCTCCTTTTCGAGCAAAAATCCAGCGGCGCACTGATCGATGTATTTGGTAACGACGGCCATGGAGGCGTGCGCTCGGTGCGCGGTGCCGAAGGCATCGGAAACATAAATATCGCCATACGAGGCAAGTTCCTTCGCGAAGGCGTCCTGCTCTTCCGCCGTACAACCTTTGCCTTCTTCTTCCTTATAGAAGCGGACGTTTTCGAGAACCAGAATTTCACCCGCCTGTAGCCCGTCAACCAACCCCTTTACTTCATCGCCGATCACATCGGGAGCGAGCGTCACCTTGGCATCAACCAGCTCGGCCAGACGATCCGCGGCGGGCTTGAGCGTGAACTCCATGTTTTTTTCGCCTTTCGGACGCCCACAATGACTCATCAGCACAAGCGAACCGCTATTTTTGAGCACATAGTTAATGGAGGGTAGTGCCGCCACGATGCGGGTGTCGTCGCCCACAACGCCATCTTTTACCGGCACGTTGAAATCGACGCGCATCAGTACGCGCTTGCCCTGAATATCTAAATCTTTGATCGTTAATTTATTCATGGATGTACTCCTTTGGGTGACCCTTCTTGAAAAGAAGGCGGCGACTATAAGCATATAGTGGATCGAGTCAAACCACATTTCAATACCCCCAGCTTGAGTGCGCCGCAGATCCATTTTTCCGAATGGCTCGAAACATTTATTGCCGACCCAATTTCCTAGCGTCACCCAGCCCTACGCGCAGGAAAATCCACGGATGACTCATCCGAAACTAAATGATAATACGAAAATGGCCTTTCCAATTTCCGGAGACGATATTAATGTTAACGCAGTTAACGGAGATTGAGATGAGAGGCCATATTGTTGCAGAAAACCGATTTCTCCACCAAGGGATCGACCACCACCTATTCGTCACCAGCATCGAAGCTACCGCAAATGAATATCGCTTCGAAGTTACCCGGGTTCCACCCGGTGGCGCAATGACCGAAACCGTGTTTGAAAAGCTCATCGACTTTTCAAACCAGCTCGGCCAAAGCCCTGAAACCTCTATCGGCCAGCTCATCGATGCCGAGCTCATCGCCATCAAAGATATCGTCAATGCCGACGAGGATCTGCATGTTCACGATCCGTGAGAGAAAGGCCTTATCTCTTCGGTAGGTCGTCCGGCCCCTTTGTGGGCAGATTCGATTCACCCATCAGGAACAGATCCACGCTGCGTGCGGCTTCGCGACCTTCGGAGATGGCCCAGACGATGAGGGATTGTCCGCGGTGGCAGTCGCCAGCCGTGAAGACATTCTCAACGTTGGTTTGGTAGTTCTTATCGGTTTTAATATTGCCGAGTTCGTCGAGTTCAACGCCAAGTTCTTTAATAACGTTGTCCTGTTCGGGGCCAATAAAGCCGAGTGCCAGCAGAACGAGATCCGCCTTCCACTCCTTCATCGTTCCCGCGATCTCATCCATAGTCGCATTCCCCGTCTTACGCTCGCGATTAAACTCGATGTTCACGGAGCGCAACGCGGTTAGCTTATTGCTCGCATCCCCAATAAATTCCTTGGTCAGGATCGCGTAGGAGCGTTTATCCCCCTCCGTTTCGCGATGCGAGGAACTGCCGCGTAGCTTCATCGGCCAATAGGGCCAAGGTTGGTGCGCCGGGCGTTCATTCGGTGGTTGCGGGAAAAGCTCGAAGTTGACAACGGACTTGCAACCTTGGCGGATAGACGTCCCGACGCAATCGGAGCCGGTATCCCCTCCGCCGATTACGATGACATTCTTGCCCTCGGCGGAAATCTTGTCTTCGACTCCATCACCCGCCACTTCCTTGTTCTGCTGCGGAAGGAAGTCCATCGCAAAATGTACGCCCTCGAGATCTCTTCCAAGCACCGGAAGGTCACGGCCCGTTGTGGAACCAATGGCCAATACAACGGCATCGAAAACCTCCAGTTCATCAACGGATACATCCGTTCCGATAGCCGCGTTGGGTTTGAATACAATGCCTTCGCACTCCATTACTTCAAGGCGACGATCAATGATGTTCTTTTCCAACTTGAAATCTGGAATGCCGTAGCGCAACAGTCCACCGATACGGTCGGAGCGTTCAAAAACGGTCACTGTATGGCCTGCACGGTTGAGCTGGTCAGCGGCGGCTAGTCCGGATGGGCCGGAACCGATCACCGCCACAGATTTCCCGGTGCGTTGTTCCGGCGGCTCAGGAACCACCCAGCCCGCATTGAAGGCATGCTCGATAATCATTTTCTCGATATTCTCGATCGTTACCGCTGGCTCGTTGATGCCCAGCACGCAGGATTCCTCGCAAGGCGCCGGACAGATGCGACCGGTAAATTCCGGAAAATTGTTCGTGGCGGAAAGCACTTCGTGTGCTTTCTTCCAAAGCCCTCTGTAGGCAAGATCATTGAATTCGGGAATAATATTACCCAACGGGCAACCGATGTGGCAGAACGGAATCCCGCAATTCATGCACCGCGCTGCTTGTTCCTTCAGCTTTTTCTCTGAAAACGGCTCGAAGACTTCTTGATAGTCTTCGATGCGCTCCTCGACGGGGCGTTCCACGGGCACCTGCCGCTTATATTCCTTAAATCCGGTTGGTTTTCCCATGCCTATTCTCCAGTCTTTTCTTCGTCCGCTAGCAACGCAAGGGCGCGCTTGTAATCGATCGGGATTACTTTGATGATTTTTTTCAAGGCACCGTCCCAATCAGCAAGTAGACGTTTGGCGACCGAGCTGTCGGTATACTCCGCGTGCTCTTCGATCTTTTCGCGAACGTATTCGATATCGCTCTCTTCAAGCGGATCGAAGTCGACCATGTCGGAGTTACAGCAGGTTTCAATAAAATCTCCCGCTTCGTCGAGTACATAGGCGACACCGCCGCTCATGCCCGCCGCAAAGTTTCGTCCGGTGTGGCCCAAGATGATTACGCGGCCGCCAGTCATATATTCGCAGCCGTGGTCGCCGATGCCCTCAACCACGGTTTCGACCCCGGAGTTCCTAACACAGAAACGTTCGCCAGCCAGTCCGCGAATGAAGGCCTGCCCAGCCACCGCGCCGTAGAAGGCGACATTGCCAATCAGGACATTCTCTTCCGGAGCGAAGGTCGAAACCTCCGGCGGGCGGATAATCAGCTTGGCACCAGAGAGGCCTTTACCAAAATAGTCGTTGGCATCGCCCTTCACATTGAAGGTGATTCCGTATGTCGCGAACGCGCCGAAGCTCTGCCCTGCACAGCCGGTTCCATTGATGGTGATGGTATCTTCCGGCAGGCCGTCTTGGCCATAGCGTTTGGAGATTTCGTGGCTGAGCATCGCACCGACCGTGCGGTTGATGTTTTTTAGCTCGGTATCGATCACCACTTTTTTGGCGTGCTTGAGTGCCAGTTGCGACTGTTCGATCAACTGGTGATCGAGAGCTGCGCCCAAACCGTGATCCTGCGTGACGGTCTGGTAGCGACCCACCTCGGCACCCATATCGGGCTTGTAGAAGATTTTCGAGAAATCGAGGCCCTTGGCCTTCCAGTGTTCAACGGCATCGTTGGTGTCAAGCCGCTGCACTTCGCCCACCATCTCGTTGATGGTTCGGTAGCCGAGATCCGCCATGATTTGGCGCAGCTCTTCCGCCACGAAGCGCAGATAGTTCACGATGTATTCCGGCTTACCGGAAAACTTCTTGCGCAGTTCCGGATCCTGCGTGGCCACGCCGACCGGGCAGGTGTTCTGGTGGCAGACGCGCATCATGATGCAACCCATCGTCATCAGCGGGCCGGTAGCAAAACCATACTCCTCGGCGCCCAGCAAAGCGGCAACGGCCACATCGCGGCCGGTCAGCATCTTTCCGTCGCACTCAACGCGGATACGGTCGCGCAGATTATTGAGTACCAAGGTCTGGTGCACTTCGGCCAGACCGAGTTCCCACGGGAGGCCAGCGTGTTTGATCGACGACTGCGGCGATGCCCCCGTGCCGCCGTCGTAGCCAGAAATCAGCACAACGTCGGCTTTGCCTTTCGATACGCCGGCAGCAACCGTTCCCACGCCGACTTCCGAAACCAGCTTCACATTGATGCGTGCCGAAGGGTTAGCGTTTTTCAGGTCGTGGATCAACTGCGCCAAATCCTCGATGGAATAAATATCGTGGTGCGGCGGCGGCGAAATCAACATGACGTATGGCGTAGAGTTGCGCGTCTTGGCGATCCACGGCTTAACCTTGTGGCCGGGCAGTTGACCGCCCTCGCCGGGCTTTGCGCCCTGCGCCATCTTGATCTGGATTTCGTCGGCATTCGTTAGATAGTTGCTGGTTACTCCAAAGCGGCCAGAAGCCACCTGCTTGATCGCCGAACGACGAAGGTCGCCATTGGCGTCGGGTGTGAAGCGCTCGACATCCTCACCGCCCTCACCGCAGTTGGATTTTCCGCCAATGCGGTTCATCGCAATCGCGAGGGTTTCGTGCGCTTCTTGGCTGATCGATCCATAGGACATCGCACCGGTCTTGAAGCGTTTGACGATTTCGGTCCACGGTTCGACTTGGCGTAGCGGAATCGAATCCTTGTCCATCTTGAGGCTAAACATACCGCGCAGCGTCTTGATGCTGCGGCCGCTGTCGTTGATCATCTGTGAAAACTGCTTGTACAGTTCGATGCTGTCGGTACGGGACGACTCCTGCAACAGGGCGACCGCCTCCGGGTTGAGCATGTGGTCCTCGCCGTTGCGACGCCACTTGTAGGCTCCGCCCACTTCGAGCGGCAGAGTCTTGGCAATCTTGCGAGCGGGAAAGGCTTTCTTGTGGCGTTCCTCCACCTCTTTCGCGATGCCGGAGAGGTCGATCCCCTCGATGCGCGAGGCCGTTCCACAGAAATATTGATCCACCACGGCAGTACTGATGCCGAGTGCTTCGAAAATTTGCGCCCCACGGTAGGAGTGCAACGTGGAGATCCCCATCTTCGACATCGTTTTAAGCATGCCTTTCTTGATCGCCTTGGCAAAGTTGGTGCCGGCGACCTTCATATCGATATCCTTGAGCATCTCTTGGTCAATCATATCCTTGAGTGTCTCGTAGACCATGTAAGGATTGATCGCGCCCGCGCCATAGCCGAAAAGGGTGCAGAAGTGATGGACTTCGCGTGGTTCGCCGGACTCGACCACCAGCCCGCAGCGGGTACGCTGGAGCTTCTGGATCAGGTGGTGGTGGACTGCCGCCGTCGCCAGTAGCGCCGGGATCGGGGCATTGCCCTTATCCGCTGTGCGATCAGAAAGTGTGATGATGGTGTAGCCCTCCTCAATCGCCTTGGAGGCAGCAGCACAAAGTGCGGAAAGCGCATTCTTCATTCCCTGCCCCCCCTCGGCCACCTTATAGGTAATCGGTAAGCAGATATTTTTTAGGCCGGGCTGGTCGAGATTCTTGATCGTCGCCATCGTTTCATTGGTCAGGATCGGGGTTTTTACCTTCAACTGGCGGCAGTGCAATGCCGTCTCGGTGAAAAGATCCTGCTCCGAGCCAATATTAGTCAACACCGAGGTCACCAATTCTTCGCGTAATGCGTCAAGAGGCGGGTTGGTAACCTGTGCGAAAAGCTGCTTGAAGTAGGTATAGAGCAGTTGCGGTTTTTCGGAAAGTGCGGCGATCGGGGTATCGATCCCCATCGAACCGCTCACTTCCATACCGGTTAGCGCCATCGGGGAAAGGATATGATTTTGATCCTCCATCGTGTAGCCAAACATACGCTGGCGTTCGGTAACGGTTTCGGTATCGACCGGATTGGCCTCCTTTTTGGCAAGCGTTTCGAGATCAACTAGATTGTCCTTCAACCATTCTCCATAGGGTTGCTGCGTGGCAATTTCCGCCTTGATCTCCTCATCAGAGATAATGCGGCCCGCATCCATATCCACCAGGAACATGCGGCCGGGCTCGAGGCGGCCCTTCTTTTCGATATTCGCTGGATCAATATCCACAATGCCGGTTTCAGAACCCATGACCACATAGCCATCCTTCGTCACGACATAACGCGACGGGCGCAGTCCGTTGCGGTCGAGAATCGCACCGAGGCAACTGCCATCGGT
The DNA here is from genome assembly GCA_003230915.1 of Kiritimatiellales bacterium. Classification (GTDB taxonomy): domain Bacteria; phylum Verrucomicrobiota; class Kiritimatiellia; order Kiritimatiellales; family Pontiellaceae; genus Pontiella. The sequence continues at coordinate 12,651 of QIHI01000037.1, read as the reverse complement.
GAACGGAATCGAGGCTGGGCCATCCCATGGCTCCATCAACGAGGAATGGTATTCATAGAATGCCTTCTTCTCGGCCGACATGGTTTTGTGATTCTGCCACGCTTCCGGAATCAGCATCATCATCACGTGCGGCAACGAGCGGCCGGTGTGGTAGAGTAGCTCGACAGCTTGGTCGAGACAGGCGGAGTCGGAAAGCCCCGGCTGGATGATCGGGAAGAGCTTTTCGATATGATCTCCAAACAACTCCGATTTAAACAACCCTTGGCGGGCGTTCATCCAGTTGCAGTTGCCCTTGACGGTATTGATTTCGCCGTTGTGGCATAATACATGGAAGGGTTGGGCGAGTTTCCATGCTGGGAAGGTGTTAGTGCTGTAGCGCTGGTGCACAAGGGCCAGCGCGGAATCGAACTCCGGATCGAGCAGATCGGGATAGTATTCCTCCATTTGCTCCGGCAGCAGTAGCCCCTTGTAGATAATGATCCGGCAGGTCAGTGTCGGCACATAGAAGTCGTCTTTCGCCGACATGTCGGACTTGAAGATCTTATTTTCGGCCACTTTGCGGATGATGTAGAGCATGCGGTCAAATTCGCGCTCGTTCTTCACCGCATCGCTGCGGCCAATGAAAACCTGCCAAATATTCGGCTCGGACGCCTTGGCGGTGTTGCCGATACTTTTGTTATTGGTCGGCATCTTGCGCCAGCCCAGCAGGATTTGGCCTTCGGATTCGATGGCCTCTTCGAGGATCCGCTTACACTGCTCGCGCTGCGGCTCGTCCTGCGGCAGGAAGATTAGGCCGGTGCCGTACTCCTTCGGTGCCGGCAGGTCGATGCCGAAGCTCATGCACTCGCGCTTATAGAAGTTGTGCGGAATCTGCAAAAGAATACCCGCGCCGTCGCCCGTTAACGGATCTGCGCCTGCCGCACCACGGTGCGTTAGGCGCACCAGGATTTCGAGGGCTTTGTGGATAATATCGTGCGACTTTTTACCGTGCAGGTTGCAGATAAATCCCACGCCGCACGCATCGTGTTCGTTTCGCGGATCATACATGCCCTGCGCTTCGGGAAAGCCGCTGGGGCAGAACTTTTTTTCAATGGTGTTGGACTCGTTTCTGGCCATAAAAAATCCCTGCTTTAGCTCCGAAAAAATAGCAAATGAGTATGGGTATTCGCCTCGTCCGGGCTTCTCTCGGAAGTGCGTTTTTTAGAGGCCATTCAGTCTCCTTCTGGAATTGAAAAAAGAAACTGATGGCCGTTTCCTTCAAAGATTTTCACACCAAAAAGGAAAATCAATGCCCCATCTATCTGCACCATACCCACAGAATCTGCAGTTACAACTCCCAAAAAAACGAAGGCACCACCCATACTGAGATTGACTATCTCCAGATCCGACGCCTTGCGATGCAGCGATCTTCTGACCCGATCCTCCCGCACCATCCCTGATTCCGGCGGACTGAAAACATAAGCGATCCTGTCGGTGAGATTTTCAACCCAAAGGCAGATGCTTCCACACGACACATCGTTAATCGAGCAATGCCTTAATCACGGCTTTCAAGCGTTCTTCGATTTCGGGATCCAAGCACGTGGTGGTTGGTTCGTATCCGCCCTCTTCATACATCTTTTTGGTGCAGACATAGGAGCATGAAGGCTCATTATAGGCAGAGACCGCTAAGAACCTGTCCTGCACAAGCGAATGGGCATAGAGTTGGTATTCGACCGCCATCTCCGCAAAAAGTTCGAGGAGAACCACCTCATCGCCGAAAGAGAGAGTCCTAACCTCTTGAGTTCCATATTTATCCCAGTTGTCGACCACTACTTCCCAACTCCGCATAAAGCTATTCGCCGTATCTTCGACAATCTTGTGTAGCGATGCTGCAGTCACCCCCTCTTGTAGAGGTAGCTCCAGACTCTCGGATCTAACTTCTATAGGTCCGCACGGATGCTTTTCAAGACGGCTCAGATTTTCAACCATAGCCTCGCCTAGGATCTCGCCAAAAAAATCCCTACTCTTTATTTTATTCTCCTCACTCCCGTCCCAAAAACCATACTTGCTGAAGGTAACGTTACCCCCACAACCCGTTATATAGATATTTCGATCATTAACTCCCAGTTTATCTGCCACGTGGCGAAGAGCCACGCCCGGCACATCAGCACTTACCATGTTTCGATGATACGCTGCCATCGGATGGCAAGCGTAGTAGTGGAGTGCTGTGATCACCGATTCATCCTTATCAAGAAACGCGATAGTTCGCAGGAAGGGATCGTACACCCCCTCTGGTCGCGACCTGATTTCGAGGTCTTCGCACATGCTATAACGCATTGCGATAGAACCATCCTCGTTATAGGTGCGGCGATTGGAAGCAAGACCCCTGATTTTGACTGAGGCGGTCGCAATGTGTTCCACTGTAGAAAAGTTACCCGACACCGCTTCGCCCACTTCGGAAGCAATATCATGTAGACACTTTTCCCAATACTCCGGCCTAATCTTGCGCGTGCTCATGAAGTCATCTTCGCCGGGAAATTTCATTTCAACGCTATCATGCTGATGGACGGCAGTCAGAAACACATTCTCCGGCAATGTGCCTGCAGCATCGGCAAGGGCCGCAACTATTTTGTCGTATGCGGAAAAGGTAAAGTAGAGTACGTCGCCGGCAGCGATGACCACTCTGGTCTTGGAATCATCGATCACCACTCCTCGGACATAAATGTTCGAGTCGATCTTCTCATTAATTCCATAGGCAATCGTATGTCCGATCGGCGGGGTTATATCTACAACGAATGGTGCAATTTTATATGTTTTCATCATTTCTCTTTCTTCTATTTGTATATACCTGAAGGAACCCCAATTCTCCGGACACTCGGGTTACGGTTAGTGAAGATCGGCCAGATATTGGACTCGGACGTTTGGCAGTATTGGCCAGCATCTTCCTCCATCCCAACAGGGTTTGGCCTTCAGCTTTGTAGATAAAAAAAATCCCTACCTTTAACTCCGAAAAAATGGGAAATAAATATGGATATTAGACTCTTTTGAGTCAATCCATTAAAGGCCATCAAATTTGAATAGAACCTTGGAACAAGGCCATCAGAGCAATCGAGCCAGCGCAACCCAACGCTCAATCTCGATCTGCTCCGGACGCTCGGTATGCTCAATTCCCGCTTCAGTTAGCAAGGCGTCTACTGGTACCACACCCAGCTTCTTGAGGATGGTTCCAATTTGCTTCCGGCGTTGCGAGAAACAGGACTTCACCAGGTTCTTGAAGACCGGATATTCCGCACTACCCAAAAGTGAAACCGCGCGGCACTCCATCCGAACGACCGCCGACCACACCTTCGGCGGTGGCAAAAAGCAGGTTGGGCTGATTTTTTTGACCCGTGTATTTTTGTAGAATACACCCGTAAGAATGCTCAATACACCGTAGCGCTTATTGCCTGGCGGCGAAACCAATCGGTCGGCGACTTCCTTCTGGATCGTGAGCGCCATGAGCACCGGTCGATGCTCACACTCGGCGATATCCACCATCAGGCGGCTCGCCACCGAATACGGCAGGTTGGCCGCCACCTTCGAAATGCCGCCCGCGAACAGGGCATCTAAATCCACATCCAACGCGTCGGATTCAATGAGACTAAAGCCGCTAAACCGCGACTTCAGGTAGGCCACCATGGTGGGATCCTTTTCAATGCACGTCACCGATGCGGCCTTGGGAATGATCCGTTCTGTGAGCGCCCCCAACCCCGGACCAATTTCAAGGACGGATTCGTCGGGCTGAATTTCCGCCGTATTGGCGATGATGTCGAGAATGTTGGCGTCGATCAAAAAGTTCTGCCCCAGCCCCTTATTCGGACGGTGGCCAAGCTTTTCCAGCAACGCCCGAACTTCCTTTGGGCTGGTGAGTCGGGGGTTTACTTCCATGGATTTTTCTTTCCTGTCATTTCAAGAGCCAAAGCGATGGCGTTTTTCATGCTTTTTGACGAGGCCTCGTTCTTCCCAGCGATGCCAAAGGCGGTACCGTGGTCGGGCGAAGTGCGGATGATTGGAAGACCGAGGGTTACGTTGATGCCTTCGTCAAAACCGATCATTTTTAGCGGACCGAGGCCTTGGTCGTGATACATCGCAACGACGGCATCATAGTCACCCCGCCGAGCTTCATAAAAAATGGTGTCGGCGGGGACGGCATCGGAAACGTTGTATCCTTTCTTTCGGGCGGAACGAATGGCGGGATTGATCTGATCAATCTCTTCTCGGCCAATTATGCCGCCATCTCCTGCGTGGGGGTTTAAACCGCAAACTCCGATCTCCCCGTCCTTGATTCCAGACAAAGCGAGTGCCTGCCCGGTCAACTCAATCGCCTCGCGAATATTCCTGCGGGTGAGGGCGGCGGGGACTTCCGAGATTGGGATATGGCGGGTGACGAGCATGACGCGCAAACCCCCGCCCAAGAGCATCATTCCGAATTTTTTAGTTCCGGTGAGTTCGGCGAGGAATTCCGTATGACCAGGCACGTTGATTCCCGCTTTATGAAACCCCTCCTTGCTGATCGGCGCGGTAACCATGGCATCCAGTTCGCCAGAGAGGCAGCCTTCGACTGCCTGACGAATGGACACTTCGGCTAAACGGGAGGCATCCACCCGAACCCTCCCGGGAGACCACTGAACCTTATTTTCGATATTCAAAAATTCTACTTTACGCGAGATTGGAATGCTCATGAACTTGGCCTGTTCGCGAACAATGCTTTCAGAACCCAACAAGACAAATCGCACATCAGCTGGCCAACGGTACTTACCAACCGCCTTGAGTGCCACCTCCGGACCGATGCCATTGACATCTCCGATACTGATTCCGATTCGTTTCATGCGCTGGAAGATAAAAAAAGGCCTCGCACGAAGCGAGGCCTTTCGGCGATCTGTTCTTCGGGATTAGACGCGAAGGATCTCGTTGTAGCTCGGCAACGGCCAGAGATCGGCCGGAACGAGTGCTTCGAGCGCATCAACCGACGCCCGCAATTCGTTCATGGCGGCAATCTCTGCAGTTGCCCCTTTTGCCGATTCGAGCTGGGCTATACCAGACACCACCTGTTCGAGCAGGCTGGACATTTCACCGGTAATCCCAGCAACGGCCGCGACTTCGGAGTATTCGGTAATTGCCGTGACGACCGCGGGGACAATCAAGGTTTTTGCGATATCCAAGGCCGTGTTCGCTTCGATTCCGATAACGGTCTCGTAGGTTTCCTTATAGGTGTTGTAACGCGACTCCAATTCTTCGTTGCTGAGTACGCCATACTTGGCAAACACATCTTTGGTTTTCTCCGAGGCCAACACTTCCAGCGCTTCCGGCGTCGCCACCAGATTGGGTAGGCCTAGCTTAGCGGCATGGTCCAACCATTCGTCGGTATAGCCATCGCCATTGAAGAGAATACGTTTATGCGCCTTAATGACTCCCGCAAGAACCTCTTGCAGAGCTACATTGAACTCTTTTCCACCGGCTACCGCGTCCTCGAGCTGGGTGCAGATGCAGTCGAAGGCTTCCGCAACAATCGTGTTAAGTACCACGTTGGCGCCGGCCGGACTTTGATTGGAACCGACGGCGCGGAACTCGAAACGATTGCCTACGAAGGCGAACGGCGAGGTGCGGTTGCGGTCGGTATTGCCACGCGGAAGCTTCGGAAGCAGGTCGACGCCGAGGTGGATGTCGCCGCCGTCCTTGGAGCTACTTGCCCCACCGGCTTCAATCTGCTCAACAATATCGGTGAGCTGGTCGCCGAGGAAAATGGAAACTACGGCAGGTGGGGCTTCGTTGGCACCGAGACGATGGTCGTTACCGGCAGTGGCCACAGATGCGCGAAGCAGGCCGGCGTGGGTGTCGACGGCTTTCATGAGCGCAACAACGATCGTCATAAACTTGGCGTTGTCGTGCGGGTTGTCGCCCGGACTCAGCCAGTTCTTTCCATCCGGCCCCATGATAGACCAATTGTTGTGCTTACCAGAACCGTTAACCCCGGCAAAGGGCTTTTCGTGCAACAGGCAGGCAAAGCCGTGTTTCTCGGCGAGCGTATTGAGCACCTCCATGGTGATCATGTTGTGATCGACGGAAATGTTGAGCGTTTCGAAGACCGGTGCGAGCTCGAACTGCCCGGGGCAGACTTCGTTGTGGCGGGTCTTGGCCGGAACACCGAGCTTCCAGAGTTCGAGGTCGAGATCGGCCATGAAGGTGGCAACGCGGGGTTTGATGGCACCAAAGTAGTGGTCGTCGAGCTGTTGGTGCTTGCTAGAAGCCTTTCCGAAGAGCGTGCGACCGGTAGCCTGGAGATCGGGGCGCTCCGCGTAGAGGTCGGCGTCGATCAAGAAATATTCCTGCTCGGAACCGAGGGTGGCATTGGCCATGGTATCGCCGCAGTCGATGCTGAAGAGTTTTCCAAGGCGGACGGTCTGCTCGGAGAGCACCTTCATGGAGCGCAGCAACGGGGTCTTTTTGTCGAGGGCCTCGCCGTGGTATCCGCAAAAGACGGTCGGAATACAGAGGGTGGCCGCGCCCGCGCCGTCGTATTTAATGAAGGCAGGGCTGGTTGGATCCCAACCCGTATAGCCACGGGCTTCGAAGGTGGCACGCAGGCCACCGGATGGGAAGGATGAGGCGTCGGGTTCGCCCTGGATGAGTTCTCCGCCGGAAAAAATCGTAACAATGCCGCCCTTGAAGTCGGGGAAGATAAACGAATCGTGCTTTTCGGCGGTAGCGCCGGTGAGCGGTTGGAACCAGTGGGTGTAGTGCGTTGCACCCTTTTCCATGGCCCATTCCTTCATGGATTTGGCCACTTCATCTGCAATGCTCGCATCTAGCTCAGAACCGGTGTCGATGGTTTTCTTGAGCGACGCAAAGGTCGACCCGGACAGGCGCTGTTCCATGACCGGAAGGCTGAACACATTTTCGCCAAAAGCTTCGGTATTGTTCTTCATTTATTTTTCTCCTTAATAATTAATATCCCCGAAACCAGCGGCAACGCACCCTCACTCTACATTCAGCGCCCCGATACGAAGAATAGCTCGAATTCTCTAATCCATAATCAAATTCGGATGCCATAAAGCATGAAGCAGACCAATGAATATGACTCTATGCAACCCTATTCATGATAGCATTTTATCTAAAATATTCGTCCATATTCAGGTTTAATATCATACATAATTGTATGCTATTTAACGCTAAAATGTACATAAATGGCGCACTACCTTCCGGCATTCATAAGAAAGCTAGATTTGCCTCCCTTATTGTCTCTGCTGACTTTCCAACCGCCTTACCTTATCTTTTAATTTGGGTAGAGTAATCATGTTGGCAATCATTTTCTTGGCCTGGAGGTGCGGCATGGCTGGCGAACCAATCACAAAATCCTTGGCCGGCACATCTTTCATCACGCCGGCCTGCGCGCCGATGATCGCGCCATCACCCACCGTGAGGTGACCCGCCAGCCCTGCCTGCCCCGCCAGAATGCAACGGGAGCCGATGGTGGAACTGCCGGAGATTCCGGCCTGCCCGCACAGAACCGAATGCTCGCCAATCACCACATTATGGGCAATCTGCACGAGATTATCGACTTTGGTACCCTTGCCGATCCGGGTTTTTCCAAAGCGGGCGCGGTCGATAGCGACATTAGCGCCAATCTCCACATCGTCTTCGACGACCACTTTTCCAATCTGCGGGATTTTGGTTCGCGAACCATCCTTCTGAACCGCATATCCAAAGCCATCGGAACCCAGCACGGCACCGTTATGGATGGTTACACGATTTCCGATTTCCGTAAACTCGCGGGTGGAGGAGAGTGGGTAAAACAAGCAATCTTCCCCAATGACCGTTTTATACCCAATATGGCAGTTCGCTGAAATAACGGTGTTGGATCCAATCGAAACCCCCCCTTCCACCGTGCAGTTCGCCCCGATGGAAACCCCCTCACTAAGTTGCGCAGATGCGGCTACCACGGCAGAGGGATGCACTCCAACAACAGGACAGGGCGGAGCCTCATAAAACAGCTCCGCCGCCTCGGTAAAAATCTGGTCGGAGTTTTCAACCCGCAACAGCGCGCACTTAGTCGGACGATCCCAGTCGGTTGGCACAATCACGGCCGATGCTTTTGTGGTCGCAACCTGCGCCGCATACTTGGGGTTGGAAAGAAAACTAATATCACCTTTTCCGGCTTCACCAAGCCCCGCGACGGCGGAAATTTCAATTTCGCCATTGCCCTCGATAGAGCCGCCCAGCTGTTCCATGATTTTCGAAAGCTTCATGGTCTATTGCTCCGCGCTAATGCTAGGTTCTTCCGGCGAGAGAAGTTCCCGCCCCTCGTTCATGACGGCCAGAATATCCGCCGTAATATCTTTTTTAGGGTTCACAAAGAGAACCACCTGCATACCTGCGCGGCTCTGAACCGAACGGTCGATCACACCGGAAAATCCCTTTTCTTTGGAATAAATAATAATTTGTTCGTGGATTTCGTCGAACAGTTTACGGCTCATTCGCGTATTCTGTTGTTCAAGTTGTTGCGTCCGAAGTTTCTCGAATTCGATCATCTCCCGCTCATTTTTCTGTAACTCCACCAGTTTTTCTTCAAGCTGGTTGCGTTTGTTTTCCCGAAGTTCGTCGCTCAGCGTTGCATCGCGAGAATCGGTGCGCAAGACCTCGACCTCCTCCTTTATTTCTTTCAATTCGGATTCAATCTCCTCGCGCTCGAGTTTGATGTCGCCGGCCTGTTGCCGGATCTGACTCTGCGCAAGTTGCGTTTTATAGAAGTTCTTGAACACCTCCTGGATATCAATAAAAACAATGTCGTCGGCGGCGTGTACCCCCGCAGTGAGCAAGGCCGTGGAAAGCAGGAGAGTTGGGAAAAACTTTTTCATGATCAATTTCCTTTTATTTTGAGATAAGGTGATATTTTACCCAACCCTCACAGGGGTTACAAACAAATCGTTCGGCTTTCCAACCGGTTGCGCCAAACTGGAATCAGCCCCGAATTCGGATTGATTGCACGCGGTGAGATTCGTATGGTGTCTTTCTTTTTTGGTGTACTGATGGACAATCTATTCAAAATAATCATTCTGGCCATAATTCAGGGCATCACGGAATTTCTTCCCGTGAGCAGTTCGGGGCACTTGGTGCTGGCGAAGCATTTCATGAACGCAGAGACCGCGCATGGCGCACTACTCGTGATCGTGCTGCATAGCGGAACACTGGTTTCAATTCTGGTATTCTACTGGCGCCATCTCGGCCAAATCCTTGGCGGTGTGCTACGCCGCGAACGCGATTCGATCCGCTTTGTCCTATTACTCTTGTTCGGCTGTATTCCGGCCATCCTCTTAGCCTTTGCCGCCGGTGACCAATTGCAGGAAGCCTTCGGGCGCCCTCGCTTCGTTTCCTGCATGCTCATGGTCACAGGATTGTTCCTGATTTCCACCCATTACGCCAAACCCGGGGGAAAATCCGTCGGCTGGAGGTCAGCTCTGCTGATCGGCATCACGCAGATGGCGGCCATGCTGCCCGGCATCAGCCGCTCCGGCTCCACCATTGGCATTGCGCGCTTCCTCGGCATCGACCCGAAACAGGCGGCGGAATATTCCTTCCTCATGTCGACCCCCCTGCTGGCCGGAGCCAGCCTGCTCGCGCTCAAGGATATCGCCAAAAACGGAAACGCCTGTGGCAGTAGCGGCATGGAACTGACGATCGGATTCCTCGTATCGGCGGTTGTAGGCTACTTTTCGATTAAGTGGCTCGTATCTCTCCTGCGGCGCGGGCGTTTCTGGCGCTTCGGTATCTATTGCCTCTGTGTCGGCCTCGCCTCCTTCCTACTTCTCTCCTTCTAGCACCCTGTCGGAGTGAAGACTCCACCCAAATCCAATCTCCCGTGATAGAGCTAAATATTCCGCGAAAGCTGGGCGGGCCGATGGGCGATGTATTTGGCCAATATCCAGTTGCACCAGTCGGGTGGAAGCATCACGGCCGAGAACTTTGAGCCGAGTGGCTATAACGCTCTTCTATTAAGATAAGTTCAGACTGGCAGGTTGCTAGAAGACACAGAGAATAAAGGAAATCCTCCGTGTGCCTCCGAGTTTTCTGTGCTTCAATTCTCGGCATGCATGTGACTCGATTCCAATTTAACGAATACGAACTGTTGGCTGTACCGGTGCTGCACGATAACTTTGTCTATCTCGTCTGCCGTGGCAATGAAGCGGTGCTGATTGATGCAGGCGAAGCGAAACCTGTTTTCAAAGTGTTGGAAGAAAATGATCTACGCCTACAAAAACTACTGATCACCCATACGCACCCCGATCATATTGGCGGGTGCCAGAAAATTCAGGATCGACTGAGTGTGCAATCCATCAGCCCGGCGGTGGAATCGGGTGAGTTTTCTATGCTTGGAACCGTCTGCCGCTCCATTTCGACACCGGGCCACGTGGCCGTTCACAAGGTCTATTATTTTCCAGAGCTCAACGTCTTATTTGCAGGCGACACGATCATCAACGGTGGATGCGGCCGATTGCTCGGCGGCACGCCAAAGCAGTTTTTCGACAGCCTCCAGTTGATCAAGCAACTCTCGGACAAGACCCGCATCTTTGGCGGACACGACTACCTCGTCGCCAACATGGAATTCGCGCTCTCCACCGAACCGGATAACGAAGATGCGAAGGCTCGCCTGAACCTCTACCGCACCGATCCCTCCGCCGCGATCTTTGCTACGCTCGGAGAAGAAAAGAAAACCAACCCCTTCCTTCGTGTCGCTACCGCCGAGAAATTTGCCGCGCTACGCCGCCGGAAAGATTGTTTCTAATCCCATAATTGGACGAGAAGAGCATGAAGCCAGATTCTTCGTGCCCTTCTTATTTCCATGGTGTTAATTGAACAACGGAAAGAGCACGTCGTATTGCTCCATCAGAGCCTGCGGCATAACGCGGGTGTCGGAGAGAACCGGCATGAAGTTGGTGTCGCCCGTCCAGCGGGGAACGATATGCTGATGAATGTGGTCTTTCAGCCCCGCTCCGGCCGCAGCGCCGAGGTTGTAGCCGAGGTTCAGGCCATCAGGCTTGAGTTCAGCCTTCAGAATTTCGACGGCCTCGATGGAGAGATCCGTCATTTCCAGCCGTTCTTCGGGGGTCATGTCCTTGAGGTGCTCGAGGTGGCGGTAGGGGGTAACCATCAAATGTCCTCCAGCATAAGGATAGCGGTTCATTACAACAGTGCAGGTTTTTCCGCGCTTGAGTAGCAGGTTGTCGCGGTCGTTTTTCTCCACGAACATTTTACACAGGAAGCAACCTGCCTCCTTATTGCTCAGAATATATTCAATACGCCACGGTGCCCAGATCGTCTTTTTCATGCTACGTCCCGTTTTCGGTTTCAAACGAGGTCATTAAACCATATCTTCCCCAGATTGAAAGAGGAAGAGGCTCATGGCGGACAGCGTATATCTTTTTTATGGAAACGACGAATATCTGGTGGGAACCAACGCCCGCAAGCGGGTGGATGCGCTGTGTCCAGAAGCCGAACAATCGCTTTCGTTAGAGATGATCGACGGCAGTGTAGCAAAGATCGACGACGCAGTTGCAGCAGTCGACCAGTGCATTGCAGCATTCCGTACCGTTGGCCTCTTCGGCGGAAAGAAAGTGGTTTGGTTCCGCAACGTCTCCTTTTTCAAGAATGCGATAATCATGAAAAACGAGCGGGTGAAACGCCTACTCGGTGAGCTGGCCACCGACATCAAGGCCGGATTGGCCGGCGAACAGTTTCTGATTATCTCTGCATCTGGGGTCGACAAGCGTTCGGCCTTCTACAAGGCTGTTAACGAGATAGGGGTGGTGACAGAATATGCCATTCCCGAGCGCGACTACGAAGCGCGGCCGATAGCACTTACGCGTACCGTCTCCCTCTTCAAGCGCGAGGGCTATTCTATCGATTCCGCCGCCGCCGATGCCTTTGTCGGAAAGACCGGTTTCGAGACCCGGCAAATCATGAACGAGGTCGAAAAGATGGTGCTCTACAAAGGTGATGATAAAAGTATCGTTATTGCCGACGTACAGATCATCACTTCCGCCTCCGGCGAAGCAATCGCGTGGGACTTTACCGATGCTGTGGCCGAGCGCAAGTTGGGCGATGCCATTCGGCTGTTCCGTCAGCTCCTATTCCAGAAAGAAAGTTCGGTGCGGCTGATCATCATGCTCGAAAGCCTGTTCCAAAACTTGTTGCGCTTTAAGGAGTATTCCGATGCGGGGTGGTTCCGGCTGAACGGAAACCGTATCCAGTGGAGCAACGACTCGGAACTCGACGACTATTTTTCCGAACTCGATGACGACCCGCGCAAGATGCACTGGTTCCGCGCCGGAAAATTTGCCAATCAGGCCGCCCCTTATTCCGTCAAACGCCTTGCCGCCAGCAAACAGCTGGTGGTGGATACGCACGAGCGGATGCTTTCCATCGGAACCATTCCTCACGAGCTTCTGCTCGAAACCCTACTCGCCAAACTCTGCGCTCCCATGCCTCAGCGGCGAGGTTAGAAGCGTTCCTGATCCAGCTTATATTCTGCGACTCGGTAAGGCCCAGCGGGAAGTCCATGATGGGCTTCAACCACGGCGGATCCATTGGCCTTCCGGGCGAGGGGCATATAATTGGGCTTGGCTTTGGTGGCGGCGG
>QIHI01000117.1 GCA_003230915.1 Kiritimatiellales bacterium | reverse complement strand
GGCGTTCCTGTTCGTCAGCCACGACCTCGCCGTGGTGCGTAATCTGTGTGATCGCGTTGCGGTGATGCATGACGGTGAGATCGTCGAGATGGGCCATGTTGCCGAAGTCATCGATAACCCGCAACACGAGTATACTCGCAAGCTCCTCGCGGCCGTCCCGTCGTTCTAGAGCATTTACTCTGCACGAACGGGATAATGATACCGCACTAATCTTGCGACCAACATTTTTCTAGACTCCGACTTGGGCAATCCCGCCAGAGCTGGTGACTCCAGTTTGACGGACACTCTGTGTAAGGTTCATTTATTATTCTCGGTCTTTTTCTGGGCGGCATGAATGTCATAAACATGCGTAAAGCCAAGACCGCTGGAAAATCCTATACATCCGCCCGCCTCAATTATAGCACCTGCAACATTTGCGATGTGGCGATTAAAACAATCTATTTCCGCCTGCGGATTGCAATCGGTTTCTTTGCTGATCCAATAGAGTAAAAACCAAGCCCAGCACCGAGGTTTTAATAAAAGCGTTATTATCTAAGCGGTGACCTTGACTCTATTTCCTGCTCTGCTAAGAATAGGCCGTTTTGTGTAAAAAAGGTGTCAGCAAACAAGGAGAAATTAGTAATGGCTCAAAAAAAATATGTCTACTTTTATGGCGTCTCGAAGGAACTCACGGAAGGCGACCAAAGTATGAAAGCGGTTCTCGGCGGCAAGGGTGCCAACCTGGCCGAGATGGCAAACGCAAACCTTCCGGTTCCTCCCGGACTCACAATTACCACAGAAGCTTGTGCATACTATTCCAAGAATAATGGAAAGTGCGCTCCTGAAATGGAAAAGCAGCTTAAGACTCAGCTCAAGAAACTTGAAGCCCAGATGGGTAAAAAGCTCGGCGATCCCACGGATCCGCTGCTCGTCTCGATCCGTTCCGGAGCGGCTGCCTCCATGCCCGGCATGATGGATACGGTTCTCAACCTCGGCCTAACCGATAAATCGGTTCATGGTTTTATCAAGCAAACTGGAAACGAGCGTACGGCTTGGGACTGTTACCGCCGCTTCATCGATATGTTCGGCGACGTGGTCATGGGCCCCTACACCGGCCTGACCCATCACGACTTTGAAGTCGAACTCGAAGCCATCAAGAAAAAATATAAGGCGAAGGAAGATACCGATCTAACGGCCGAACATCTCAAGGAGCTAGTCGGAACCTATAAGAAGGTGTACCAGAGCAAAGTGAAAAAACCGTTCCCGCAGGATCCTGTGGAGCAGCTTGATCTTTCGATCCGCGCCGTATTTGGTTCGTGGAACTCCGAGCGTGCTGAAAAGTATCGCCAGATCAATAAGATCAACGGCCTGATCGGTACGGCCGTAAACATCTGCACGATGGTCTTTGGCAATATGGGCGCAAAATCCGGTACCGGCGTGGCGTTCACCCGCGATGGCGGAACAGGTGACAGTAAGCCGATGGGCGAATACCTGATCGATGCGCAAGGCGAGGATGTGGTGGCGGGAATCCGCACCCCGAAGAACCTCGACGATATGCCGAACGAGGAATCCAAGATTTGGGAAAAGGCTTACACCGACCTGCAAAAAATTATGAAGCAGCTCGAGAGGCACTACAAATATCCGCAGGACGTCGAGTTCACCGTACAGGAAGGCAAGCTCTACATGTTGCAGACCCGAAACGCGAAGCGTACCGGTCTTGCCGGCGTTCGTTGGGCCGTTGAAATGGCTACGGGCAAGGACTTCTATACCGGCGAAAGTCAGCCGAAGATCCTGACGCAGAAAGAAGCACTAATGACGCTTTCTGGCGATGACCTCGAACAGCTTCTGTTCCCGATCTTCGACATTGCGGCCGAGAAAAAAGGTAAAATCATCACCTCCGGTCTTCCAGCAGGACCCGGTGCGGCGGTTGGAAAAATCGTATTCGAAGCCGAAGTCGCTGAAGCGGCGATTGCCAAAAATGCGGATGAAAAAGTGGTACTCGTCCGCCACGAAACAAGCCCCGAAGATGTGGGCGGCATGTGGGCGGCTCAGGGTGTTCTGACCTCCACCGGCGGCATGACCTCGCACGCGGCAGTTGTCGCGCGCGGTTGGGGTAAGTGCTGCATCTGTGGTGCAGGCGACATGAAAATCGATTATAAGAAAAAAACCGTCACCATCGGGAAGAAAGTACTCAAGGAAGGTGATTGGCTTAGCTTGAACGGCTCAACGGGTACGGTCTTCGAAGGCCAGATTCCCACGCAGGTCAGCCCCGTGGTTGCCGCTGTGGTTGATGGCAAGGCTGCCGCCAAGAAAGACCCGATCTACAAGATGTACGAGCAGGTCTCCAAATGGTCCGACTCCAACCGTACGATCAATGTACGCACGAACGCAGATACACCCAAGGATTCCAAAGCGGCTCGTTCGTTCGGAGCCGAAGGGATTGGTCTCTGCCGTACCGAGCACATGTTCTTTGAAGGCGACCGTATCTGGGCCATTCGCGAGTTCATCCTCGCCGAAGACGAAAAGGCTCGCAAGGTCGCGTTGGCCAAGTTGCTCAAGCATCAGCAGAAGGACTTCGAAGGCATCTTCAAGGCCATGGACGGCCTTCCCGTAACGGTTCGTCTGCTCGATCCGCCGCTGCATGAATTTGTGCCACACACCAAGAAGGATCAGCAGGAAATGGCCAAACGCCTTGGTGTTACGTTGAAACAGGTAACTGATCGCGTGCAAGAGCTGCACGAGTTCAACCCGATGCTTGGACACCGTGGTTGCCGTCTGTCGATCACCTTCCCGGAACTCTGCGTCATGCAGACGCAGGCCATCATTCAAGCAGCCTGCAAAGTGGCCAAGGCGAAGAAGCCCGTCAAGGTGCTACCGGAGATCATGATCCCGCTCATCGGAACGAAGGCTGAGTTCGACTTCCTCGAAAAAATTGTTCGCGAAAATGCCGAGGCAGTCATCGCCAAGACAGGCGTGAAGGTGAAGTATCTCGTGGGTACAATGATTGAGATCCCGCGTGCAGCATTAACCGCCGACGAGATCGCCGAGAGTGCCGAGTTCTTCAGTTTCGGAACCAACGACCTCACGCAGATGACCTTCGGGTACAGCCGCGATGATATTGGAACGTTCCTGCCGGACTACCTCAACGAAAAGATCTTACCCTCCGACCCCTTCCAACACCTTGACCAGAGCGGTGTGGGTCAGTTGGTGAAACTGGGCGTTGAGCGTGGCCGCGAGACCCGCCCGGATCTCAAGTGCGGTATCTGCGGAGAACATGGCGGCGATCCAGAGAGCGTGAAGTTCTGTGTGAAGGCTGGCCTCAACTATGTGAGCTGCTCACCATACCGTGTGCCGATTGCTCGTTTAGCTGCCGCTCAAGCCACGATTAAAGGCTAGAGATCGGTCGTTATTCACTAAAAAAAGCCGTCTCTCTGAGGCGGCTTTTTTAGTATTCCAGCGCTGAAAATCCCTTGTCGAGTAGCTTGCGGGTGGTAGCATTGCGGGTGTTTTTGTTGGGACTTCCGAGTACGACGGAGATGACGCGCCTCCCATTTTGTTCCGCCGTGGCGGCGAGTGACCAACCGCCGATTTTATGATAGCCGGTTTTCAGCCCGTCACATCCAGAATATGGATCTTTACCGACCAATGCATTGCGGTTGGCAAGCATGAACTTTTCCTTGCGGATTGGTGACAGCGGCAGGTAGGTCAGCTTGGTGCCAGTGTAACGTAGGGTTTCCGGATGGCGCAAGCAGGCGAGGCTCAGGATGGCGACATCGTAGGCGGTGCTGATGTCAGGCTGGTTCCCGCCACCGGGCGGGAGGCCGTGTTCGGAGTGGTAGACGGTCGAATTCATACCTAGCTCGCGTGCCTTTTGGTTCATCATGTCGATAAAGGCCTCTTTACTTCCTGCCACATGGATGCCCAACACGCGGGCGGCATCGCAGGCTGAGTGGATAACCACGGCGTTGAGCAAGTCGTTAACGGTAAACACGCCGGACTCACGCGCATCGAGATAGATCTGAGAGCCGCCGACCCCTAAGCCCTCCTTTGTGATCGCTACCTTGTCGTCTAGGCTGATGTTGCCAGCATCGATCTGTTCCAAGGTAATTAGTAGGGTCATCAGTTTAGTTACGCTGGCCGGGTAGGCATAGGCCGTTGCCCGGTTTTCGTATAGAATTTTTCCGGTGCGTGCATCGACCACAATGGCACTTCGGTAGGGGGTTCCGACCAGATTCGGGTAAACCTTTGCAGTGCGTCTGTTGGGTCGGTCGGAGCGTAGATAGCCCGCCCTCGATCCGGGAACGGCAATCGTCTCTCGGGGTTGCCCCGGTGTCATCTCAACCACTTCGACGGGGATCGTTACTTCGGGGATCGCAAAATTAGCAAGAGGTTCCGGAGCGGGGGCAGGAGCGGTGGGTATCGGCGTAAAGGATTCGACCTTGTCGTTACAGGATCCGATAATGATAGAAAATACCAGTACGTGCAGGGCTATTAGAACAGTAGCGATGAGTGTTACGTTGCTTTTCTTCATATGAAAATGTACCAATTCCTAAAAACCAGACATCACAAGGAATTCATGCGCGACATACAATCCCAATTTGTAAAAAACATTCTCACGGATGTCTGCACTAACCCAAAAGAAAGTGGTGCAGCCTTTGCTCCCTCCAATATTGCGTTATGTAAATATTGGGGAAAACGGAATCCCTCCCTGAATCTGCCCGTCAATTCTAGCCTCTCGATTTCCCTTGGAAGCCTCGGCACTCGTACCGAAATTCGACTGCACGACACTCCCGCTACTTGGGCAGACAGGGTCTATCTGAACGGACAACTCCAGCCCCCCGAATCTTCTTTCGTCCAACGCGTTACTTCCTTCCTCAACCTGTTTTGTCCTATGCTGGGTAATGTCCATTTTGAGGTGCGGACAGAAAATAATATTCCAACCGCAGCCGGACTGGCTTCGTCGGCTTCAGGCTTTGCGGCGTTGGTGATAGCGTTGGACGATCTTGCCGGTTGGGGGCTGGATAAAAAGCAACTCTCTATGCTGGCACGACTCGGCAGTGGTAGCGCATCGCGCTCAGTCTACGACGGCTTCGTCCAATGGAATGCCGGGTCGAATTCTGATGGGATGGACTCTTTTGCCGAACCGGTGTTTAAACCTTGGCAAGAATTTTGCATTGGGATCCTCGAATTATCCGATGCCCGAAAGCCAGTTAGTTCGCGCGATGGCATGAACCGTACGGTCGAAACGTCGGAACTTTACAAAAGCTGGCCGCAACAAGCGGCCGCCGATCTTAAAACCATCCGCGCTGCCATCGAGTCACAGGACTTTCCACTACTTGGAAAAACCGCAGAACACAACGCACTTTCAATGCATGCCACGATGATGGCCGCCTGGCCACCCCTCCTCTATCTCCAGCCCGAAACGATTGAACAAATCCATAAGGTGCAACGCGTCCGCTCCAAAGGGCTTGAGGTCTACCTCACCATCGATGCCGGCCCCAACATCAAGCTCCTCTTCCTCGAAGAAGACGAAGCTTCAGTCGCTTCTACCTTTCCCGGTCTAAAAACGATCAAGCCGTTTGGCTCTTGCTAGTCGGCGATGAGGTGCACAGGAGGCTCCGTAACGAAGAGCGTGATTGGTGGCCAAAGTGTGAAAAAGGAAAAATAAAAAGGGGTCAGCCAATGAATTTTAGAAAATGGAATTACCCCATCCGTTTTAGTCTGCGAGTTTTGTTTCCATGGCCAGAGCCCTACGGGTTGAATATCCCAGTATGAGCTACCAGGTCACCCGAATTTAACTTTCGAATGCAACAGTTTCTATTTTAGATAGCAAATGTTCCTTCATCGTCACCGGCGGCGTTTCCCACGGTGGCGCGGCTTTCCGGTTTTGAGATCGGGCTGTATTTGTGATTTTTTTGAGCGGCGGCGCGGTTCGGTAAACTGGTCGGCCATCACAAAATCGACAAACCCGCGGGCCGTGTCGACCTTGGCGAGTATAACCTCGACCTCATCTCCGATCGTATATCTAACTTTTCCACCCCGAGTTTTCGCTTGCGTCATGGCACCGTTCGCTTCGAGCCAGTCGGAAGTGATCGAGGCAAAGGTGACCATGCCACGTTGGAGCGAGTCCGGCAGTTCGACGATCATGCCTTTCCCCTTGATGGAAACAATGTAGCCCTTGAACGAGGTGGCGGGCGAACGCTTCATGATTTCGGCGTAGTGATCCATCCGTTTCGTGTCGACGCTCTGCCGTTCAAGCTCGGCGGCCTTCCGCTCGGTCTCGTTGCAGTGCTTGGAGATTTCCTCGATCTGATTGCCGGAGATGAAAATCGGCTCTCCGGCTTCAACGGCCTTGAGCAGGCGGTGCACGAGCAGGTCGGGGTAGCGGCGGATGGGCGAAGTGAAGTGGGTGTAGTCGTCGAACGCCAAGCCAAAGTGACCGATTTGGGTGGATGAATATTCGGCGCGTTTGAAGCTACGCAGGATCGCTAAGTTTGCGGTGTATTCCACTGCGGTGCCCGTGGCCAGTTTGACGGCCTCGTTGATTTCCAGACGAGTTTGCGGCAGCTTAGGGATTCCAAGGGCTTGCAGTTCCATGCCCATCGCGGCCCACTGTTCTTCGTCCGGCTCGTCATGGATGCGATAGACCGCTGGCCGCTCGGAGGCGAGCAGGATTTCGGCAACGGCGCGGTTGGCCAGTAGCATGCACTCCTCGATTAACTGATAGGCATCTTTTGCTTCCGAGCGCGGCATCATTTTTACAACCTTGCCCTGAGCGTTTAGTTTGATTTCGATTTCGGGCGTGTTGATTTCCACGGAACCGTTTTCGACTCGTGTCGCCCGAATTTTCTTCACGAGCGGGCAGAGGTTCTCGAGTCGTTGAACAACGATTTCGGGAATGCCATGGTCTGAGGTCCCGTCGATGAATCGTTGCGCTTGTGAATAGGTCAGCCGTGCTTTGGAATGGATAACGGCTGGGAAGGACTCGTAGCCGATGATTTCGCCATCCCGGCTAAGGTGTAGTTCGACGGAGTGGGTGAGGTGGTCGCTTTTTGGATTGAGGCTACATACCTTGGTGGTCAGCTCGCGCGGTAGCATCATCACGGCGCGATCTACAAGGTAGATGCTGTTGCCCCGGCGATAGGCTTCTTTGTCGATCAGCGTGTCGGGCTGCACGAAGGATGAAACATCGGCGATATGCACACCAAGCAACCAGCCGCCGTCGGGGTGGGGTTCGAGGGAGATGGCATCGTCGTAGTCCTTCGCGGTTTTGGGATCGATCGTGAAGATGACGGCATTACGTAGATCCCGCCGCCCTTCAAGCTGCTCCGCCGAGATTTCGCCAGAGAGCCGGTCGGCCTCCGCAGTGACTTCGGCGGGAAACGCCTCTTCGATTCCGGCGGCACGCAGTAGGCTATCCACATCCACGCCCGGCGCATCCATCGATCCTAGATCTTCGAGGATTGTTCCGGTAAGCGGCTTATAGGGATCGATCCAGTCGTCGAGCCGTACGAGCACCTTGTGGTTTTTTGGAATATCCTGAGTGTCGTCGATGCGTACGTCATGTTTGAAGCCGACAACGTCGGGAACGACGTAGGAATAGTAGGGGGTGTGGTGCAGTAGCCCAACGGTTTGGCTGTTGGCGCGTTCGAGCACCTTGACCACCCGGCCTTCGGCAAGCAGGTTACCTTGACCTCGCCGCTCGCGCTGACGAGAGGCGTATTCCGAATGGTAGACCTCGATGGAAACCTTATCGGCAGGAAAGGCGGTTCCGGTATTTTTTTCGGCAATGTAGACATCCGGTTCTCCCGGTTGTTCCGAGGAGAAGAAGGCACTGCCTTTGGCCATAAATTTCAGGGTTCCGACCACTTGGTTAGCCACGTCTGGCAGCGACCAGCGGTTTTTGCGTAGCCTCACTATTTTTCCAGTTTCCTCAAGAGCGTACAGATCATGGCGGAAGGCGACGCGCTGTTCCTTTGAATCAACGTGGAGCGCATGCGCTAGCTCGTGTCGTTTCATCGGACGATATTGGGCGGTTGCCATAAATTGGAGGATTTGGGAGTCGAAGCTCATTTGGGGTTCCTTTATCGTGCCGACATGAAAATTGTTTTTGCAAGTAGCGAGATCGTACCATTCGCTTCGACGGGCGGTCTAGGAGATGTTGCTGCGGCTTTGTCCGAAGAACTTGCCCGGCAGGGTGAGGACGTGATCCGCATGATGCCGCTCTATGCAGATATAGACCGAGAAGCATTTGGCCTCAAAAAATGCGATGTGGAACTCCATATCCCGTTGGGGCATGCCTGGTATTTCGGCACCGTCTGGAAGAACGAGTTTAATGGGGTCACAACCTATTTTGTCCACAGCGAAGAATTTTTCGGGCGACACGGAATCTATGGACACGGCGGACATGACTATGCGGATAATTTTGAACGCTTCCTATTTTTCCAGAAGGCCGTCGTCAAACTGATCGACGAATGGACACTTCAACCCGATGTGGTGCATTGCAACGACTGGCAGACGGGGCTGATCCCCATGTTGCTCTACCACGGGTTCGACGGCCATTTCCGGAATGGAAAGGAACGGACGCTCTTCACGATTCATAATCTAGCCCATCAGGGTTGGGCGCCCTCAGAAAAATTTTACATGACTCAGCTACCCCCCCGTTGCTACACGATGCAGACCCTTGAATTCTACGGTGAGATCAATCCCTTGAAAGGTGGACTCGTTGGAGCTAGTGCCGTTAATGCCGTTAGTCCGAACTATGCCCAAGAAATTCAGACCGCTCGATTTGGTTGCCGGCTCGATGGCGTTTTGCGCGAGCGTAGTAAGGTGCTGCATGGCATCCTCAACGGGATCGACTATTCCCGCTGGAATCCCGAAACCGATCCCGACATTTCAGCCAACTATTCCACCGACGACCTCTCCGGAAAGGTCGAGTGCAAACGCGCCTTGCAGGAGGCTGCGGGCTTCCAACCCGCTTCCAAGGTGCCGCTACTTGGCATCATTACTCGGCTGGTTCCGCAAAAAGGGATCGACCTACTGGTCGAGACGATCGAGCAGATCATTGAAACCGGTGCACAGCTTGTCATTCTGGGCGCGGGCGATGCCCGCTACGAACGGGCCTGCAGCGAATGGGCTGAACGCTGGCCCGGTCAGGTCTGCTCGTGGATCGAGTTTTCCTCAAAAAAAGCGCACCGGATCGAAGCTGGTGTCGACCTTTTCCTCATGCCGTCCGAGTTCGAACCCTGCGGTCTGAACCAGCTTTACAGCATGCGCTATGGAACCATTCCGCTCGTCCATGCCGTCGGCGGTCTTGAAGACTCGGTCGTCGACTATGCCAAAAGGGGGAGCACCGGGTTCAAATTCCACGACTACACCGCTTCCGCGTTTTTCCAATGTCTCGACCGTGCGCTCAAGGTCTACCCAAACGGAGCACGCTGGAAACCACTGATGAAGCGTGCCATGCAACAGGATCTTTCCGTCGTCCACATGGCCAAGGACTACATCGCCCTCTACGAAACAATCACCCAGTAGCAGGAAGGGGTTGAGGTCAGTATGAAGCGATGGATTGAAAAACTGTTTCCGAAGTCCACAGAACCCGCGCACCTTAAGTCGGGACGGTGGGGAGAAAAGCTAGCCGTCCGATTTCTGAAAAAGAAGCGCTACAAAATCATTGGTCAGCGGGTACGGGTCGGGAAGCGCGACGAACTTGATGTTGTGGCTAAACAGAATGGAGTACTTATCTTTATCGAAGTTAAAACCCGCAAGAATGAAAATTATGGGCGGCCTTTCTCCGCCGTGGATAAGGCCAAGCGCAAACACCTCTCCCGCGCAGCCATTGCCTATCTCAAACGGAATAAGATCGAACCGGAATTTATCCGGTTCGATGTCGTCGAAGTCATTGGCGAACTCGGCGGCAGTGCTCCCGAAATCCGCCATATCGAAAACGCCTTTCCGCTCGACTCATCCTACCACCTTTGGTGGTAGTTTTTCCGTAGGGCTGTCGAGCTTCTCTTCCATACCCTATTCAAGGAGGGTGGGATCTTACTCATGCTTTCTTTCTAGTTTGCGGTGGGCATCCATGAGTTCGCCGGGGTTGGTTTGGGCGGCGAGTAGGGATAGCTCGCCGCAGAGGACGGTGGCGGCGCAGAGGCAGGCGAGGCGGCGGGAGTTTTCGCCGGGTTCACGGGTTTCGTCGAGTCCCATCCGCTGCATGTTTTCTAAGACAAAATCCAGACCCTTGCCGTTGCCGATGGTGCCGACAATCAGGTTGGGAAGGGTGACGGAAAAATAGAGATTCCCATAGCGTTCTTCAGCCATGGTGAGGCCTTGGGAGCCTTCGACGATGTTGGCGGCATCCTGACCTGTGGCGAGATAGAAGCCGAGTAGCATGTTTGAAAAGTGCGCGTTGGCACTGCGTAGGCCTCCCGCGAGCATGGTACCGATCAGATTTTTCCGAATGTTGAGTTGCACGATCTTTTCAGGCGTAGTTTTGAGGTAGCGACGACATATTTTTTCGGGAATAGTGAGCTCGGCGACGACATATTTTCCGCGCCCTAGAATACCGTTGATGGCGGTTGCTTTTTTGTCGGAGCAATAGTTGCCGGAGATGGATTCGTATTTTAATTCGGGGTGGGTTTTGAAAATATAATTCATCAGTGCCTCGGCGGCTTGGGTACACATGTTGTGTCCGGCGGCATCGCCCGTTGTAAACTCAAAGCGAAGGAAAAGCAGGTTGCCCGCAATCTGACTATGCAGATCGATCAGGTTGGCAAAGCGGCTGGTGCCTTCAACGATTTTTTGTAAGGCGGGGAAATCGGCCTTGATTTTCCCCAAGGTCTGGACGGCGGCGGTGGCGTCGGGGGTTTCGAATAGGACGGAACGGGTCATGCGCTCATCGACGACGGTGCATTGGATGCCGTCGCAGTTCATGGAGACGCGCGCTCCGCGGTTGACCGATGGCCATAGTGGGGTTTCGTACGTGGCCAGCGGAACTTCAAAATCGCCGTTGATAACCGGGCCGGAAAGTTTTACCGGACCGATAAACTGCATGGGAATCTGCGCAAAGTCACTCATTCGTATATCCTCGGTATGACTAAAATGGATAGGAATTATGATGTAGACGCCGATGGCTGTCTAACACATTTCTAACCGTTTATTGTTTGTTCGTTTTTGAAAAATGCATGAGATTAGGTGCATGGAAAAGATCAAGATACTGGTGGTTGAGGACGAAGTACCCATTCAGGAGTTGCTGCAATTTAACCTGAAGCGAAAAAACTATAGGGTGAAGGTGGTCGACTCTGGCGAGGCGGCGCTTGAGGTGGTTGAATCGTATATGCCGAAATTGATTTTACTCGATGTTATGCTGCCGGGTGCGGATGGTCTTGAGGTTTGCAAGCGGGTCAAATCTTCCCGCCAAACAAAACACATTCCCATTATCATGCTGACCGCACTTTCCGAAGAGGCCGATATTGTTGCTGGCTTAGAGCTTGGTGCGGATGATTACGTGACGAAACCGTTCAGCCCGTGCGTTCTGCTTGCCCGAGTGAAGGCGGCTTTGCGGCGTATTCAACAGCCAGAGAACAGCGATGACTCCATTATTTCCATCCATACTATTATGATAGATATTTTTCGACATAAAGTGACTGTTGATGAGCAAGAGATTACGTTGACCTCTACTGAATTCAAAGTACTTCAGCTTATGACCGGGCAACCTGGCCGCGTGTTTACGCGCTACCAAATTGTGGATGCCGTTCGCGGGGAAGATTATCCGGTGACCGATCGCTCCGTCGATGTTCAGATTGTCGGTTTGCGCAAAAAACTGGGTGATGCAGGACGATTTATTGAGACGGTTCGGGGCATCGGTTATCGCTTTAAGGAAATGGAATGAAAAAGACCTCCCTCTTTTGGATTCTATTGCCTTCCTATTGGATTCTTATCGGTCTCGCCCTCTGTACGGTGGCCGTCTACACGTTTCACTCCATGTCTGATCTTTATTTCCAAACCTTGGAAAAAGACCTCTCTACCCGCGCCATATTATTCGGAAATCAGATCCAAACCACCGATGTCGCAGCTTTGGATTCCATCTGCAAAGAGATGGGGAAAAGTGCCTCCACTCGTTTCACGGTCATTGCCCTTGATGGCATGGTGCTTGGCGACTCGGACGAGAATCCGGCTGCAATGGAGTCCCACAATGAACGTCCAGAAATACGGCAAGCTCTTGGTGGAACCACGGGGGTTCATCGACGCTACAGCCTAACGGTTCAGCAGGAAATGATGTATGTTGCCGTACCTCAGCGAGATCATGGCAGAAATATCCTCTATGCCGTACGCGCGGCATTACCTATGACCGACATTCAGGGGGAATTAAACCAAATGATGACCAGAGTCATTACGGTAGCATTCCTGATAGGCCTGCTGGCTATGGGAGTATGCACTCTTGTAGTACGTCGTATCACCGCACCCTTGCATGGCATGGGCGATGCCGCCCGCCAATTTTCCGCCGGCGATTTCAGCCATCGCATTCCCCGCCAGAAAGCTAGTGAATTCGATGAACTCGCGGAGACCCTCAATACCATGTCTGAACAGCTTAATCATCTCGAAATGGTGCGAGCGGATTTTGTGGCTAATGTCTCCCATGAACTTAAAACACCTATCACTTCGATCAAGGGATTTGTAGAAACCCTGCTTTCCAACGACTGGGATCATGATCCAGATACCCGTCGTTTTCTGGGCATTATCAACCAACAATCCGGTCGGCTGAATGCCATCATCGACGATTTGCTAACCCTTTCGCGGTTGGAGCAAAAAGAGGGTCATGTTTTGAAGGAACCCTGCAATTTGGAAAGCGTGCTCAGCAATGCCATCGATCTATGCCAGCTTCACGCCGAAAAGAAAAACACGAACCTCAGTATGATTTGCCCTGATCATCTTGCCTTTCCCATCAATGCACCACTCCTTGAACAAGCACTCGTTAACTTGATTATTAATGCCGTAAAATACAGCGAACCCGATAAAACCGTCCAAATACACGCTAGAAAACAGGACAACATGGTTGTTATCTCCGTCCAAGACGAAGGGTTTGGTATTGAGAACAAGCATCTCGACCGGCTCTTCGAGCGGTTCTATCGCGTAGATACCGCCCGGAGTCGCAAGCTCGGTGGAACTGGTTTAGGGCTCTCTATCGTCAAGCATATCGTCCACGTTCACAATGGGACTGTTGCGGTTGAAAGTAAGCTTGGAAAAGGCAGTATTTTTACCCTTTTTCTCCCGGATGGGAGTTAACAAAAAGCGAACCATTATTAATTAGCAAACCGGTGGAATTTTGATAGGTTCACCGCGCAGTTCGAACCAAATAGCAACAAGGATGGTCATGGACGTAAGTTTATTTTTTAAAATCGCATCGCAAGTGGTCGGTGGGCTGGGGGTATTCCTTCTTGGCATGAAGTATATGTCGGAAGGTTTGCAGGCCGTATCCGGCAACCGCCTTCGGAAAATAATCAGCGCCGTGACTAACAACCGGATCATGGGTGTGATTGTCGGCATCCTGATTACCAGCTTGGTTCAATCGAGTTCGGTCACCACCGTGATGGTTGTGGGTTTTGTGAATTCCGGCATCATGTCGTTGATGCAAGCGATCGGCGTGATTTTCGGCGCCAACATTGGCACCACCATTACCGGCTGGATTCTCGTGCTACAAATCGGAAAATATGGCCTTCCTATTCTTGGTGTCGCGGCTTTTTTCTTCCTGTTTTCGAAGAAAGATCGACTGCGTTATATTGGGATGACGATCATGGGCATCGGCATGGTATTTTTCGGGCTGGAGTTGATGAAAAACGGGTTTAAACCCATTCGGGGTCTTGAAGAGTTCGAAGCATGGTTCCATGCCTTCCAGGCCACCACTTTCATAGGGATCGCAAAAACGGCATTAGTGGGGTGTATTCTGACGGTGATCGTTCAGTCCTCTTCCGCTACGTTGGGGATTACCATCGGCCTCGCCGCAACCGGGGTGATCGAGTTCCAAACCGCCGCCGCACTTGTGATAGGCGAAAATATCGGTACCACCATCACCGCATGGTTGGCCTCGCTCGGCACCACGACCACGGCCAAACGAGCGGCCTATGCGCACGTCCTTTTCAATGTAATCGGAACCTTGTGGTTTATAGCCCTGTTCCCAATTGCCATCAGAGTGCTTTCGGGGTTAATTGCCTCAAAAACAGGCTTCGATCCTCGGGAAATTTCCATAGATACCATGCCGGAAGATCAGTTTGGCATGATTATCACGGCGGGTATCGCCTTGGTACATACCTCTTTCAACGTGGCCAACGTCATTATCTTTCTTCCCTTTGCTGGGTTGCTGGGAAAATTGGTCACTAAACTCGTTCCGGAAAAAGAGACCAAGGAAGTTTCCCATCTCACTTATCTCGACGTACGCATGCTCGACACGCCTTCACTGGGTATTGTGCAGTCGCAGGGGCAACTCAACTTCATGGCCGAGAGTGTCGAGGGTATGATGAGTCAGCTCAAGGGGTGTTTGAACGATCTGGAGACCTGCTCTAAAAATGAGAGCAGCATCTTCCGCCGCGAGGAAATTCTCGATAACGTGCAAAAGGAAATTTTCCTCTTCCTCAGTCGGCTCGTTTCTGGACAGGTTCCCCTCGAAATCACGACCAAAGCACATATGCAGATGCGCATTGCCGATGAATACGAATCGCTTAGCGATTATGCCGCCAATGTTCTTAAGGGCATTAAGAAGTTGAATCAAAATCAAATGAAAATAGAGGGGCCCGCGAAAGACAAGCTACTCACGCTCCATGACCGCGTGGCAACCTATATTGTGAGGGTCAATGAAAGCATGCGAGACGAAAATCCGGATCATCTGGCATGGGCCACCACGGAGGGCGCCGCTATTGGAGATCTGATGAAAGAGTCGCGCCGCCAGCATCTTGAGCGGTTGCAAAAAGAGGAGGTCTCTCCGCTCTTCAGTTTGACTTATACCGATATACTTAACTTTTACCGCCGAATGAAAGACCACGCTCTGAATATTGCCGAAGTTGTCTCTGGCGACAAATAAGCACATAGTTTCAGGCTCGGAAAACGGCTCTCTTTCTGCGGAGGGTCTTTTTCATGATCACACATTATTAATACACGACTCACATTCTCCTAACATGGGGAGTCTAGGTTTTACGTATGCAAAGAGGAGAAAGAACCGAAGTACGATACAGGGCGTGACTGAAAAGAAATTTCCAAACCTCATTGCTCCAAATTTAACCGTTGCCTTATAAGGGAAAAACAACCCATGAAGAGGGAAATACTATACAGAATTACACTGGGGGTCGCGCTCTCCGCAACATCCATCCTCGCTACTGAAAAGGCCACAGAAGATTCCGCTTATGATAAAATATGGGGTGCCGCAAAATGGGTCGATAACGACAATGCGAAGGTTCTACAACGTCTAGCATTGACCGGACGCCTGCAGGGCGATGCCTTCTCGTTCAGAGGCGGAGACGCCTCAAATGAAGATGTACTTTGGAGGCGTTTTCGAATCGGATTCAAGGCCAAAATATTTAACGATTTTACCATTCACGCCGAAATGGATGGGAATATGAATGATGTTGACGAGGATGATTGGGACGCATTCTATGGCCGTCTGACCGATGCCTACATAGGCTGGAACCCCTCCAAATCCGCGAAGGTAAAAGTAGGCAAGCAGTCGGTAGGATTCACCCTCGATGGGGCAACCTCCTCCAAAAACCTTATTGTGCCGGAGCGCAGTGTCGTTGCTGGCAACCTCTGGTTCACCACCGAGTATTTTACGGGTGCTTCGGTGTATGGGAATGTTGGAGATTGGTCCTACAAACTGGGCGGATATTCTGCAAGCCAGGAAAATGAATTCGGACACTTTGAAAGCGGCTATTTTGTCCTGCTATCCGCTGGATATACGGTGGGGAAAAATGGTTCACTCCGTCTGGACTATGTCTACAATAATCCAGATTACACGGGTACACTGAAAGATTCAGACTACGAAGTGGGTAGCCAAGATTTCGATCATGTGATCGCCCTGATTTATAAACAAATACTGAGCGAGAAACTTGGGATCTGGTTCGATATTGCGGGGGCAACGGGTATTTCCGATTCATCCAATCCCGCAGATATTATCGCTCAGAGCGACCTGCTCGGTATTAGCATTATGCCCTTTTATACCTTTAACGAACGTTTTCAGCTGGTTTTTCAGTATGCAGGTGTAACCAGTCTGGACGGCAAATCGGACGTAAGTATGTCCCGCTATGCCTCACGCAATGTCGACCAAACCCAAGTTGAAACAACACATAACCTACTACTCGGCTTCAACTGGTATCTCTATGGGCATAAGCTAAAGTGGCAGAATGCGGTTGAATACAACTATGGCAAAAACCTCGCAGGAACCGGAGAGGACTACAACGGATACGGCATAATCTCCGCTCTCCGTATCAGCTGGTAGTGCGATTTCGTGTTAAAACGATCCCACATCAGGCTTATTAATCAGGGCGGCGGAGAAGCCGGCACCGAAGCCGTTGTCGATGTTGACTACGGTAATATTGGGTGCGCAGGAGTTGAGCATAGTGAGCATCGGTGTAAGGCCGCCGAGATGCGAGCCGTAGCCAACGGAGGTCGGAACTCCAATGACGGGGCAGGGGGCTAGGCCGCCGACGACGGAGGGCAGTGCGCCCTCCATTCCGGCGACGGCGACGATACAGCGCGCGCCTTGGATTTTTTCGTTATGCGCCAGCAGTCGGTGGATGCCTGCCACGCCGGCGTCGTAGATGCGCTCAACCTTGGCTCCGGAAATGGAGGCGGTAACGGCGGCCTCTTCGGCGACAGGGATATCGGCCGTTCCTGCAGAGATCACCAGCACGCTACCGGATTTTTCGCGATCCTCCGCTTCAAGCGTGATGGTACGGCCGAGCTCGTTGTAGGCCAACCGCCCATCGATTTTTTGGAGTTTTAAAAATAGCTCCGGTTCGGCGCGGGTCAGCAGAATATTGTCGTTGTGCTTTTCGAGGGACTGGAAAATCTTTTCCACCTGTTCGTGGGTCTTCCCCTGGCAAAAGACGACTTCGGGATAGCCGGTGCGCAACGCACGGTGGTGGTCGACCTTGGCAAACCCCAGATCCTCGAAAGGAAGTTGCTTGAGCGTTTCAAGGGTTTGAGCCAGATCGGTTTCGCCGGATCTGAATGCGTTGAGTAGGCTTGTGAGTTTGTTTATTTCCATGGCGGTGTTCTGGGGAGCAGGGTTTTGAATTCATGGTTGAGTTTCGTTTGGTAGTCTTTTGAAAAGCCGCCGGAGAGAAATTTGGAATAGGCCTCGTCCATGAAACATTTCCAGCTTTCGACTTCGTGACCGGGGTTGATCGGGAAAAAATTGCAGCCAATGGATTGAGCGGTGGCAAGGTCGCCGGGGGCATCACCCACCATGAGGATGGCTTGGGCGGGATAGCGATGGGCAGCGGCCATGGTGAAGTGATCAATCTTACTACCCAGCTCAGGGCCAGCTATGACGGAAACATAGCGGGCGAGGTCGTCGCGATACCAGTCTTTGAGCAGAGCGGTGGCTTGGGTTTGTGAAACCACGATGGCATCGGATTTTTCAGAAATACGTTCGAGGGCTTTTTCTGAACCTAGGAACGGCGGCGGGTCGGGCATGTTTTGGTTGATGTCTGTATTTAGTTCGATGCTCCAGGCGTGGGCTTCGGAGAGCAGTAGGCTTCCGGTTCGTTGGGCTTCGGCCTTGAGTGTGGCATTGCTGAGCGGGAGGCCGGAGTCGCAGTAAGTACGTAGATCGGCGGGGTTGGGCAGGGCGGCATGGTCGCTTGCGTTCGGCCAATCGTTGAGTAACTCGAAGGTTTTACAGAGGCCGAGAAAACGGTTAAGGCCACGATAAATGGAATAGAGATAGGTAAATTCGGCGGCGGCACGCACCTGGAGTTCGATGGCTTCGAGCTTCCAATGCCGGATAATGGCTGGGTGGAAGAAATCTTTTTGTTTGATTTCCATGGTGTCGAACACGCATCCATCAGAGTCGACGCCGACAAAAGTCCGGAATCGCGGTAAAAAGTTAATCAGCTCATTGGTGGTGAATTCTTTCATAAACCGGATCCGAATTGATTGGAAACAGTAGATCAGAGGGCGGGTGGAAACAAGATATTCTGCAAATAAGGTTGGAAATTTAAGGTGAGCTCCGCTAGTTTTTGCGCTTCATATATCCATTAATCCGCATAAACGAATAGAGGATGATTTAATGAGTAAAATTCGAGTTGACCATGTTTTCACTTCCGAATCGGTGTCTGAGGGGCATCCTGACAAGGTCTGCGATCAGATTTCCGATGCCATCCTTGATGCCTGTCTAGCTCAAGACTCAAAAAGCCGAGTGGCATGCGAAACGTTGACCACAACGAATTTGGTGGTGAATGCTGGCGAAATTACCTGCGATGGTTGGGATTTGATCGATCCCGAAGCGATTGCCCGCAGCGTGGTGCGCGACATTGGCTACGACCGCAAGGAGCTTGAATTTTGCGACAGCACCTTTGAATACATCAATCGTTTGCACGGGCAGTCGCCCGAGATTTCGCAGGGCGTGACCGAAGGGGAAGGCCTGTTTGATGAGCAAGGAGCAGGCGATCAGGGCATGATGTTCGGCTATGCCAGCAACGCGACCGAAGAACTGATGCCCGCGCCGATTGCCTATAGTCACCGCCTGCTTGATGCTCTTCAAAAAATTCGCAAGGCGGGAACAATTCCCTATTTACGCCCCGACTCGAAATCGCAGGTTTCCATTCAACATGTTGACGGGAAACCGATGTCCATCGATACGATCGTAATTTCGCATCAAACCGATGATGTGTCGCTGGATCAAATTCGCGAGGATCTCATCGAAGTCTGCAAGGACGTACTTGGCCCGACCGGTTTGCTGCAGGAAGATACTGAATTTTTTATTAATCCGACCGGCAAGTTTGTGATCGGTGGCCCGCATGGCGATGCCGGACTGACCGGTCGCAAGATTATTGTCGATACCTACGGCGGGGTCGGCAGCCATGGCGGTGGTGCATTTTCAGGAAAAGATCCCTCGAAGGTTGACCGTTCGGCCGCCTACTACTCCCGCTATGCGGCCAAGAATATTGTCGCCGCTGGGGTGGCCGATAAATGCGAGATCCAAGTGGCTTACGCCATTGGCGTCCCCAAACCACTAAGCATTAATGTCGATACGTACGGAACGGGCAAGGTGGATGATCATTTGATCGAAGAGGTTCTTAAGTCGGGCGAACTTTTTGACTTTCGTCCAAGCGCATTGATTGCTGATCTTGGATTACTGACTCCAAACGGCTGGAGCTATCGCGATTCCGCAGCCTATGGCCACTTTGGGCGGTCCCAGTTTCCGTGGGAACAGACCGATAAAATCGATCTACTCCGAGGCTTCTTGAGCGTGTAGAAATCACCATACGCGATTGCCCAGCACTCCGCTTGTTTGATTTTTTTTTAGGTGGAGAGTCCCTTCTTGCCGAAGTGATTTCTTTGGGTATAGTTTGCCAATCCTTTTTAAAGGCATTCGTAAGAAATGGGCAGTAAGCACACAATAGAAGATCTGGAAACCTATCTCCTCGATGTAATCGAGGGGCGGCGAGCAGGCAAGATTTCCACCTTGCTCTGCGGAATCCTGTGGGCACTTTCGTGGATTTTTGTCCTTATTGTGCAAGTGCGCCTCTGGCTCTATCGCCACCGCATCATCCGGCCAAGCACGCTCGGATGCCAGGTTATCAGTGTGGGCAACCTGACCGTGGGAGGCACTGGAAAGACACCTGTGGTGGAGGTGTTTGCACGCAATCTACAACAGCAGGGACGCAAAGTTGCGATTCTGAGTCGAGGCTACAAAAGCAAGGAGCTACCGTTCCTTCAAAAAATGACCCAGCGGATCACGACCGGTAAAATCGAAGCTCCGCCGCGCGTGGTTTCCGATGGCAAGCGGCTACTGCTCGATTCCCATACCGCCGGTGATGAACCGTATATGTTAGCTTCTAATCTGCCCGATGTTTCGGTGGTGGTCGACAAAGACCGCGTCAAGGCCGGGAAGTACGCGATTAAGGAACTTGGGTGCGATACGTTGATTCTCGATGACGGCTTCCAGTACCTGAAGCTGGGCCATCGCCTGGATATTGCCTTGGTCGACCAGACCAATCCGTTTGGCGGTGGGCACCTTTTGCCACGTGGTTTGCTACGCGAACCGATGCGAAACATCAAGCGCGCTGGTTTCATCTTTATTACGAAATGCGATACAGATGGCGCGCCGGAACTTAAAGAACAACTGCGCCGGATGAACCCACATGCCGAAATTTCCGAGTGCCGCCATGCGCCCAAATTCCTTAAGGATGTTTTTGGCGAAACGGTCTACGATTTGGGTTGGCTCAAAGGCAAGAAGATTGCCGCCGTATCGGGTATCGCAGTGCCGGAAAGTTTTGAGAATGCCCTGCGAAGTTTCGGGGCGGAGATTGTCTATACCCGCCGTTTTAGCGATCACCACCGCTTTACCCAGCAGGAAGTCATCAACACCATCAACAAAAGCATCAAACTCGGGGCCGATGCCCTCCTAACCACCGAGAAGGATGCGGTGCGCTTTCCGTTTATCGAACGTCGCGACATTCCGACACTCTTCATGCGCGTCCAGATCGAGATGCTCAGTGGCGAAGAGGAGTTCATGGACTGGATCTCTCGGATCTGCTTCAAGAATCACCGCACGGCCTAGCGGCTCATAAAAAAGTCGCCCGTCAGAGGCCGCTATTTGGTGGGTGAAAAGAAAAACCCCCATCTGCCGATTCACACGAATACTTTTGATAATGGCGAGTGTAGCCAACGAGGTGAGTAAGCCGATAATCGATACGGTTACGAGAATTTCAGCGAGTGTAAATCCATGCTTTTTCATTGAAATGCCTTCTGGGTTTTCGCCAGCGGAGTTTTATTTTTTTGCCGATACAGTACAGAATTCGGCATTTAAGATGCCATTAGAGGGTTCTGTTTTAATTTAGAGTTGAAAATGAACAAAACCGGGATTGGGCTGGGATGTGCACTGAAAGGGTACTATACCTTTTTTATGAAGTTATTATGGATTATTACGCTATTTTTAACGGTCACCCTTGGGTATTCCGGCCGCTCCGAACCTCTAAAGGAAACCACAATGCACTCACATACAAACCGGCTGGCTC
>QIHI01000121.1 GCA_003230915.1 Kiritimatiellales bacterium | reverse complement strand
CTGGGCGCGGGTGCTGGCACAGATCGTGTATTATTTCTATGCGGCCTTCCGTGCAATGGAAAAAACCAGCGCGTCCACTGTCCAATTTTCCGTGCCGACCGGAAACTTTGGCGATATTTTTGCTGGTTATCTTGCGCAGCGGATGGGGCTGCCGATCAGCCAGTTGATCCTCGCCACCAACGAAAATGACATTCTCTCGCGTTTCTTTAACAGCGGAACCTATGGCACGGCCGACGTTGTCCCGACCCTCAGCCCGTCGATGGATATCCAAGTGGCCAGCAACTTTGAGCGCTACCTCTATTATAAGGTAGGCCAGGATCCCGAAAAGCTCACTGCCCTCATGAACGACTTTAAGGAAAATGGAGAGCTCTCCATTCCGCTTAACGAGAACGGCGTGGTCGATGACCTCTTCGTGGCTCGCCGCAGCGATACCGTCTCCACCTTGGCAACCCTTAAAAAGTACCATGAAATATGGCTACGTGCTCGATCCGCACACCGCCGTCGGCGTGTTCGTGGCCGAGCAGTTTCAGTCGGGAGAAGTGCCGACCATTTGCCTGGCCACCGCGCATCCGGCGAAGTTTTCGGAGGCCATTGTGGAGGCCATCGGCAAAGAAGTGCATCATCCAGTGCTCGACGCCCTTGCCGACGCAGAAACCCGCTGCGACTCGATCGCCAACGATGTCGATGCGGTGAAGGACTATTTAGTGAATCATATCTAATTGGTGGTGGGGCATTGGCCTCAATCCTTCGGTGGGACGGGTTCAGCGAGGAAAGCTCGCCGGAAAACCCTGCAAGCATTGACTTTTTCGTCCCCAATCCATGCGTGGCGGATTGCTGAAGTTTTTTTTTGGTTGGGGGTTGACAGCCAAACGTTTTTCTATAAAGTGTGCCGCCTTATCTGCCAAACAGGTTTCGTTTAATGGGCAGTAAAATATAGGAAAAAGAGACATTGCGAGTGCATTTTTGTTACCGGTGCGCAGCAAAGTTTATTTATTTGTGTTGTTTTAAGGATGGGTGATGCCCATGTAGCTCAGTTGGTAGAGCGCATCCTTGGTAAGGATGAGGTCAGCAGTTCAAATCTGCTCATGGGCTCCATAAATTGATTGAAGTAGGAAATTAACTGAGAAGATTCAGGAGGTAAGCAAAATGGCTAAAGATAAGTTCGAACGGACAAAACCCCACGTGAACGTGGGAACAATCGGTCACGTTGACCATGGAAAAACTACTGTAACCGCAGCAATCACTTGTGTGCAGGCCAAAAAAGGTCTGGCTGAGTATATTGCATACGATGCTGTTGCAAAAGCTTCCGAGTCCCAAGGTCGCCGCGATGCGTCCAAAATTATGACGATTGCGACCTCGCACGTTGAGTACGAGTCGGATAAGCGTCACTATGCACACGTTGATTGCCCTGGTCACGCCGACTATGTGAAAAACATGATTACCGGTGCTGCCCAGATGGACGGAGCTATTCTTGTGGTTGAGGCACCTTCCGGCCCAATGCCCCAGACCCGCGAGCACATTCTGCTGGCTCGTCAGGTTGGTGTTCCGAAGATTGTGGTCTTCCTGAACAAGTGCGACCTCGTCGATGACGAAGAGTTGATTGAACTCGTTGAGATGGAAGTTCAGGAGCTTCTCGCTAAATATGATTTCGAAGAAGACAGCCCGATCATTCGCGGTGCCGCTCTTCCTGCCATTCAGAATCCTGAAGGCTCAGAAGCGGCATGCATTCAGGAATTGATGGAAGCTCTTGATACTTGGATTCCTGAGCCCGAGCGCATTATTGACCTACCGTTTCTTCTTCCGATCGAGGATGTATTCTCCATTGAAGGTCGTGGAACCGTAGTAACGGGTCGTGTTGAGCGGGGGATCATCAACACCGGCGACGAAGTGGAAATCATTGGCCTGAAAGACACGGTCAAGACCACCTGCACCGGCGTTGAAATGTTCCGCAAGATCCTCGACGAAGGACGAGCGGGCGACAACGTGGGTATTCTGCTTCGCGGCACAAAGAAAGAGGAAGTTCAGCGTGGCCAGGTTTTGGCCAAGCCGGGTTCGATCAACCCGCACACTGGATTCAAAGGCGAAGTCTACGTTCTTTCCAAGGACGAAGGCGGACGCCACACGCCGTTCTTTAAAGGCTACCGCCCGCAATTTTACTTCCGTACGACTGACGTTACCGGCGACATTCAACTGCCCGAGGGTGTTGAAATGGTCATGCCTGGCGACAACGTCACAGTGGATGTTGAGCTGATCACCCCGATCGCAATGGAGCAACACATGCGCTTCGCGATTCGTGAGGGTGGGCGTACCGTGGGTGCTGGCCGCGTGATTGAAATTACCAAGTAGCGCTTAAACCTATTATCAGGGAACAGGCAGGATTTCCTGCCTTGAACCTGTTTAATCTAAAACAGGACGAAACCATGCCAAGAGATATTATTACTCTGGCCTGTACCGAGTGCAAAGAGCGCAACTACACGGGCACCAAAAACAAGAAGCTCGAGTCGGGGCGTCGCGAGGTCAAGAAATATTGCCCGCGCGAACGAAAGCACACGCTACATCGCGAAACCAAGTAATGGGTCGGAATTTGATAGGTCGGTAGTTCAATTGGTAGAGCACCGGTTTCCAAAACCGGCTGTTAGGGGTTCGAGTCCCTTCCGACCTGCCACATATTTAAAAACTGGAAAGCAGAATGAACAAGCTAACACAGAGCATCGGAAATCTGAAGGGCTTCATCGGAGAGGTGAAGGCGGAGCTTCTGAAATGCACATGGCCCACCCGCAAAGAGTTGTTTGGCCAGTCAGTGGTGGTCGTCGTTTCGGTGGTTATCCTCGGTGCATTTGTAGGTCTGTGCGATTTGGTGAACCTTGGACTTCTTAAGTTTGTCATTCGTTAGTTTGATTCGGTAAGGGTACGTTAATCATGGCAAAACAATGGTTCATCCTACACGCGCTTTCCGGTCATGAGCTTAAGGTTCAGCGGAACATCGCCAGTCGTGTTCAACAGGAGGAGATGGAAGATATTATTGGTGAGGTTTTAATCCCCACCGAAAAAGTCTCCGAGGTCAGGCAAGGAAAGAAGACTACGGTAAATCGTAAATTTTTCCCGGGCTATGTGTTGATCAACATCTGCTTGTACGACGACGATAACGCCTTCAACGAGCGGGCTTGGTACTTTATCCAGAACACGCCGAGCGTGATTGGTTTTTTGGGCGGCGAACGCCCAGTTGCACTAAGCGAAGACGAGGTGAACGGCATTGTTCACCAGATCGAAGAAAAGAAGGAAATCGTTGCCCCGAAGGTGATGTTCGAACCGGGCGAGATGGTGAAGATCACCGATGGCCCGTTCCTGAATTTCAGTGGGGCAATCGAAGAGGTCGATCCGGAACGCGGCAAACTGAAGATTTTAGTTTCGATCTTTGGACGATCGGCGCCGGTGGAGCTTGAGTATTGGCAGGTAGAACGGACTGCCGAATAAATTTATTGAGGATAGTTATGGCGAAGGAAATAACAGGATATATTAAGCTTCAGATTCCGGCTGGGCAGGCCAACCCTGCTCCGCCTGTGGGTCCGGCTTTGGGCCAGCACGGTGTGAACATCATGGAATTCTGCAAGGCATATAACGCCGAGACGCAGAGTCAGGCTGGAATGATTATTCCGGTTGAGATCACCGTCTACAATGATCGTAGCTTTTCGTTTATCACCAAGAGTCCGCCCGCTGCGGTGTTGCTTAAAAAGGCAGCCTCGATTGCGAAAGGATCCGGGGTTCCCAACCGCGACAAAGTCGGAACAGTGACTCGTGCGCAACTTGAGGAAATCGTGGAAGCGAAAAAAGCCGATCTTAACGCAAACGACATGGATGCCGCTGTACGGATTATTGCCGGTACCGCGCGCAGCATGGGAATCGAGGTAGAATAAAATGGCTATGCACGGAAAGAAATATAGGAGTGTAGCGGAAAAGGTAAAGAACGACGCCAACTATAGCGTTGCCGATGCAATCTCTTTTTTGCAGGAAAATCCTACCGCGAATTTTGATGAAACATTCGAGATGGCGTTTCGGATGGGGGTTGATCCCTCCAAATCGGATCAAGCCATCCGTGCAACGGTGGCTCTACCACACGGAACGGGAAGGGATGTCCGCGTGATTGTTTTCGCGACGGGCGATGCCGCAACCGCGGCTCGCGAAGCTGGTGCTTCCGAGGTGGGCTTCGAAGATTTAATTGAAAAGATTCAGGGTGGCTGGATGGATTTTGACGCGGCCGTGGCCACGCCAGATGCCATGAAGGAAGTTCGCAAAGTGGCTCGGATTCTTGGCCCGCGCGGCTTGATGCCGAACCCGAAGACCGGAACCGTTACCGACGACACCGCCTCCGCAGTGAACCAGTTGAAGGCCGGTCGTGTGGAATTCCGCATGGACCGCAATGCTAACATTATGGTCCCGTTCGGAAAGCGCTCCTTCACGAGCGAAGCTCTGGCCGAAAACGCCGATGCGCTCGTGGATGCGATTTACGGGGCACGTCCGGCAAGTGCTAAGGGTATTTATATCAAGCGTGCAACTATCTCATCGACCATGGGGCCCGGACTTCGGGTTGCCCTTAAGGAAGTTTCTGAATAGGAAAGGTCATAATGAAACCTGATAATAAAGATATTAGACCAGAAAAGAAATCGATAGCCGTAGAGTTAGATGAGCGCATCTCAGGTGCGCTGTACATGATCCTAACGGACTATACCGGCATGGATATGCCGCAGACCACCGAGTTGAAGAAAAACCTCCGCGATAGCGAGGCATCCTTCAGCGTGGTCAACAATCGTATGCTCAACCGGACACTCGACGGAAAGTTTGCTGATCTGCTCAAAGGTCAGACCGCCATGATTTATGGTTCCGGCGACGTGGTTGAAGTGGCGAAAGTGATTAATAAATTTACCGCTGAAAACGAAAAACCAGCCATCAAGGGCGGTTTTCTAGAGGGAAAGGTTATCTCGGGGCAGGACGTCATCGAGCTCGCCAAACTACCGTCCAAGGATGTCCTGCGTGCACAACTGTTGGCTACCTTGCAGGCACCGTGCAGCCAACTAGTGGGTGTGATGGATCAAAAGGTGGCATCCCTTGTATACGTGCTAGATGCGGTAAGATCGAAAAAAGAACAAGAAGCATAATCGTTTAATTTATTGGTAGCAGTCTAAGGAGGAACAGCAATGTCCGAAGAAACAAAAGAAGAAGTAGTACTCGAAGGTAAAATGGCCGAATTCGTTGATTGGGTCGAAACCATTTCCGTATTGGAACTCTCCCAACTGGTTAAAGGACTGGAGAATCGTTTGGGCGTAACCGCAGCTGCACCAGCAGCCGTAGCTGTTGCTGCACCGGCGGGTGACGAAGGTGGCGGAGCCGCTGAACAAACTGAGTTCGACGTAGTGTTGACTGCGGCGGGTGGGCAGAAGATCCAGGTTATCAAGGAACTTCGTACTCTGACCGGACTCGGCTTAAAAGAAGCTAAAGGTCTGGTTGACGCAGCCCCGACTTCCGTCAAGGAAGGCGTATCGAAAGAAGATGCTGACGCGATCAAGGAAAAGCTTGAAGCGGTTGGGGCATCTGTAGAAGTCAAGTAGACGGTTTCCCGTTTGCTCGAGTTCTAAATATTACCACTCCGTGAGGAGTGATTTCTTGATTGTTCCCCTTTGAAATCCAAAGGGGAACAAGTGTGTTTTCCAATATAACCTGAAGGTACGGGATGGCTGAAAGAAAAAACTTTGGCAAGCTTACCGATGCGCTTGAGGCGCCGGACTTAATTGAAATCCAACTGAACTCCTATAGGGACTTCCTCCAGCAAGACGTTGCCCCATCTCGTCGCAAGAAGATGGGATTGCAATCTGTGCTGAGCGAAGCCTTCCCGATCGAGAGCTACGACGGACAAATCGCCCTTGATTTTGTAAGCTACGAAATCAAGAAGCCAAAACTGGAGCACTTGGAATCGGTTCGCGAAGGGGAAACCTTTTCGGCTCCGTTGTATGTGACGTTCAAACTTCGTGAAGGCGAAGATTTGCGCGAAGATACGCTTTTCATGGGTGAAATTCCGCTGATGACCCAGAGCGGAAGCTTTGTGATCAACGGCGCTGAACGCGTGATTGTGAGTCAGCTACACCGTTCGCCGGGCATCTGTTTTGAAAAGACGAAGCATGCCAACGGATCCATCCTGCACTCCTTCCGGGTGATTCCAGACCACGGTTCGTGGATCGAGGCGCAGTTCGATACCAGCGATCTCATCTATATCTACCTTGATCGCAAACGTAGGCGCCGCAAATTCTTGGCCTCGACGTTCCTGCGCGCACTCGGTTACGCGACCGACGAGGAGATTCTCGGCCTCTACTACAAGTTTGCCGAGTTCTCTCTGTCCAAGAAAACCTTTGCCGAGGAAGATCTCGAAAATCTGGTACTGGCTGACGATATCATTGATGCAGACTCCGAGTCCGTCATTGGTCGCCGCTACGACAATTTGACGGTCGATATGATCGACCGTATGAAGATGGGGGGGTACAAGAAGATCAGTATCGTCAACGTCTCTTGGGATCAAGGCGTATTCCTTAAGAGTGTCCAGTCCGACACCACCCGTACCGTCGATGAAGCCCTGAAAGAGCTCTATCAGAAGCTGCGCCCGGGCGATCCGCCCACCACCGCTTCCGCGCGCCAGATGATCAAGCGTCTGTTTTTCGATGAAGCCCGCTTTAATCTCAGCCGCGTCGGCCGCTACAAGATCCAGCAGAAGCTAGGCATCAAGAGCACCTCTCTAACGCTAGAAGTTGAAGACGTAGTTGAAGCCCTGCGCTATCTGCTGATGGTTCGCATGGGAACGGGTACACTCGACGATATCGACCACTTGGGTAGCCGTCGCATCCGTACCGTTGGCGAATTGCTCGAAGGGCAGTGCCGCGTGGGTCTCGCCCGTATCCAACGCTTGGTGAAAGAGCGCATGACCATCTTCGATACGACGGTTGACCGCCTTTCTTCGCAAAAGCTGATCAACCCGAAGGCGTTGTCTGCCGTGATCAAGGATTTCTTTGGTCGCAGCCAGCTTTCGCAGTTCATGGACCAGACCAACCCGCTTTCGGAACTCACGCATAAGCGTCGTCTTTCCGCACTTGGACCGGGTGGCCTGAACCGCGACCGCGCCGGATTTGAAGTTCGTGACGTACATAGTTCACATTACGGACGCATCTGCCCGATTGAAACGCCGGAAGGGCCGAACATTGGTCTGATTTCCTCGCTCTCTACCTTTGCAAAGGTTAATGAGTATGGCTTCATTGTTACGCCGTACCTCAAGGTGTCCAAGGGCAAGGTTTCCAAGCATCTTGACTGGCTGACCGCCGATGAGGAAGAGCGTTTTGTGATTGCACAGGCAAATGCCGCACTCGACGACAAGAGCTGTTTTGTCAATGATCGGATCATGGTTCGCGTTTTGGGCGACTTCCGTGAGTTGGGTCCGGACGAAGTGCAGTACATGGACGTATCGCCGAAGCAGGTGGTTTCGGTTGCCGCTGGTTTGATCCCGTTCCTTGAGCACGACGATGCCAACCGCGCGCTCATGGGCGCAAACATGCAACGCCAAGCTGTTCCGTTGATGAAGTCTGAACGCCCATTTGTTGGAACCGGAATCGAAGGCCGTCTGGCTCGTGACTCTCGCGTTTTGATCATCGCAAGTGAAGCTGGCAAGGTGGCCTACGCCTCCGCCGAGCGCATTGTGGTTTCCAAAGACGGCAAGATGCCGGAGAAGAAATCGGGCAACAGTGATTCCCAAACCTATAATCTGCGCAAGTTCATGCGCTCGAATGCAGGCACCTGTTTGAACCAGCGTCCGCTGGTGAAGACGGGCCAGAAGATTGCCGAAGGCGATGTGCTGGCCGATGGTTCCGGAACGGATCAGGGCGAGCTCGCCTTGGGTCGCAACGTGACTGTGGCCTTCATGCCATGGAGCGGATACAACTTCGAGGATGCCATCTTGATCAACCAGAAGCTGGTGCGGGAAGATGTCTATACCTCGATCCACATTCAGGAATTCGAATGTGGTGCTCGTGATACGAAGCTGGGGCCGGAAGAAATTACGCGTGACATCCCGAACGTCGGCGAAGAGGGTCTGAAAAACCTCTCCCACGACGGGATCATTCAGGTTGGTTCGGAAGTCAAGCCAGGCGATATCCTCGTCGGTAAGATTACCCCGAAAAGCGAAACCGAACTTGCGCCGGAAGAGCGCCTATTGCGCGCTATCTTTGGCGAGAAGGCGGCTGATGTTCGCGACACATCGCTCAAGGCACCGTCGGGAACGCATGGTATCGTGATGGACGTTAAGGTTTCGGCTAAGGATACTTCACTCACGAAGCAGGAGACACCGTCCGACGTGAGAAAGTTGCAAGGCGAAATCTCTGAGCGGCACGAGAATGTGATTGCTCAGTTGACCGATGACCTCACCGAGGCGCTTTCGAACGTCCTGCTGGGGGAAAAGATCCCGCTGGATGTCATGAACATGGAATCTGGCGATGTCATTATTCCGGCTAACCGTAAGATTACCAAGACCTTGCTACGTAAGCTGGCAGCAAATTACGAGCATGTAGAAATCGATCCAAGTCCGATCCGTATCAAGATCATGGGAATTATCGACGAGTACCGCAACAAGTTCGTCGAGTCCAAGGCGGACAAGAACCGTTCGCTGGATCGCGCCGGAAGCGGCGAAGATCTGGATGCCGGTATTGTGAAATCGGTTAAGGTTTATATCGCTGAAAAGAAAAAGCTGTCGGTCGGGGATAAAATGGCGGGTCGTCACGGTAATAAAGGGGTTATTTCCCGAATTGTTGCCGAGGAAGATATGCCTTTCCTTCCGGATGGAACACCAGTTGATATCGTGCTGAACCCCTTGGGTGTGCCTTCGCGCATGAACGTGGGACAGGTTCTCGAAACTCATCTCGGATGGGCTTGCAAACACCTTGGAATGCACGCGGCAACGCCGATTTTCGACGGTATTTCTGAGCAGCAGATTCGCGACATGCTCATCGAAGCCGATTTGCCGGATGACGGTAAGACGCTTCTGTATGATGGACGTACGGGAGACCGCTTCGAACAACGTGTCATGGTTGGAACGATCTACATGCTTAAGCTCCACCACTTGGTCAGCGAAAAGATCCACGCTCGTGCGGTAGGGCCGTATTCGCTCGTCACCCAGCAACCCCTTGGCGGCAAGGCTCAGTATGGCGGCCAGCGTTTCGGCGAGATGGAAGTATGGGCTCTTGAAGCCTATGGCGCGGCTCACGCACTGCAGGAAATCTTGACAGTGAAGAGTGACGATATTGCCGGACGTACCCGGATGTACGAGGCGATCGTTAAAGGCACAAACGTGCTCGATTCCGGATGCCCGGAGTCGTTCAACGTGCTGATTAAAGAGTTGCAGGGATTAGGTCTGAACTTCCAGGTGAAGAACGAAGAAGGCGACTCGGTACTGTAGCCCCATTGTCGGCTTGTCCGGCATACCATTTAGATTGCAGGAGGAACACCGGTGGAAAAAAATTCAAGCAGTGCTATGGATGTTTTTGGAATGAAACGCGAGGATCTTGGCGATTACGCGAGCATTACGCTCGCCTCGCCTGAGTCGATTCGTTCATGGAGCAACGGGGAAGTCAAAAACCCCGAAACAATCAACTATAGAACGTTTAAGCCCGAGAAGGGGGGGTTGTTCTGCGAGCGTATTTTTGGGCCGACTAAGGACTGGGAATGCTCATGCGGAAAATATAAGCGCATTAAGCATAAGGGTGTAATCTGCGACCGCTGTGGCGTGGAAGTCACGCTGTCACGCGTTCGTCGCGAGCGTCTGGCGCACATTGAACTGGCCGTTCCTGTTTCGCATATTTGGTTCTTCAAAGCCACTCCGAGCCGGATGGGTTTGATCTTGGATATGACCATGCGCAACCTTGAGCGTGTGCTCTACTACGATAATTATA
Source organism: Kiritimatiellales bacterium (assembly GCA_003230915.1). Lineage (GTDB taxonomy): Bacteria > Verrucomicrobiota > Kiritimatiellia > Kiritimatiellales > Pontiellaceae > Pontiella. The sequence goes on along the minus strand of QIHI01000121.1, from coordinate 13,409 downwards.
TCGTGGTCGATGCCGGCGATACCCCGCTGAAGGTAAAGCAGTTGCTTTCCGAAGAGGAGTATCGCGAAGCCCTCGATAACTACGGACTCGATAGTTTTATCGCCAAGATTGGTGCCGAAGGCATCCGCGACCTACTGTGCAAAATCGACCTCATGGAAACCCTCCAAGCGTTGGAAGAGGCGATGATGAATACACGCTCGAAACAAACGCGCAAAAAACTCGTCAACCAGATGAAGGTGATGGAAGGATTCACCAAGAGTAATTCCCGCCCGGAGTGGATCGTCATGGAAGTGCTTCCGGTCATTCCTCCGGATTTGCGCCCGCTCGTTCCGCTGGAAGGGGGTCGGTTTGCAACTTCCGACCTGAACGATCTCTACCGCCGCGTGATCAACCGCAACAATCGTCTACGCACTCTGCTTGTGCTTAAGACTCCGGAAGTAATCATCCGTAACGAGAAGCGCATGCTCCAGCAGTCGGTCGATGCCCTGTTCGACAACGGCCGCCATGGTCGTGCTGTGACGGGTCCAGGCAACCGTCCGCTGAAGTCGTTGAGCGATATGCTTAAAGGTAAGCAAGGACGTTTCCGTCAGAACCTGCTCGGTAAGCGTGTGGACTATTCCGGTCGTTCCGTGATCGTGGTTGGACCGACGCTAAAGCTTAATCAGTGCGGCCTCCCGAAGAAGATGGCTCTCGTCTTGTTCGAACCATTTATCATCCGCAAGCTCAAGGAGCGCGGCATCGTGCATACCGTGCGTAGCGCGAAGAAAATGATCGAACGCGAGGTGGAAGAGGTTTGGGACATTCTCGACGAGGTGACCAGCGGACACACCGTCATGCTTAACCGTGCACCGACCCTTCACCGTCTTTCTATCCAATCGTTCGAGCCGATCCTGATCGAAGGCGAAGCTATCCAGTTGCACCCGCTCGTATGTACGGCCTACAACGCCGACTTCGATGGCGACCAAATGGCGGTACACGTGCCGCTGTCCGTCGAGGCGCAGGTGGAGTCGAAGACCCTGATGCTTGCAACCAATAATATTTTCTCGCCTTCGAGCGGCAAGCCGGTAACCACTCCGACTCAGGACATGGCACTCGGAATCTATTACATGACTTCTGATTCTCAGGCATACTTGATGAAGCGCAAGAAGGGGCTCAAGAAAGGGGCGAAAGAACGCCTTCCACTCATGGGCGACCTGAACGAAGTGCATACCGCCTTCGATGAAGGTGTGGTTAAGGTGCATGATCGGGTTCGTTACCGCAATCCGGACTATCAGTGCGAAACCCGTAATGGCGAAAAAGATCGCTCGACGATCATCACAACCATTGGTCGTATTCTTTTCAACGAAGTATGGCCGCCTGCACTCGGATTTGTAAACAAGACCGGCAATAAGCAGGTCATTGGAAAAATGATCGAACAGTGCTACGAGATTGCGGGGCACAACGAGACCGTTCAGGTTCTCGACCGTCTCAAAGAGATCGGTTACGAGCACGCGACGCTTTCTGGTATGTCCATTGCCTTGTCCGACATGATTATCCCGCAGGAGAAGGGCGACATGATTGGGGCTGCCCGTAAGGAAATCGAAGGGGTTGATGCCAAATATAAGAAAGGTCTCATCACCGAGGGCGAGCGCTACAACATGATCATCGACATCTGGACGGACACCAACGACCAGTTGACGAACCGCTTGTTCGACGCCCTTGAAAAGAACGACGACCCGTTAAATAAGCAATCGGTCGACGAACTGAACCCAGTTTACGTCATGGTCGACTCCGGTGCTCGGGGTAGCCGTCAGCAGATCCGCCAGTTGGCCGGTATGCGAGGTCTGATGGCCAAGCCATCCGGCGAAATTATTGAGCGTCCAATTCTATCGAACTTCCGTGAAGGCCTATCCGTTCTCGAATACTTCATTTCGACGCACGGTGCCCGCAAAGGTCTGGCCGATACAGCCCTTAAGACGGCGGACTCCGGCTATCTGACTCGTAAGCTGGTGGACGTTTCACACGATATCATTGTTTCCGAGGAGGATTGCCATACTCTCAACGGGATCGAAGTCAGTGCCATCACCGAAGGCGACGACGAACTTGTTTCGCTACCCCAGCGTATCATTGGCCGTACTGCGGCCGAAGATATCTGCAACCCGCACTCGCTTGAAGTGCTCGTGGCGGCTGGCGAACTAATCGACAAATATTCCGCCCGTAAGGTGGAGAGTGCCGGAGTTGAAACCGTCGTGATCCGCAGCGTTCTGACCTGCGAATCCCGCCGTGGAATCTGCGCTAACTGCTACGGAAAGAACCTAGCCACCGGTAAAAAAGCCGAGCTCGGCCAGCCAGTCGGAATTATTGCCGCCCAGTCCATTGGTGAGCCGGGCACGCAGCTGACCATGCGTACATTCCACATTGGTGGTACGGCCAGTTCGGTCTTCAAACAGCCCAAAATCTTAGCGAAGTCTTCAGGTATGGTGAAGTATGAAGGTGTTCGTTCAGTGAAGGTGGACGACCAGAACGTGGTTCTGAACAAGAATGGAAATATTCTCGTGGTCGATGTGGATGGGCGCGAACTCGAACGCTACGCGATGATGATTGGTGCATTGATTTCCATTGACGACGGCGGTGAGGTCAAGAAAGGTGAGACCTTTGTCCAGTGGGATCCATACTCCGTTCCGATTCTTTCTGAGCATGTCGGTGTGGTTGAGTTCCACGACTTTATTGAGGGTGTAACTGTCCAGAAGGGTGTTGATGAAGCCACTGGTGTTGAAGGCTTGGTGGTCATGGAGCACAAAGAAGACCTCCACCCGCAGCTGGTCATCCGTGACAAGAAGGATAAAAACAAGGTCGGTTACTACTCAATTCCTGCCGGAGCACAGGTGATGATTGAGGAAAAGGATGTGGTTACCTCCGGGTTCACGCTGGCCCGTACCCCACGCAAAACCGTTCGTACGAAGGATATTACCGGCGGTCTACCGCGTGTGGCTGAACTTGTTGAAGCCCGCACGCCGAAGGAAGCTGCCGAGATCGCCAAGATTGAAGGTGTGGTCGAGTTGGGCGGCATTGCGAAAGGTAAGCGCAAGCTGATTGTTCGGGATACCGTTACCAGTGCGGAAGAGGAACACCTCATCCCGATGAACAAGCACGTGATCGTATTCCCGGGCGACTTTGTCCACAAAGGCCAGCAATTGACTGAAGGGCCGATTGTCCCGCAGGAGCTGCTCGAAGTTTGCGGACCACAGGATCTCCAGGAATATCTGGTCAATGAGGTTCAGGCCGTGTATCGCCTCCAAGGGGTGGAAATCAACGACAAGCATATCGAGGTGATCGTTCGCCAGATGCTGCGCAAGGTCAAGATTACTGATCCGGGCGATACCGAATTCCTCTGGGGCGAGCAGGTTGAAAAACAGAGCTTCCAGCAGACCAACCAGAAGGCGGTTGCCGAAGGTCGTCGTCCTGCAGAAGCATCGCCTGTATTGCTGGGCATCACGAAGGCCGCGCTTGAGACGGAAAGCTTTATTTCCGCAGCATCGTTCCAGGATACCACCCGTGTACTCACCAAGGCCGCAACACTCGGCATGATTGACTCGCTGCGAGGCTTCAAGGAAAACGTGATCATGGGTCGTTTGATCCCGGCCGGTACCGGATTCCCGATATACAAGGATATTAAGCAGATCATGCTTGGCGAGGAAATTTCCGTCGAGGAGCACCTCGGAGCGGATATACTCGGAATCGAGTAACGCGAATAGCGAAGGCGATTGTGTCAAAAGCCGGGGGTTCCCCGGCTAGCGGGTTTAGCTGAAAAGCGGGGTCATCGACCCCGCTTTTTCGTATGGAAAGACTCGCTTAGAACGCTCTATATCTACTCTCTATTTCCTCTCTTCGTAGTAAAAATAACTAGATTAAGGGTGACATGCCAGGGCTCACTTGGTTATTCATAGAGGTTCGTGAGAACGTACCATGCTAAGATTGCTACGCATTATAGGAATTTTATTTTTTTCGGTTTTGATTGGGGTTGCAGCCAATCGACTTCAGGAGATGTATGAAGCAGGAACCCTTCTCGAACGCTACAACAGCCAGCGTAGGGCCGATATCACGCTACTTATTGTCTCCACACTTGGATTGGTTAGTCTTAGTTTCTTTGAGTTTTTCCGCATGCGCCGTCGTGTCGAGCGGCGAGGCTATGGCACGGTAAAAAAAGAACAGGAATTCATTGACGAGAGGTTGAATCCCACCAGTATCTATTCCGCTCCGAAAGCCGTGGATGAATGGCAGGGGCGCCGAGCGCGCGTATCGAAATCCCGCCATAGTCAGCGGGTGGAACCTGCCGTCTTTTGGATGGGTCTGCTACGGATCTATTGCGTAGTACTGCCGGCAGTCTATCTCTATACGTTGGGGGTTTATCTCTTTTCCTGGCTCCCCAGTGGTGCGGGAAATCTGACCTTATCAATCTTTTTCCCAGTACTCTTGCTGATCTCTTTGATGACTTCCGTCGGGTTGCTACGCAAGAAGCCTTGGGGCATGAATTGCGGTTATGCCGTGGCTATTTTCCATTTGCTTATCTTCCCTTTAGGTACGGCGGCAGGGTTGGTTCTTCTGGTCGGGCTCATCGGTGCGACCTCTGAGTTTGTTATCCCCTCGCGGAAGCGCCGCCGCCGTGCATTGCGTAAGACGAAACGGAAACTGAGATCCGCTACGGCCTAGTTTCGCGCCGCATCGAACGCTTCAAGAACGGGATCCTCAGGCTTTCGATCCAAGAGGCTGAAAAGGGTGATTAGGCACACGGACACCACAAAGCCGGGCACAATCTCGTAGAGGTCGAACCAACCGCCTTCCAACGGTTTCCACACCAATACGGTAATACCGCCACCGATTATTCCGGCGATCGCCCCGTTGCACGTCATGCGTTTCCAGTAGAGCGACATCACGACCAGCGGGCCGAACGTTGCACCGAAGCCGGCCCAGGCGTAGGCCACAAGTCCCAGCACACTGCTCTCAGGTTTGAGCGCAATGGTGCAGGCGATCATCGCCACGCCGACCACGGTGCCCCGACTCACCCAAACCAGCTCCTTCTCGGAGGCCTGCGGGCGGATGATCACGTGATAGAGATCTTCGGTCAGCGCGGAGGAGGTGACGAGTAACTGCGAGTCGGCCGTGCTCATAATGGCGGCCAGTACGGCCGCCAGAAGAATGCCGCCGACCATGGGATGGGTCAGTTGATCGACGAGGATCATGAAGATTTTTTCCGAGTCGGCATCGCCGAGCGTTTCAGGCAGATAGATCCGGCCAAGTAACCCGATAACTACGGCGCAGACAAGGCTGATGACGACCCATACCATGGCGATTTTCCGGGCGGGCTTGATTTCGGTAGCGGAGCGGATGGCCATGAAACGAGCAAGAATGTGCGGTTGGCCAAAGTAGCCAAGCCCCCACGCGGCCAGCGAGGCGATGGCCATGACAGTGAGCGGCTCGCCCTTCCCAGTGCTAAAAAGATCGAGGTAGCCGGGGGCAATTTGTCGCATGGCGGCGGTGGATTCGGCGAAGCCACCGGTGGCGTGGACGGCGAGCAGAGGTAAAGCAATAATGGCGAAGAACATGATGATGCCTTGAAAAAAGTCTGTCCAGCTAACCGCCATGAAACCGCCGAGCGCGGTGTAGGAGATGATCACCATCACACCGATGATCAGCGCACTGTGGTAGGGCAGGCCGAAGACCGCCTCGAACAACTTGGCACCGGCGACAAATCCGGAGGCAGTATAGATCAGGAAAAACAGCAGGATGAAGACGGAGGAGAGGGTACGCAGCAGACGGTTGGTGTCGTGGAAGCGATTGGCGAAATAGTCAGGCAGGGTGATGGCATTGCCGGCGATTTCCGTGTAGCGGCGCAGGCGGCAGGCGACGAACCGCCAGTTGAGATAAGTTCCTGCGGCCAGTCCGAGGGCAATCCAGACGGCTTCCATGCCCTGAAGGTAGGCGTAACCCGGCAGACCGAGAAGCAACCAGCCGCTCATGTCCGATGCTTGCGCGCTTAGGGCGGCCACCCATTTGTTGAGCTGGCGATCGCCGATCAGATAGTCGGAGAGCGACTCATTTTTTTTGTAGAAGTGCGAGCCGACCGCGAGCATGAAGAGCAGGTAGATGATAAAGGGGATGATGACGCTTAGGTTTTCCATGGGTTTCCCGTATTGCGTATTACGCGCGGCGTGGATAGATTGTTTCCGTCAATCGAAGTGTGTACGCATTAAGCAATACGCCGCACGTAATACGCAATACGAAAAGGAACTCCATGACCAAACAGACTAAACAGTTTTTAGCCGACCTTATTAACAGCATCAGCCCGTCCGGCTACGAAGGGCCGGTGGCGAAAGTATGGAAAGCCGAGGCCGACACTTTCGCCGCCAAGGTATGGACGGATACACATGGCAACTCACATGCCATCGTCAATCCCGGAGGGTCGCCGTGCGTCATGTTTGCCGGCCACTACGATGAAATTGGATTCCAGATTTCCTACATCGACGACAAGGGTTATCTCTGGATCCAAGCGTTGGGTGGTTGGGATCCGCAGATTGCGCAGGGTCAGCGTGTGCAGATTATGACAAAGAAGGGTGTCGTGCGTGGTGTCATCGGCAAGGTGGCCATCCACATGCAGACCCCCGAGCAGCGCAAGAAGGTTTCTGAGATAAAAGACCTGTGGGTCGACATCGGTGCCAAGGACACGAAGGATGCCGAAAAAATGGTCGAGGTAGGCGATCCGTTGGTGATTGCCTCCGGCTTTGATGAATTGAAAAATGGCATCGTCGTCGGGCGTGCATTCGACAACCGTGCGGGCGCATTCGTGGTACTCGAAGCTGCCAAGCAACTGGCCAAGCTCAATCCCAAGGCCGAGATTCATGCTGTCGCCACGGCGCAGGAGGAGATTGGCTTGCGCGGTGCAACCACGGCGGCGTATGGAATTGATCCCGACATTGCCATTGCCGTTGATATGACCTTCGCTACCGACCACCCGAACATGGGCGAGGCGATGAAGCGTGAAAATCTGATCGAGCTTGGCAAGGGTCCCGTACTGACACGTGGCCCCAACATCAACGCCAAGCTGTTCGAGCTACTGGTAAAGACGGCCAAGACCGAAAAGATCCCGTACCAGATCAATGCCGAACCACGTGGAACTGGCACCGATGCCAATGCGCTACAGCTCAATCGGGCGGGTGTCACCACCGCCTTGGTCAGTATTCCATTACGCTACATGCACAGTCCGTGCGAGCTGATCAGCCTCACGGATCTGGAGGAAGCGGCAAAGCTTCTCGCCAAAACCGTTGCCACGATTACGCCGCGCACCAACTTCGTGCCGTTTTAATCGGTTACTGTCGCAGAATTTTGAGCGAACGGATCGCACCGGTGAAGCCGGTGGGGGTGGCCTCAGCAGCATGCTGTAGTGCAATGGGCAGAGTTTGGTGCTCGCCAATACGGATGAGGTGGTTCTGACCGCTGGGTGGTTCAGAAATCGAGACGAATGCCACTTGCGCACGGTTAAGAAGTAGAATCGCCATCTCCGGCTTAATGCGTACTTCGATGGTCACCCATTGGTTCAAACAAGGGGTGATTCCGTATTCAGGTCGTTCCTTTAGGGTAAAGGTTGATTGGTCGGAACGGATAGCAACACGAATTTCCCCGTCCTTGATATAGATTACGTATCCTTCTGCGTCATTCCCCTGCGACATGACGATGCCATCAGTCCGCGCAAGTACCCGAATGGTCGCGATCCACTCCCCACCGCCGGGATTGAGCAGCGAGCTATGCGGAATGTCGAGGTGCTGCCCTTCCTTGAAGATGAGCAAGGTTTGCCGACTGTCGCTTTCGGTGCCGAGGTCGCCCTGCGGAACATAGAGCGGGTAGAGCGTTTTGTTGGGGATCAGTCCGTCCTCGATCCGCCGAAGATCGAGGTTGAGCATTAGTCCTTTCGGCAGATCGCCAGCGCACACCCCTGCGGCCATCAAGGCAATGAGCCAGCCAGTGGCGACAAGTCGTTTATGCATATTTATTTCCTTCGTTGGATTTGGAAGTTGATGGAAAGGAATGTATATCGGCACAGTCGTCATGTCTGGAAAATCCTGCTGAAAAATGAACCCAACCGAACTGGCTTTCTATGTAAGCTCGCTGGAATTCTATTCATTCTTGCTTAAGTGTGGCTCCCAAGTAAGCTGTTTTTCTACTTAGTGATTAAATTGGGACAAGCAAATATGGGGGAAAAGGGATGAAGCGATCACCATGGATTATCGTTGCCGTTGGGGTAGTGTTGTCGACTGGCATGAGTGTCGGAGCCACAAATCCTGAGCTGCCGAATTCCTTTCCGAGCTACTATGCTCCGGCGTTCGTAGCTGATGGTGTGGGCTTGAGTCTACTCACTCATTCAATAACCAACGGGGTTGAACAATGGCGGTATGGGTCTGATCACCAATCGGTATGGCTTTCGGTTGAATTGATTAAATGCAATTCATCACAGGGGAAAATACTTTTCAATAACCTACTTGGATATTTGGATAAGCAGGTAGCTAAACAGGGCGGTCGTTTCAATGTAGTAGAAAAAAGGGATGCCTATGCCACCATAACTGAAGACGAAGTGGACAGGCATTTTTTTGTATACAGACTTCCTCATGGTATTCAAATCTGGACCTACTCGATGTCGAAGGAAAGTACCCTTCCAAATGGGCAGTTCGATTTAGTTCATTTCATGGTCAATCGGAACCGATACTCAGATGCATACAAGGAAGGTAATATTGCAATGGGGAACTGGGGGGAGGATATCTACGATTATGCTTCCGTGCTGCTACAGACAGGAAAAAAGGAAGAGGCCGTAAAGGTGCTTGGAAGACTTATATCCACATCCCCGTACGACTATGAGGCGCATCTGGATTTCCTCAGGAATACAGATGATGCGAGGGCGGCCACCAACAGTGCGAAAGTTGTTGCTGATAATGCTGAGGATGAAAAGAGTGTGAGGAAGGCTGAATCATTTCTTGGTTTAGGGTCGCCTTCGTGGGACTCGATTCCCTATTTAGAGCAGGGAGAACGTGGGTTGCAGGTTGTGTTGATTCCCTTGCCTCCCTGCGACACTAGGCTGTTAGAGGAAGTTTCCAGAATATTCGAGGATATGACCGATGTTACCGTAAAGATTCGTCGTCTAAAAGAAGAATGGAAGTGGGCCATGCCGGATCGGTTTGGAAGCCAGCGGGCCATTGAACACATGCTAGTTCAAATCAAGGAAGAGAAAATCGATTTTACGGGATGGACCAAGGATAAATATGTAAAAGAGCTTCAGACGGGGAGTGCCGATAAGGGGGCATTCTACAGATACTACGTGGATGATATGATCAGGAAGATGGGTAATGAGGGCGGTCAGTATCGGGCTGATCGGTATGTAGATAATTTATGCCGGATGCTGGAAGGCTATTGCTCTACTGACAAGCGTACGATGTATGTTGGTGTTACGGAAGTGAACCTTTTTTCAAATAGTAATAACTATGTGTTCAGTCAAGGGCGTACCCGGGGGAAGTCATTAGCTAGTTTGCTGTCGTATCACATGATGCAGGCCAGTGTTCTTGGTGAAGACTATGCGTTCAGGCCCCGATTGGCAGAAAGACTAGCCAAAGAACTTGTTCCAGCCAGCTTCAAGCAGTTGAATATTCCCCGCAGTACCGATCCCCGTTGTCCATATTCTTATTCGAGCGGTGTTGGTCGATTGAATGAAAAGACATTGAATCTTTCTGAACCGCTGAAGGGTGCTTTGCGGAAGCTCAAAGAAATGCCGTAGGGGGTATTTCTTGCACTCGGAGAAAGTGACAGTGTTAAAGGAATAATCTAGATAAGACCCTGTAATGGGGGCTGATTAGTTGGGTTTTATATATGCTTTGGATCATTTATAATCTGTTGTTTCCGGTGGTTTTCCTGTTCATGTTGCCCAAATTTCTTTCGCGTATGATGCGCCGGGGCGGCTATTTCCAGCATTTCGAACAGCGCATTGGCCATTTTGGCCATAATACAAAAACGCAGATTCGCGAGCATCGGCGTGTGTGGGTTCATGCCGTTAGTGTCGGCGAAATCTACGTGGCGTTGCGCTTTATGAAAGCGTATCGCGAAGTGCATCCGGAAACTTTTTTTGCACTCAGCACCACGACATCGACCGGTCATGCCATCGCCCGCAAGGAGCTTGATCCGCGTGATGTCCTGTTTTACTTTCCCGTCGACCTTCCGATTGTCATCAAGAAGGTACTGCGCATCGTCGATCCCATTCGGCTGATTTTAATCGAGGGAGAAATTTGGCCGAACTTGATTCGGTTAGCCGACAAACAAGGCATTTCTATTTCGTTGATCAACGGACGTATGTCGGAGCGGTCATATAAGAATTATCGAAAACTCAGGCCACTCATGGCTGATGTGTTGCGACGAATCCATCCGATCTGTGTTCAGGGCGATATCGATGCCGGGCGATTAATTGGAGTCGGAGCGCCCGCCGATAGCGTACGCGTGATGGGTACGGTTAAGTTCGATGTCGCCGAGCGCAATCCTGTGGGTGAAAAGATCGCTGAAAACATCATGCGCCAGCTCAATATTCCGGCGGATGCCATCGTTCTCCTCGGGGGGTCTACGTGGCCGGGCGAAGAGGCAGTGCTATGCGATCTCTATAAAAAATTGAGAGTCGAACACAAAAATCTTTTTCTCATCATTGTCCCGCGTCATGTTGAGCGTGCGGACGAAGTCGTCCACTGCATGGAAGAGCGCAGTCTCTCCTTTGTACGGCGTAGCCAGTTTGACGGATCTGACGAGACAGAAACGCCGGACGTGTTGTTTATCGATACTACTGGCGAGCTACGCAACTTTTACTCCGTGGCCGATATTATTTTTGTGGGAAAAAGTCTACTGGAACACGGCGGGCAAAACCCGATTGAATCGGCCATGTGCGGCAAAGCGGTAGTGGTAGGCCCCAATATGGAAAACTTTCCGGCGGTCATGCCCGTCTTCCTTGAGAAAAACGCCTTGATTCAGGTTGAAAATATCCCAGCGCTGGAAACGGCCATTGCGAACCTGCTAGCCGATGAACCTACCCGCGCTGCCCTCGGTGAACGCGCCGCACAGGTGGTCGACGAAAATCGTGGCATGATCCAAAAGACGGTTCAGTTGCTGGGCGGATAATCTTTTCCAAAGATTAAATCGATGCTTTTTTGAAAAAGAGTAAGGATGCACCCTGTGCTGAGCGGTTGAACCAATAAGGAAATGGAATGAAATTTAAATCTGGATGTGTTGTTGTACCCTATCTGGTCGTCGATGGTGTAGATTTCCATCCAGAAATAGCCTATTATTTTATAGCGTAATTACTATAATTAGACCTATAAACTGCTTAAATTGGCATTAAATATAGCTTATTCACTATAACTAAAAGGTGAAATTAAACGGCTTAATTTTGGGCTTCATCTCTTTTCTTTCCTTAAGATTACGTCCATTTATTCGATGGGGTGACGATCCCGTTGTTTCCGAACATCTCGATTTCCGCATCGCCATTGTCCACGAGCTATCTAGCGTAATTATCGCTGCTGAATTTTGGGCAGGTGGGTTGATCTTCTATCGTTGTGCGAAACAATGGGGGCTTAGAAATCGTAGACCGTTCATGCGAGATTTCCGGTAAGCTGACGGAGGGTTTTCACATGGATCAACGTGTACTTCTTGAGGATAAATGAAGTAGACGCGGCGAGGAGATTTGGCTAGCTTATCTGAATTCTTTGTGGAAACCTAGGGTAGGGATGTCTGATACCGATATTTATAAAAACCGCGAACCAGTTCAAAATGAACCGGGTAATGTGAATTCTAAAAAGAGGCATCACCGCCGCTCTGCAAGCCTCACTGCATTTGGCGAGACAGGGAATCGCCGCCGCCGCAGCAAGAACTCAGGCTTACGCCGGATATTGCATCTGTCGCGGAAATCAGCCAACGAAAAGCATTTTTGGTGGAGTTTGTTGGGGATAACCATAGCAATTTTGCTCGTTATCGCGATCTGGCAGTTTTGGTATCTAGAGGATGTGGCGCGCGAACAGGCGCATATGGATGAGCAACATGTTCCGATCCAGACCACATCCGAGTCAGCGACGGAATAGGCAACGCAGTTTTTCCTTAATCGACGCCACTCCGCTATTATTTTCCGCATAGGGCGGCGGGCTAACTTCCACATCGATCCGCTCGCTGTCGTTGTTCCGGATCGGGGTGGTTTGGTGTTCCATCCGCACCATTCGGTATTCCGTTTGTCCGGCGCGGTAGATGTAGTAGCCGATGAACATGAGCATGAAGTTGCGCCCGAAGGGGCCGATTTCAAGTCCGAAAATCTGGAATTGCATGTTCAACCCGAACAACCCGACCCAAATGAACAGGCCGCAGAAATATTTTCCTACCGTCGCGGCGATACGGGTGGCCTCGACTCGACTTTTCTTGGAAGCGAGAACGGCACGCAAGACCCGCCCTCCATCCATCGGGAAAACAGGAAGGATGTTGAAGAAGAAGAGCATTCCGTTGAGATAACCCAGTGCGGCCAACCCTTCGATTTGGCTGAAGAGCACGGCCAAGGCAAGGCTGACGCCCGGCCCGGCGAGAGCGACGAGGATTTCATCGATCGGTCGTTTGGGAATGTTCGAAATTTTGGCCGCCCCGCCGAAGGGGTAGAGCACGATTTCGTGGATGTAGCCACCCTTCGCCCGGGCCACCACGGAGTGCCCCAGTTCATGTAGCGCTACGCTACCAAAAATGCCTACGGCCAGAATCAGGGTCAGCAGTAGGCCGAGATTGAAAAAGAGGGCAAAAAGGGGAACGGCGATCAGCAACGAGATATGCAAGCGGATGGGGATTCCGAGTACCGAGCCGATGGATAGTGCATTGTTTACCATTTTCATGAAGCGATCCTTACAATGAATGGATCGAACAGGGTTGTGGCTTGGGGTTTAAAAAACAAGTTCAAATCACCGATTTTCATGCAAGGGCGTTGACAGGGCAGGGGAAATATCCTTTTATCCGTAAATTCGGATATATGGATTATGAGTGATATTCTCGATGTTTTCAAGGCACTGGCGGATGAGGGTCGACTGCGGATTTTACGGTCGATCGATCAGGCTGAACTTTCGGTGGCGGAACTGGTTCAGGCATTAGAAATGCCTCAATCGACCGTGAGCCGCCACCTTAAGCCCATGCGCGAAGCCGGGCTGGTAGAATCGCGCCGCGATGGAACGTCGGTCTTCTACAATCGCGGATCGCTGTTTCGTGATACCGCCTTTACGCAAATTCTTAACGAGCGGCTAAAAGAAATTTCGGGAGCCCATCGCGATGCGGCGGCGGTTGAGCGCGTACTAGAGATGCGCCGGAACCTGAGCCGCGAGTTTTTCAACGAGATT
>QIHI01000075.1 GCA_003230915.1 Kiritimatiellales bacterium | reverse complement strand
ATCCCGGTGCTAGTGGTGGCGGCTTGCAGTGCGCTGATACCGGGAATAATGCGGAAGGGGATGCCGAGTTTTTCGAGGGCTTCGGTTTCCTCGGCCAGCCGCCCGAAGATGCCGGGGTCGCCGCCCTTGAGGCGGACAACGCGTTTGCTTTGGCGTGCGCATTCGCAGATGAGCTTGGTGGTTTCGTGCTGCTCTTTGCTGTGTGCGCCGCAGCGTTTCCCAACGTCAATAGCCTGTGCGTGGGGCGGTAATTCACCGAGTAGTGTGTGGTCGATGAGTGAGTCGTAGAGACAAATATCGCAACGCTGTAAGGCGCGTAGGGTGGCGACGGTGCAGAGTTCTTTACTGCTGACGCCCGCGCCGGCAAAGGTGACGGATTGCGAGAAGAGGCTACGTAGGGCGATCATCTTTTCATCGCCTTCGCGGAAGGTGATGGCGAGGTAGCCTTGGGCTTCAGGTACTTCCAATTCCTCGAATGAAACCCATTCAGTGATGCGCTCGGCAATGTCTAGGCGACGAAGAGCAGCTGCTGCCATGATGACGATGTCGTAGGTTCCATCGTCGACTTGCGCGATGCGCTCCTCGATGTTACCGCGAATATTTTTCTGGATTGCATCGGGAAAGCGTTGGGTGCAGTAGGCTTCGCGACGCTCGGAGCTGATGCCGATGACGGGGTTATCGGGCAGATCGGAAACCTTCCGGCCTTGGGCAAGAATCAAGGCGTCGCGCGGCTCTTCGCGCCACGGGAGCCAAAACCAGTCGATGCCGAGGGGAAGAGGGGAGGGTAGATCTTTGGCACTGTGGACGGCGAGGTCGATGTCGCTGCGCAGAAGGGCTTCGTCGAGTTCGCGGGTGAAAAAGTCAACGGGGCTTTCGCGCAGGTCAGTGGTGCGGTCGGTATCGCCCACGGAGATGATCGGAATCATCTCGAAGGCCACACCGTCGAGCATGGTCTCGATCCGGTTGAGCGCATCGCGCGTCTGCGCTAGGGCGAGGCTACTCGGGCGGGTTCCCGCCTTGAAAATTGTTGGTGATCTTTTCATAGAGATCCTGATGGTCGGCGATGATGGCACGGCAGCGGGTGAGAATATCGTTCATGTCGGTGAGTTCGCGGCGATACCAGTATTTGAGGCCATCGAGGTCGATGATGTTGATGTCGGAGGAGAGGTGGTCGAGTTCAGGATCGATGTTGCGCGGCATGCCGAGGTCGAGCACGGTGACGGGGCGCTCTTGGTTGAAGAACGGTGCGTGGGCGCGGTGTAACATGTGGCCAGCAGACTCGGTGGCACTAATGATAATGTCGGCATCGGTGATGCGCTCTTTCATGTCGTTAAAGGTACAGAGGTCGACTTTGCCGTTCCACTTGGGGGAAATCTCGGGTTTGTTGACGTGGTAGCACCAAATGATTTTTTTAGCCTTTGGCAGGCTATCTTTTATGAGGCCTTTACCGATCATACCGGCACCGAGAACCATGATGGTGGACGAAGCGAGATCTTTGCCGTTGGCTTCGAGATATCGCAATGCGAGGTCTTCGATTTCGTAGCTATGGAACAGCGGGGCAACTTCGTTTTTGATGTGTTTTGAAACATGCAGGGCGGAGGAGATCCACTCCTGGCTCATATTTCCGGCCCACCCCCGCTGTTTGGCCGTTTCGAGCGCATCCTTCATCTGAGCTGTGATGTGGTTTTCGCCGGGGGTTTGCGAGAGCATGCCAGCGGTAACAAGGCAGAGGTGTTCGAAGGCGGCTTTTCCGGTCTTGAGGTAGTACTTGTCTTCTTTCAAACTGGTAAAGCCCATGACGTGGCGGAGGATTTCGTTTCGGGCGGTCTCGTCGGAAACAACGGCAATTACTTCAACGCGGTTGCAGGTGTTGAGGATCATGAATTCGTGGATGCCCCAGAGCTGCATGATCATGAAGCCGCCGCGTTCGAAGCGAGGTCCGGTGAGGTGGAAGGGTTCGCGCTCTTCGACGGTCAGGTGATTGTGGTCGGTGCCAACGATGACGAGGTTGGCGGCATCCATCATCTTAAGATGCCGCTCAAGGCTGTTTTTAACCATCTTGGACTGGCGGCAGTTGTTTCCGCCGGAGGAGATGGAGAGCATGAGCTGGTTGCGGTGGGTGATGGCGGGGGTGGTGAAGTCGCCTTGAGACCAGTTGCCATCGACGCAGCAGCAGAGGATATTGTTTGCACGGCAAGCTTCAAGTACTTGGCGGTTGACGGCTCGACTGTTGGTGGCGGCGTATACGAGAGCGGCGCCCTCGACATCGTGCGCCGCGAAGGGGCGGGCGGTATGGGTGACCCGTCGTTGCTCAACCAGTCCGGCGACTTCGTCAGAAATTTCTGGACTAACCGTGGCGACCTCGGCCTCGGCCTCGAGCAGGAGTTGGATCTTTCGATACGCAACCTTGCCGCCGCCAACAACCAAGCAGGAGCGGTCTGCGAGGAATAGGTTGAGGTGAATTCCATTATGTTTGTACGAGGTTTCTTCCATAGTTCGCAGAGTAGAGCAAAGCCGATTTTGTTTGGCTAGGCTCGATTCCGTATTTCCGGGACGGGCGAGATGCGGGAATTAGGATAAGCGAAAGGCTTTCATTTTTTAGGTGAGCATTCTAAATTCCCAACTTCATGGAATTTTTAATTAAATATATCGTCGTTTTTCTCGTAAGCTTGGTCGTGACCTGGGTGCTCGTGCCTATGGTTAAGAAAATGGCTCCGTCGCTGGGCTTGGTGGACGAGCCATCCGAAAGGCGAATCCATAAGATTCCCATCCCTCGTTGTGGAGGAATTGCGGTATTCACGGCCACGCATATTGCACTGGTTCTGGTGTTCCTTGGTCCATGGCGGGAGTTGGCCGGATCGATTCAGCTGAAGGAGTGGGGGTTTTTATTTGCCGGATCATTGATCCTGCTACTCATCGGCCTATTCGACGACCGTTTTGAGATGCGTTCCTGGTTCAAGCTTCTGGGCCAGCTCGGTGTTGCAGCGCTCTTGTTTTTTGGCGGCTTTACCTTTCAAGGATTTTTGAATGTAGATCTCCCGTGGATCGTGAATTTCGGAGCCACGCTGTTCTGGTTTGCACTATTGATGAATGCCTTCAACCTGATCGACGGCATGGACGGAGCCTGTGCGGGATTGGGACTGATTTCCAGCGCGGGGCTGGCGGGCATGCTGCTTTCTCTGCACCAACCTTCGGACGCTCTGGTGCTTGTGGCCTTGGCCGGGGCTTGCTTCGGTTTTCTGCGCTACAACTTCAACCCGGCTTCGATCTTTCTGGGGGACTGCGGCAGTATGTTTATCGGTTTTATGTTGGCGGCGGTTTCGCTGAAGGCCAACGTTAAGCAATCGATGCTGGTGGCGTTGCTGGTTCCCTTGCTAGCGGTGGGCGTTCCGGTCTTTGATGTTATTATGGCGGTGTGGCGGCGTATGGCGCGGAAGCTAATCGCCATTATCCAGAAAGACAAGTTGGCCACCAAGGTTTTTGGCCCAGATCTTGATCATATCCACCATAAGCTCATGCGTAGCGGCATGTCGCAACGGCGGGCGGCGCTTTCGTTGTATGCCGCCGCAGTATTCGTATGCTTGGTGGCGCTGGGTGCAACGGCCATGGCTTCAAGAAGTACGGCATTGCTGATGATCGGTATGATTGTCGTGCTACACGTGGTAGTACGGAAAATTGCGAAAGTCGAACTGTGGACCACAACCCAAGTGGTGCTTCAGGGTGTGCGCCGTCCTCGCAACATAGTCAGCCTTGTGGTGGCGGTCGGATGGGATTTGATTGTGTTGATCCTCTCTACCTTATCGGTATTTACAGTGGTGCTGGCGGATCCTGTGAGCCTGCCGCTTCTAGCGATCTGCGTAATGATTCCATTTGCGACCCTTTATCTATATGGAGCTTATAAAGCCGTCTGGACACGCTCGCGCATCTCGCAGCTGCTGGTGCTCGTTCTCGAGTTGGCGGCCGGAAACATTCTGGCTTTTGTGGCCTTGCTGTGGATCACGGAATTTCCGCACCTCGAACTGCTGAAGGCCTTGTCGGTGCAACTGCTCGGCACCAGCATCGGAATCGTCGGGATTCGCGCTTCCTTGCGTATTCTGCGCGACCTCAATGCTTGGCTGCGTTGCTCGATCGGATCCGACAGCGATACCGCATCGCTCATTCTCGGCGCGGGCGAAAACGCCATCCTTTACCTGCGTCAAGCCTCGTTTGAAGACCAACAAAAGGCACCGAGAAAGATCGTCGGTTTAGTCGATGACAACCCCGTGCTCCTCCATAAAATCGTGTACGGCTATCCGGTGTTGGGTACGTTTAGCCAGCTTGAAGAGTTGATCCATACGCACGGGATTAACGAGGTGATCTTCACCCATTACTATAGTGAAGATCTACGCAAAGGGGTCTATGCGCTAAAGGAAAAGTATGATCTCATGATCCGAGAATTCATTTTTTCACTCCGAGATCTTGACCAACATGGCGTTTGCCAAGGGGTACTTAAGCCTTATTCGGTCCACGAGTTTGACTGTCGAAACCTGTGCTATCGGATGGATCAGAAACCCGTCGTACAGGATCGTGTCGATGAGGAACATGAAGACTAGACGGTAAAATAAACGAAAGGGATCGTTGGGCTGTGTGCTTTCAAGGATCTAACGCGAAGGAGGAGGTTCATGACAGGAAAACCAACCGATACGAGCTTGATGAAAAACTTGATGGATCACATCGAAGACAACATCTATTTCATGGATCGGGAGGGGCGTATTATCTTGATCAACCAAGCAGGTGCCAAATGGTTGGGCTTTGCCTCCCCTGCGGAGGTGGAAGGGAAGACTGACCTCGATATCTTTACCAACGAACATGGCCGCGCAGCTTTCGAGGATGAACAGCGGATCATGAAAACTGGGATTCCCATCCTCGGGCAAGAGGAGAAGGAGACCTGGTCGGATGGGCGCATCACGTGGGTGTCCACCTCCAAGATGCCCCTGCGCAACGATACAGGGCAGGTTGTGGGAGCCTTTGGTATCTCGCGCGATATCACCGCACACAAGGAGGCCGAAATCGCAGCCGCTCAATATGCCGAGCAAAATCGCCAATTCCGAGAGAGTCTGGAGGACGATCTTCGTATGGCCGCACAACTGCAGAAAACCTTTTTCCCGACCTCCTATCCCGTCTTTCCCATCGGAGCGATGGGTGAAGACAGTTTGATCGAGTTCTGCCATCACTACCACTCGGGCGGCATGGTTGGTGGCGACTTTTGCTCCATTCGAAAACTCTCTGCCACCGAAGTCGGTATTTTTATGTGCGATGTGATGGGACACGGGGTTCGAGCAGCGCTGGGTACCGCCATTGTGCGAGCCATGGTAGAGGAGATTTCAGATAAGGAAAAAGATCCCGGAAAGTTTCTGAAGCACATGAATCATATCCTCATGCCCATCCTCCGGCAGAAGGATCTCTTCCTGTATTCCACCGCCTGCTACATGGTTCTCGATGCCTCGACTGGAACCGTTCGAATGGCAAATGCCGGCCACCCGATGCCGATCTATTTGAATGCACAGACAAGGTGCGCCGAGTGGTTTGCCGAGAATCGCGACTTTGCCGGGCCGGCCCTGGCTATAAGTGAAGGGGCCGAATATTCATCCATCGAACGGACCATCGAACCCGGCGATACCATGTTTATGTATACCGATGGGATCTATGAAGTGGCTGGAGCCGACGAGGAAGAATTCGGTGAGGAGCGGCTGCTTTCCGCCGCGCAGCAACACATGACACTCGCCTTATCGGATCTCTTCCCCGCGATGCTCAACGAGGCGCGCGGGTTCGCAGTAGATCAATCCTTCGACGACGATGTCTGCCTCGTCGGATTTCATATGCGTGATCTGCTTCCTCGTGATGAGTGAGTTGTGAAACGCACCCAAAGGCCATCCCGCTCCGCTTTCTATAGATGGAACTCATTGGCCTAACCTACTTTATAGCACGTTGGAGAGCGTCTTATCTAGTCAAAGCCTAATTTCATGTGAGATCGAAGATTATGCGCGGTTGGCGAGTGCCTTGGTGGAGAGCAGGCCGCAGGCGGCGTAGATATCGACACCGCGCGAGGCGCGGATCGTGGTGAGAATGCCCTTGTTGTTGAGCTGATCCTTGAAGGTTTGCAGGGTGGTTTCGCTGGTAGCCTGCAATGGAGTTCCGGGGATGGGGTGGAACCGGATCAGGTTGATGCGGCACTTGATACCGGCCAGCAGGCGCGCGAGTTCCTTCACGTGGCGTGGTGTATCGTTTAGCCCACCAAAGACAATATACTCGAACGAAACGCGGCGTTGCCCGCCAAAGTCCCAGTTGCGGATTTCTTTGATGACATCGTCCAAGGGATAGGCAATTTGCACTGGCATTAGTTGCTGTCGCTCTTCGTGGAAGGGGGTATGCAGACTGATCGCTAAATGGGCTTCGCATTCATTCAGGAAGCGGGTCAGGCTCGGCACAATGCCAATCGACGAAACGGTGATGCGGCGCGGACTCATGGCATAGCCCCACTCCGAGGTCAGGATCTCGACGCTTTTGAGCACCTCATCAAGGTTGTCGAACGGCTCGCCCATGCCCATGTAGACAATGTTGGTGATCTCTTGCCGCTCGTCAATGCTTCGGATCTGATTGACGATTTCGCCAGCGGTGAGTTGGCCTTGGAATCCCTGCTTACCGGTCATGCAGAATAGGCAGCCCATTTTGCAACCCACCTGCGAGGAGACGCAGATCGTCTTACGATCCTTGAAAGGGATCATCGCGGTCTCAACAAATTGCTGGTGCTCGGTGGGAAACAGGTACTTTTTCGTGCCGTCGGTACTGGTTTTCACTTCAACCGGTTCGGCCAGCCCGAAGGTGTGGTGCTCACTCAAAGCCTCGCGAGCCTTCTTGGAAAGGTTGCTCATCTCGTTGATCGATGAAATTTCTTTGTGGTAGAGCCAGTCGGCCATCTGTTTGGCAGCAAACTTTGGCAGGCCTCGCTCCGCCGTGACGGTGTGCAGTTCATCAAGTGTCTTTCCAAAGAGAGGGGTTTGGGTGTTCATGAGTTCATTCTGTTTAGGATCTGGTATTTTATTACTCCATGAATATCTAACTATTCTAGCAGGTCGAGGACAGGATAAGGATCCTGCCTGAGCTTAATTTCCGAATGCAACGGTTTCTATTTTAAGTAGCGGATGTTCTTCCTCATCACAAGCACCTCATGCGGCATTTTACAGCTCGGGCATTTCCGAACCTATAATTGATCAAGCCCTGCATCGTAGAACTTCATCATCCCTGACCTGCTTGAAGCGGGGCTTCTTTGGAAAATACCGCCGCATCAGTCGCGAATGCTGTGCTGCTTGCGGTAGGCCGATGGGCTGACGCCGATGACTTTCTTGAATCCCCGAGAAAAATACTTGATCTCATCGTAGTTCAGTGCCTCGGTAATCTGGGCAACTGAAAGGTTGGTTTCTATAAGTAGGATACAAGCATGGTTCATGCGAAAGCGCAGCACCTCTTCGTACACCGAGCGATCCATTAATTTGCGAAAATGGATTTCCAGCACTCGGCGCGAGACTCCCGTTGTGCGGGCAATATCGGTTACCGTGATGCCTTTACGGTAGTGTTCACGGATATAGTTCAGTGCGTTTGCTACGACCGGATCGTCAATCGCCACGATGTCGGTTGACTGCCGAGTGACGACGTGCGGTGCCGGGATGGGAATCGTAATTTCGGCCACGCCCTCCCCCCGCATCATGCGGTGTAAAACAGTCGCAGTGTCGTACCCAGTTTTTTCGGCATTGAGCATAATGCTTGATAGGGGCGGCGAGGCGAAATCGCAAACCAGTTCATCGTTATCCACGCCCAGCAGGGCGACCTCTTCAGGAACCTTGACTCCGCTGCGTTTGCAGGCCTCGGACAACTGGCGACAGCGATCGTCGGTGCAGGCGAATACGGCGCATGGTTTGGGAAGTGCTTTGATCCAGTCCACCATGAACTCCGCTTCTTCGGCCCAGGAGGACGATTTCTTTTTCGCGTGAAATGGATAAACATCAACGCTGTATCCCTTGGCCGAGAGTCGTTCAGTAAAATACCGCCCACGATCCTCCGACCACCACATATTCTCGAATCCACAGAACCCAAAACAGCGAAATCCTTTTTCAGTCAAATAATCGGCCGCCATGATTCCGATTTTCCGGTCATCTCCAAGGATGTTCGGAATGCCTTGAGCCACCCTAATCCGGTGTCCACTAAAAATGGTCGGAATGCCCATCTCAAGAAGAGGCGCGTCCAAGCGTCCTTGCTCCCGCATGATTATGCCGTCGGGCTTCCACTCCTTGATGCGCTTAATCCGCTCCCCAAGGGTCAGTTTTTCATAAAATGGTTCCTCTTGGTAGAAGATCCACGGGCCGTGGGTTCGGGAGTACTGCGCAATGCCGCGCAGCAACCCCCTCCCTATTTCACGGTCTTTTTCAATCAGCAAAGCCACTCGATATGGTTTCATGCACACAATAAAGCACGCCTCCGAATATTTCGCAATATGGGAAAAAAGCAACGCAAGAATGGGTTTCCCGAAAAGCGAAATAACTCTAGGTTAAACACAAGTACAAACGATTCAACCCATGGAGAGATCCGTTACCATGAGCGTAGAGATAAAAGTGTTGAGCGGTGAAGCACAGGCCGAAGCGGAAAACCGCTATGGCGAGCTGTATTTAAAAGCCCTGCCGGGCTCCGGCGGCATCGATAAATCCCGTCTGGAAATCGCACCCTTCAATTGCTCGGAAACGATTGAGGAGTTTGAACAAATCGGCCTGGGTCTGGAAACGGTGGTGATTTTCCGGGACGAGTCCGGCGCAGGCCACACCGGAAAGGTTCTGCTCAACCTACCCGGACAGCTGTTGCTCGAGCATAGCCATGTGAACACCTATGTCCTCAAAGAAGAGGCGACCATCGCCGACGGGTTCATCAAGCTTTCCCAACGGGTCAACGGGTTCAACGGCATCGTTAAGTACAACAGCGATGGCACGATATGCTGCGATGAATCGGGGAAGCCGGAACACCTCTACGAGGAAACCGATTACCAAATCGTGCAGGCCGAAAATGGGATGGCTGAATATCCGCAGGGAAATGCCGAGGACATCATTGAAACCTTTGACGGGAAATCGGAAACCTTCAAGGTCATCTATGGCGACGGCATCTTGTTTGCCGACACCGCGCAGGTGCTCTATGCCCCGCCCGGAGTGGATCCCGACACCCTTCCCGAAAGGCTGCTTCCACAGATTGAAAAAGCCAGGGCGGAACAGCAGATCTCCACCACACGGATGATCCACATGACCCAGGGCATGAATGTGCTACTGGCCAAGAATACGCGCCATGCCTTTCTCGGCGGCCTAGACGGATGCGTCTATCTCGAGTTTTCCACCTCGTCCATGGACGAAGCAGATCGGTTTACCGACAAGAGGGTCATTCGATGAATCGCACCTACGTGGGATTTGGTTTTGGTGCCATCCAGTCCGGGTTGCTTCTGTACGAAGCCTTCCAGAGCGGAAACTTTTCGCGGCTGGTCGTGGCGGAAGTGGTGCCGGAGGTGGTCGACGCAGTTCGCGCAGCCAAGGGCTATATGCTGAATATTGCGAAAGCCGACGGAATTGAACAACGTATTATCGACGGAGTGGAAATCTACAACCCAACGGTTCCCGAAGACGCAGCCAAGCTGGTAGAAGCACTTGCCGAAGCGCAGGAGATCGGGACCGCGCTGCCCAGCGTTGATTTTTTCACTCGTGGTACGCCTTCGGTTGCCGACCTTTTGCGCCAAGCCTTTTCGCAGAAACTGGATGAGGCAGAATTACCGAATGCGGTCGTATATACGGCTGAAAACAACAACCATGCAGCGACGGCTCTCGCGGAAGCGGTCGGGTTGGAATTAGAAGGCCGGGTTCAGTTTCTGAATACCGTCGTTGGAAAAATGAGTGGCGTGGTGAGCGATGAAAAACAGATCGAAGAAGACGGACTTGCACGGACAACCCCAACGGCCTCCCGCGCATTTCTCGTTGAGGAGTTTAACCGGATTCTAGTCGATCGGATTGACCTACTCGGCTTCCAGCGCGGGATCGAGGTTTTTGAGGAAAAAGATGATCTTCTTCCTTTTGAAGAAGCCAAACTTTACGGACACAATGCCGTGCATGCCTTGATTGGCTACCTGGCTCATGGAGAGCAATGCCGCTATATGTCCGACGTAACAGCGTTCCCCAGAATTTTGGAAGCGGCGCGGGCGGCCTTCATCAACGAATCCGGCGCGGCCTTGGTCAAAAAATACGCCGGACTAGATCCCCTGTTCTCAGAAGAAGGATTCCGCGTCTATGCGGAAGATCTCCTCGAACGAATGATGAACCCCTGGCTACGCGATCAGGTTGAGCGGATTATCCGCGATCCCGAACGGAAACTTGGATGGAACGATCGGCTGATCGGCACGATGCGGCTGGTGCTGAGCCAAGGAATCCGTCCTGAATATTTTGCGGAAGGAGCACGGATGGCGATCAACTACCTATCTGCGCAAAATGATGCTGACCAAATGCAGGAACTTGCCGAAAGCTGGGAAGCGGAACCAACTTGCTTCAAGGACGAGCTTGCCGCAGTTTGTGAAATGGTCAGCAAAAGCCTTTCAAAATAATCCAAAAGATAGAAGAAAGATCATGAGTCCGGAAAAAATATTTCATGGGATGTCGGGAACGCATGGGCAGGGTGGAGTCAGTTATTTTTGAGAGGGCGGTACTGGACGCGGTGAGGCTGCCAGCTATCACCCTTTTCTTTGCGTTGCCATTCGTGAAAGGCTTGGTAATTGCCTTCGAACCAGATGATTTCGCTGTCGCCCTCAAAGGCCATGATGTGCGTGGCAACGCGATCGAGGAACCAGCGGTCGTGGCTGATTACCACGGCGCAACCGCCAAAGTTTATCAAGCCTTCTTCCAAAGATCGTAGCGTCGCGACGTCGAGATCGTTGGAGGGCTCGTCGAGTAGCAACAGGTTGCCGCCGCTCTTTAGTAACTTGGCGAGGTGGACGCGGTTGCGTTCGCCGCCGGAAAGGATAGCGACCTTCTTCTGTTGTTCGGAACCCTTGAAATTGAAGCGCGCGCAGTAGGCGCGGCTACCCATGTCGCGTCCACCGATCTCGATGGTCTCCTCGCCGCCGGAGATTTCTTCCCAGATGGTTTTATCGGGGTTGAGGTCATCGCGCAGTTGGTCGACGTAGGAGATGTCGACACTTTCGCCGATTTGCAATTCGCCGCTGGTGGGTTGCTCCTGCCCAGTAATCATTTTGAACAGGGTGGTCTTGCCCGCGCCGTTGCCGCCGATGATGCCGACGATGCCGCCGGGCGGCAGGTTGAAGTTAATGTTGTCCATTAGCAGCCGGTCGCCGAATGCCTTGGAGAGGTTGACGGCTTTCACAACCTTGTCGCCGAGGCGGCGGCCGTGCGGAATTTGGATGGAGAGGTTATCTTCGCGTGCATCGAACTCCTGCTCGGCAAGCTCGTCGTAGCGTTTCAGGCGGGCCTTGTTCTTGGTCAGGCGGCTCGATGCGTTCATGCGTACCCATTCAAGTTCCTGTTTTAGCAATTTCCTGCGCGAGGCATTCATTTTTTGCGTCTTCTCGGCAATGATTTGTTTCTGTTCCAGCCAGGCTTCATAGTTGCCCTTATAGGGGAAGGCGCGGCCAGCGTCGAGTTCGAGAATCCAGTCGGTGACGTTAGACAGGAAATAGCGGTCGTGAGTCACGACGATGATTGTTCCGGTAAAGCGCTTGAGGTGCTCCTCCATCCAGCCAACCGATTCCGCATCGAGGTGGTTGGTCGGTTCGTCGAGTAGCAGTACGTCGGGATTTTGCAGCAGCAGGCGGCAGAGCGCCACCCGTCGTTTCTCGCCGCCGGAGAGTACATCAACGGACTGGCCGCCATCGGGTAGGCGTAGCGCATCCATCGCCATTTCGACATGACGGTCGAGCTCCCAAAGGCCTTGCGCGTCGATTTCATCCTGCAGTTTGGCGACTTCGTTGTTGAGCTTGTCGGTTTCCTCATCGGAGATATCGCCGCCGAGCAGTTCCCAGATTTCGTCGTAGCGGTCGAGTTTAGCCTGCTGTCCGGCCACGCCCTCCATCACCACTTCCTGTACGGTGATGTTAGAGGTGAGCTGCGGCTCCTGTTCGAGATAGCCGATCTTGGCGTTTTTGGCGACGTGGCAACTGCCGATGAATTGATCGTCCAGCCCAGCCATGATGCGTAGCAGGCTGGTCTTACCCGAACCGTTGCCGCCGATCACGCCGATGCGTGAGCCGAAGAAGAACGATAGGTTGACGTCTTCGAGAATGGTTTTTGTGCCGTGTTGTTTCGTCAGGTTTTCGAGGTTGAAAATATATTCGCCGGCCATGGGATTCTCCTTGAGGGAATTGAACCGGAGTTTCTACACCGTCCCTGCTGTAAAGGGCAAGCATAGGGAGCGTACTTTAAGGGAGGGACTAGTATGAATTACTAATTTAACGAAGATTTTTATGCTCGCTGTTGCCAGTACCGACGAAGGCGGAAGGCTTGGCAACGGTTTCGCAGAGATCACGAAAGGCACGTCCTTCTTCACTTTGAAAGGGGTTTCATTAGGATTTGACAGTTTGTAGAGAGAGGGTCTATGTTTCGCCCGTTATGAGAAACGAATTCAACAACTTGCTACTAGGCCTGCTACTCCTCGCTGGAAATGATCCTGCGGAGACCGTTTTCCTATAGGTTGCTGATTCAACCGATTTGATAAACCTCCGCAGATTCCTGCGGAGGTTTTTTGTTTTTAGATAACGGAGAAAGAAAAGAATGAAATCTACAGCCACGTATTGGAATCCATTGGCGGCGGAGAGTGACGCCCGCTGGGAAGAAATTAAAGGGTCGGATGGACAGGCCCACCAAATGACTCTCGCCGAAGATCCGGAAACGGGCGACTACACGCGGTTAACTCGATTCATGGATGGCTATTCTACCGAATCATTAGGCTTCAAGAGCCATGACTATCCAGAGGAAATTTTCATTGTGTCGGGGAGGCTTTACGATGAGGCGTTCGGTATGTGGCTGGAACCCGGAAGCTATGCGAGTCGCCCGCCCGGCGAGGAGCATGGCCCCTTCATGGCAGATGGCGATGTGGTTGTACTAGAAATGTCGTATCCGAGCCAAGCCGTTCAACCAGATCTGTTTTGCAATGGGTGATCGTGGCGTGTTTTTAAAGGAATGGAATGGATAAGAGAACCGGGGTTGTTTAAATTACGCCCTACTTTAGGAGAGGAAAAATGAGTGTGCCAAAATACAAGATTCCGGAGATGATTAATCTCCCCAGCCGTCAGTGGCCATCGAAGAGCATAACCACCTCGCCGCAGTGGTGCTCGGTGGATCTTCGCGATGGCAATCAGGCATTGCCCGACCCGATGGATCCGGAACAGAAACTCGAATATTTCAAGATGCTCTGCGGCCTCGGCTTCAAGCAGATCGAAATTGGATTTCCGTCCGCCAGTCATGACGAGTTTAATTTCTTCCGGAAGTTGATTGAAGAGGATCTCATTCCCAACGATGTATTCATCATGGGACTCACCCAATCGCGCCCGCATTTGATCGAACGCACGCTCGAAGCCTTCAAAGGCTGCAAGCGGGGAATTGTGCACGCCTATATCGCGCCTTCGGATCTCCACATGCGGCAGGTTTTCGGGATGGAGCGGGAGCAGCTTATCGAAATGGCAGTTGCGGCTACCGGGCAGATTCGCGAGCTTGCCGATGCGATGCCGGAGTCGGATATCCGCTATCAGTTTTCACCGGAGGAGTTCACCGATACCGCCCTCGAGTTTTCGCTTGAGATCTGCGAAAAGGTATTCGAAACATGGGGCAAGGCAACGCCCGAAGCACCGCTTATCATGAATCTTCCGGCCACGGTGGAGCGCCGTCCGCCTAACCACTATGCCGATATGATTGAATGGTTCTGCGGCAACTTTTCAAAGCGCGACTGCATTAGTGTATCGCTCCATTCACATAACGATCAAGGCATGGCCGTGGCCGCGACCGAACTTGCGCTCATGGCCGGAGCTGATCGGGTGGAGGGTACGCTCTTCGGGCATGGCGAGCGCACCGGCAACGTTGATCTCGTGACGAGCATCAATAACCTCTACTCACGCGGCATCGACACGGGGATCGATTTTTCCGATCTCGCGAACGTGGCGGAAACCGTCGAGCGGTTGACCGGTATGCCGATCTACTACCGACTGCCGTATGCTGGCGAGTATGCCTTCACGGCCTTTTCGGGATCGCATCAGGATGCCATCAACAAAGGTGTACACAAGCTTGCGGAAGCCCCCGAGTGCTTCGGCATGGGCTGGAAGGTGCCGTATCTCCATATCGATCCGGCAGATGTCGGGCGCAAGTTTGAGCGCCTCATCCGTATCAACTCGCAGTCCGGCAAGGGCGGGATTGCGTGGGTACTTGAGCAGGACTTCGGCATCGAGATCCCGAAGGCCATGCAACCCGAACTCGGGAAATATGTGCAGGCCTACAGCGAATCGGTCGGTCGAGAAATCACCGGTGACGAGGTGCATACGATTTTCCAGAACGAGTTTGTATCGCCGGAAGGGCCGTACGAATTGATTGGCTACTGGCCGCGCCCCGATGATAACGATCCAACCTTTATTCATGGTGAGGTGAAGGTGAAAGTGGATGGTGAGGAAAAGGTGGTCGAAGCGGACGGCAACGGCCCCATCTCGGCTTTCGTGAACGCGATCAGGAAAGTGATCGACGTTGACTTCTGCGTCGATGACTACCACGAGCAGGCGGTTGGCAAAGGGGCCGATGCGCAGGCGTTAGCCTACGTTCCGCTCAAACTCGCGGACGATGGCGTAATCTTTGGGGTTGGAGCCGATTCCAACATTAACCAGGCCGCCGTACGCGCCATCGTTGCCGGTCTCAATCGAATCGCAAAAAAATAAGGAACCAACCATGAATCTAAGCGGACACACAAAACCGTTTGCCGTTTTGGGGCATCCGATCGGGCACACTCTTTCGCCGGTCATGCACAATGCATCGATGCAGGAGCTGGATTTCGACGGCATCTACCTCGCGTTGGATGTGCATCCTGACCGCCTGATGGAGGTGCTACCTTCGATGGCGTTGATGGGCTTCGCGGGGGTCAACCTGACTGTGCCGCACAAGGAGATTGCGTTCCAAGGGTTGAAGAACCTCGCCGAGAGCGCAAAGTTGCTGGGTGCGGCCAACACCGTGGAATTTACCGAAGATGGCATGGTCGGGCATAATACCGATGGCTACGGATTTCTTCAGGCACTGGAAGAGGCATTCGGAAAAACCGTCGAAGGCGCCTCGGTCTTCGTTCTCGGTTGTGGCGGGGCAGGGCGAGCCACGGCACTCATGGCCGCAACGAAAGGGGCAAAGTCGCTCGTGCTGGCGGACATCGATGCCGAGCGCGTTCAACGTTTGGAGGATGAGATCAAAGCGCTGATCCCAGCACTTGAAATTATTCAGGCGCTGGACAAGCCGAAGCAGGTTGGGTTCTGCCGCGAATGCGATTTAGTGGTGCAGGCCTCGCCAGTGGGAATGAAGAAAGCCGACCCCTCGCTGCTTCCGCCCGAGGCCTTTCGCAAAGGGCAGCGCGCCTTTGACCTTATCTACATGTATCCCGAAACCACTTTCCTGACCACCGCGCGCGAGGCTGGCGCAGAGATTGCTAATGGGTTAGGCATGCTTTTGCATCAGGGCGCTCGCGCCTTCGAAATATGGACGGGCACCAAGCCGTCGGTTCCGGCGATGCGGAGGGCATTGGAAGAAGCCGTGTATGGATAATCCACCACCCCCTTCACTGGAGGACACAGAGGTTCATGTCCTCGAAAGAACGAGGTGACCGGGGTTAAAAAAACAATAGGATAGCAGATGACGTTTATAGATGGGTACTTCACTTTGATCGTGTTCGTGTTCGGAGCCTGCTTGGGTAGTTTCCTGAATGTGTGCATCTACCGCATTCCTGCGGAACTTTCCGTGGTCAAACCACGTTCCCGCTGTCCCAAGTGCATGACGAACCTGGCGTGGAAAGACAATATTCCCATTCTCGGGTGGTTATTGCTTCGCGGTAAGTGCCGTTACTGTAAAGCTCCGATCTCCGCACGCTACCCTTCCATCGAGCTACTTACCGCCATCCTGCTTACACTAGCTTGGCTTTGCTTTCCCTACGACCTGTTGCTCGTACCCTACTGGCTACTGATCTTTGGCCTAGTGCTGGGTTCCTTCGTAGATATCGATGAAATGTGGCTACCCGATCGCTGCACCATCGGCGGCATGATCGCCGGGCCGATCCTCAGCTTCCTGCTCCCAGCCATGCATGGCATGGAAGGACATACAGAAGGACTGATTTATTCGCTAGTCGGGATGGGCTTCGGTTTTGGCCTGTTCTGGGGAATCTCCCTCCTGGGCCGGTTGATCCTGAAAAAGGATGCCATGGGCTTTGGCGACGTCAAGTTGATGGGTGCGCTGGGAGCCTTCCTCGGGGTTGAATCCATCATCTTTATCACCTTCATTTCGTCGCTATTCGGCGCGGTGATCGGGATCTCTTTCATTGCCATGGGTAAGCGGGAGTTGCAAAGCAAGATTCCGTTCGGCCCCTATATCGCCCTTGGGGCGGTACTTTGGCTGTTGGGAGGTTCCAGCTGGTGGGCGGCCTACGTTAATTGGATCACCAATGCGGGAATATAGACACAAAAAAAGCTCCCTGCACGGGAGCTTTTTCTTGTTCGAGCAAACCTAGTATTAGTAGGAGCAGTTGCTCGGACGGGAGTTCTTCAAGCGTTTTTTCTTTTCGCTCGGTTTTTCGTAGCAACGCTTCTCGCGCATGGTCTTGAGGATGCCCTCTTTGTCCAGCGCCTTCTTGAGGCGACGCAGTGCACGGTCAACGCTTTCGCCGCGACGTACTTTCACTTCACATGTTTCCTGTGCCATATCTAATTCACCTCCCCCGATCAGTTGGGGTTCGTTTAAGCGGCGGAACCTAGTGTAGCCCTTGGGCGATGTCAAATGGAATAATGGGCTTACAGCGCAATCGTGGGCGGGGGGTGGATTGACAGACTTTTCATATCGTACTAAACTAGCATCGGTCTGAGAGGGGAGAGTAAAGGTGTTGAATGGAAAGTTACCGGACAATTCCAGATATGTTGCTTGGCTGTGCGCACGATGACCGCGAGCGAGCCTTGAATGATCGGGTGACCGGCGCATGGAAATCGCTATCGAGTTCCGAACTCGTCCGCCGTGTTTCCGGTTTAGCCGTAGCTCTTGACGAGCGGATGCCAGCACCCGGTGGTTGCGTGGGAGTATTGTCGCCTCCCTCCGCCAGTTGGGTCGTTTCCGACATGGCAATCATGCTGTCCGGTAGCGTATCCGTTCCGTTCTTTATCGATTTTTCAGAAACGCATTTTGAATACAAGGTCGAGAATACCGGCATGACGACCCTCTTTGTATTGGGGACGGAGCCGTGGAGTCGGTTCCTGCCTTTTGCCGAACGGTTTCAGTGGATCATCACCGACCAGCCTGTGGGAAATGTACCGAACGCAATTTCGATGGACGAGCTCTGCGATGAGGGTACAGCCCGGCTAGTGGACGACCCAGCTCTGATCCAGCGCCTAGCCGACCGGATTTCCCCAGACGACCTCGCGGCCATCATCTATACCAGCGGCTCAACCGGCATGCCAAAGGGGGTCGAACTGACGCATGGAAATTTGATCTCGCAGCTGCGCGACATTGCCCCGCTCTTTGCACGGGCGGAGGACGGCGGACGGGCGATCAGCCTGCTACCGGTGGCGCACTCCTTCGAGCGCATGGTGATCTATCTCTATCTTGCCCAGGGCATGGATATCTACTTTGTCGACGACATCGGCAATCTCGGTCCATTGATGCAGGAGGTACGTCCGACGATGATGGCGGTGGTGCCGCGCCTACTGGAAAAAATCTACAACCAGATTCGGGAGAAGGTCGCGGCTCTTTCCGGTCCGCGAGGCTGGATCGCCCGCTGGGCACTACGGCGGGCGAACCGGAATGAAAAAAGGGTACCGTTGGATTCGCTGGCCGACCGGTTGGTGGGCGGGAAGATCCGCGCGGTCTTTGGTGGGTCGCTACGTGCCGTGATCGTTGGCGGGGCGCATATGCCGGAACCACTTAACCGGTTTTTTACACGTGCGGGCATCCCGATCTATGAAGGCTACGGACTGACGGAGTCCGCTCCGGTGATTTGTGTGAACCACCTCGGCCAAAGCCGTATCGGAACAGTTGGCTGTCCGCTGGCGAGTGTAGAGATTGCGTTGACGAACGAGGGCGAAGTCCTCGCGCGCGGCCCGAACATCATGCGCGGCTACCACCACCAACCAGTCGAGACCGCGCGGGTGATCGACTCCGATGGCTGGCTACATACCGGCGACTTGGGCCGCATCGATGAGGAGGGCTATCTGACCATCATGGCCCGAAAAAAAGAGATGTTTAAAACCTCGACCGGCGAAACGATCTTCCCAGGGCCGGTGGAGCAAGACCTCTGCCGCTCCGCGCGGATCGAAACGGCCTGCATCATTGCTGAGAGTCGCAAGCATGTGGCCTGCCTGCTCTTTCTGAGTCCCTCGGCGGCCGTGCTCCCAGCGGCGGATCTGCGCCAGGAGATCGAGGCGCATATCCGACAGGTCAATACGGATCTCGACCACTGGGAAAAGATCCACGCCTACGCGTTACTACCGGAGGTGCCTTCCGTCGCAAACGGAGAATTGACCCCCACGCTGAAAATCCGGCGGCACGTAGTCGAGGAACACTACAGAGAGTTGATCGAGCGGCTCTACGATGAAACCGAATGGACGGAGAAACCCCATGAGTTCGAGATTGGCCATTGTTGATGGAACCCGTACGCCGTTTTGCAAGGCGGGTGGAAAGTTGAAAAGTGTTCAGGCGGACGATCTCGGTGCATTTGCCGTCAAGGAGCTACTGGCGCGAACCGGTTTCCCGGCGGGCGAAATCGACGAGATGATTTTCGGCAACGTGGCCCAGCCGATCCATGCGGCGAACATTGCGCGGGTGATTGCGCTCAAAGCCGGTCTACCGGTCGATCTTCCGGCCTACACAGTCCACCGAAACTGCGCTTCCGGTATGCAGGCCTTCACCAGCGCCACCGGGGTGGCGGTGGTCGGTGGAACGGAATCGATGAGCAATATTCCATTGCTGTACGGCTCGCACATGACGGAACTGTTCTACCACCTGAACAGGGCCAAAACTCTGGCTCAAAAACTAAAGGGACTTGCGGCCTTCCGCCTGCGGTTCCTGAAGCCGGTCATCGGGCTGGAGCAGGGACTGACCGATCCCGTCTGCGGTCTGATCATGGGCTTAACGGCCGAACGGCTATCGCGCGATTTCCAGATCACCCGCGAGCAGCAGGACGAATATGCGCTCGAAAGCCACCACCGCGCCACCCGTGCCATCGAAGCCGGGCGGCTGGCCGAAGAGATCATCCCGATTCCGATTTCGCCAAAATATACGGAAATCCAGCAGGTCGACGAGGGGCCGCGCCCGAAGCAGTCGATGGAGGATTTGCAAAAACTAAAGCCCTACTTTGATCGAAAAACGGGCACGGTGACGGTGGGCAATTCGTCGCAGATAACCGACGGCGCCGTCGCAGCGCTCGTGATGCCGGAGGAAAAGGCAAAGGCACTGGGTCTCCAGCCGCTGGGATATTTGCACAGCCATGCCTATGCCGCCCTTGCCGGCGACCGGATGGGATTGGGACCGGTCTATGCGACCGCGAAGCTGTTCGATAAAACCGGATTCTCGCTCGACGACTTCGACCTGATCGAACTCAACGAGGCCTTTGCCGCGCAGGTGCTGGCGTGCGATCGTGCGTTTTCTTCCCATGAGTTTGCTCGAATCCACCTCGGGCGGGATCAGGCACTGGGCGGGCTTGATCCCGAAAAAATGAATGTCAATGGCGGGGCGATCGCGCTCGGCCATCCGGTGGGGGCAACGGGGGCGCGTTTGATCGTGACGTTGCTGAAAGAACTGCGGCGGCGCAAGCTACACCGGGGTCTCGCCACGCTATGTGTTGGCGGTGGACAAGGTGCGGCGTTTGCATTGGAGGTGGACGAATGAAGGCCATGTACACCATGCCGCCCGATGAATCCGGCGTGGCGCACCTTGTGTTGGATCAGTCAGACGCGAAGATCAACAAGCTCTCGGGTGCTGCGATGGCCGAACTGGATGCCCTGCTCGGCAGCGAGCTGGTGAGTCCGAACATCAAGGCGCTGGTGGTTTCCAGTCGGAAGCCGGGCGTGTTTATCGCGGGAGCCGATATTACCGAGATCGAATGCATCGAAACCGAGGCTGACGCCTTCGAAAAATCGCGGCAGGGGCAGGCGATCTTCACCAAGCTGGCGGCGTTGCGCTATCCAACGATTGCCGTGATCGATGGCGCGTGCCTCGGCGGAGGACTCGAGCTGGCGCTGGCCTGCTCGTTTCGCGTCGTGACCGATAGCGATAAGACCAAGTTGGGTCTACCGGAAGTCTCGTTGGGAATCCTACCCGGGTGGGGCGGGACGCAGCGGCTACCCCGGTTGATCGGCTTGGTTCAGGCGCTAACGATGATTCTGTCGGGCAAGCCGGTGTCGGGTTCCAAGGCGGAACGCATCGGCTTGGCAGACGCGCTGGTTGCGCACGAATTCGGGGCGGAAAAGGCCTATGAATTTGCGGAGTGCTGCCTGACCGGAAAGGGACGGCGAGCCATATTGAAAAAACGGCAATGGCATTGGGCCGGGTATCTATGGCCGATGCGAGGGATCATTTTCTGGAAGGCGGGGGCAAACGCGTTGCGCAAATCCAAGGGTCACTATCCCGCCGTACCGGCCATCCTCTCGCTGATGAAGGAAACCGGGTTCGGAAAAATCGACCGAGGAATGGAAAAAGAGTCCAGAGCCTTTTCGCAGCTGGCCACGACGCTGATATGCAGGAATCTGATCGGACTGTTCCACACGGATCAGTTGCTCAGGAAGGAAACAGGCGTTGCCTCGGAGGTCGATCCACAGCCGATCCACAGCGTGGCGGTGCTAGGTGCCGGTGTTATGGGCGGAGGCATTGCTTGGCTGTTTAGTTACCATAACCGTTCGGTGCGGGTGAAGGATGTCTCGTGGGATGCCGTCGGCAAAGCCTTTGCCGAGGCGGCGGGCTACTACAAGCAGCTCATCAAGCTAAGAAAGGTTAAGCCCCATGAGGTTGCGCTCAACATGCACCGGATGACCGGAACCCTCGACTATTCCGGATTTGACGATGCCGATATGGTGATCGAGGCCATTGTGGAAAAAATGGCGGCGAAGAAGGCCGTACTGGCGGAAGTGGAAGAGGCCGTATCGGTCGACGCCGTGATCTGCTCGAACACCTCCGCATTATCGATCAGTGAGATGGGAACGGCGCTCAAGAATCCCTCCCGGTTTGTGGGGATGCACTTCTTTAACCCGGTAAACCGGATGCCGCTGGTAGAGGTTATTGCGGGCGAGGCCTCGTCCGACCAAGCGGTCGCCAGCGTCGTCGCACTGGTTCGAGCGTTGGGGAAGACGCCGATCGTGGTGAAGGACAGCCCCGGCTTTCTCGTCAACCGCATCCTGATTCCCTACCTCAACGAAGCGGGCTTGCTGATGCAGGAGGGGGTGAGCTTCGAGCGGATCGACCGGTTGGCGGAGGCGTTCGGCATGCCGATGGGGCCGTGCTTGCTGGCCGATGAAACGGGCGTTGATGTGGGCTTTAAGGTGATCCAGGAACTGACGGCGGTGTTCGCGCCACGGCTCCAGGCCGCCCCGATTCTGCAGAAAATGATCGAAGCGGGCTTGCTCGGGAAAAAATCAGGCGGGGGCTTCTATCTCCATGAGGGGAAGGTGCGCACAGTCAATCCGCAGGCACTCGAAGTGGTTGGGGCAGTTGGGGCGAGTGCCGTTTCCGATGCGGAAATCATCGATCGTTTGATGCTGATCATGGTGAACGAAGCGGCGATGTGCTTGCAGGAGGGGATTGTGAAGCGAGTGGATTATCTGGACATGGCCTTGATCGCGGGAATTGGATTTCCGCCGTTCCGCGGCGGCTTGTTGCGCTATGCGGACGAGCGGGGAATTCCGGAAATTGTTCGTCGGCTGAATGAACTGAAAACTACCTGCGGCGTTCGATTTCAGCCGGCCGAGTTGTTGATGGATGGAAGGAGCTTCTATGAAAGAATATGACGACCCAATGATCATCGATACCTCGAAGATGAGCGCCGGCAAGCGCGAGGCGCTGGAGATTGCGGAAGCCGCCCGACCAGCGGGTTGGCGGCTTCCAAGTTTTTGCAGCGAAATGTTCATGGGGCGCTGGCGGGCGGATCTGGTTCATCCCTTCCCGTGTCAGCCGGTAGATGACCGCGCCGAAGGCGATGTGCACATTAAGAAGATCCGCGAGTTCCTAGAACAGCACTTGGATCCCGACGAGGTCGACCGGACGGGAACCAT
Organism: Kiritimatiellales bacterium; assembly: GCA_003230915.1. GTDB lineage: Bacteria > Verrucomicrobiota > Kiritimatiellia > Kiritimatiellales > Pontiellaceae > Pontiella. The sequence goes on along the minus strand of QIHI01000075.1, from coordinate 970 downwards.
TCCGGATGAGGTGATGGATGGGCTGGCCAAGCTGGGGCTTTTTGCGCTCAAGGTTCCGAAAGGACACGGCGGGCTGGGGCTGTCGCAGGTGAACTACAACCGCATCATGATGATGACCGCCTCCTATTGCGGCTCGACGACCGTATTGGCGTCGGCGCACCAGTCGATCGGCGTGCCGCAGCCGCTGAAAATGTTCGGCACGGCGGAGCAGAAGGCGAAATACTACCCTCGCTTTGTAGCCGGCGCTATTTCCGCCTTTGCCCTGACCGAACCGGACGTGGGCTCCGATCCAGCGCGAATGAAGACGGAGGCGCGGCGGTCGGACGACGGAACGTATTTCATCCTTAACGGCGCCAAGCAGTGGTGTACCAATTCGCCGATCGCCGAGGTATTCGTAGTGATGGCAAAGACTGCGCCGAAGAGGGTGAACGGCAAGGAGCGGCGGCAGGTGACCGCCTTCATCGTAGAGCGCGACATGCCCGGCGTGGAACTGACCCAGCGTTGTAAATTCATGGGATTGAACGGCATGCAGAATGGAAACCTGAAGTTTACCGATGTCCACGTGCCGGTTGAAAACATGATCGGGGCGGAGGGCCGTGGCCTGAAGCTGGCGCTGGACACGCTCAATATCGGCCGTCTCACGTTGCCAGCCGCCTGCACGGGCATGGCCAAGCAGTGTCTATCGATCGCCCGGCGGTGGGGCAACGAACGGGTGCAATGGGGTCAGCCGGTCGGACACCACGAGGCTGGGCGGGAGAAGATCGCCTTCATTGCCTCCACCACGTTTGCGATGGAGGCGCTCACGATGCTGACCTCGCGCTATGCCGACATGAAGAACGTGGATATCCGACTAGAGGCGGCGATGGCCAAGTATTTTTGTTCCGAGAACGGCTGGCGGGTCGTGCACGAGACGCTCCAGTTGCGGGGCGGTCGGGGATACGAGAGAGCCGATTCGCTTAAGGCGCGCGGC
>QIHI01000132.1 GCA_003230915.1 Kiritimatiellales bacterium | reverse complement strand
GCTGACCGGAAGATACTGACGCTGAATCGACTCCAAACGTTCCCCTAGCGCTTGCTCGCTATCGACAATCAAGATTGCAGGAACGGTTTCCAACAAGGCCCCTTCCGTAGTTTTCGCGATGGCGGGGCTCCCCAGCATAAGACCCAATATGACTCCCCCAATAGCTTTCAGCACCATAGCCATTCCCCCTTTTTTTTTGCTTCATTTAGATAAGACTGAATATAATATTTTTCAATAAAGAGATTTGTGAAATCCCCACTCGTTCTATGAACGACCCTATTTTATGAATCTTAAAGATTTTCACAGCAACGCTAAAAAATATCTTTTTTCTTTCTGTATTCCCATCATTGTTCGGCAAACAATAAAAGGAATCCAAAGTACAAAAGACAGGCAGCCATTAGCGTTCGCTTCACTGATGAGGAGAAAAAAGCAGTGTCCGACGCTCTCTCGGTCTATGGGGATGTGGCGGTCTGCGCACGGATGATCCTGCTCGCCTTCGCGAAGGCTCATCAGGAGTCAAAAAGAATGTGGCCCCCTGAAAGTAAACCAGCGAAAACCTCCTCAACAAAAAACGGCTGAACAAAACCGCCCTAATCAAGTCGCATGCGCGCACGGGGCGGCTCTTCAGGCAGGGCGGCTTCTGCTTCGGCCTTAACCTGCTGGTGGGATTTCACCTCGACTTCATCCTTTTCCGGAGAGAAACAGTCGCGCACCCACACCAGAAAGGCGCAGGCCATAATGCCCCACACGCCGCTGAGAAATGTCAGCAAAGTTGAGTTGATAGGCCGGAGCTCCTCCAGAGCACCGACCTGTTCAAGGGTATAGCCCATCTGCATGTAGAGATCGATCATATCCAACTCGGCAAAGGTCAGCATCATCGATGAGGAAGTCAGCAGCACCAAGGCATAGGCTCCCCACCATGCATGCATCCTGCGGGTATACGCACCCCACCCGACATAGCCCGATGCCATGGAGATGGCTGCTACCACCAGCGCACCGGGAATCCCACTGACCACGTACCCGAAAAACAACACCACATAATGCGTAGTGGCACCAATTACGATGGACAAGCTTCCCAAAGCGGAAATAAAACTCATCGCCAGTAATGGGAGCGGGCAGCGATCCGTCCAACAGGGTGCAGGGTTGCGCCGTTCGCAAGTGGCCTTGACCCCGTTCAAGCCATAGAATACCACCGAGGCTAGTGGGAGAACCACTAGAAGAAAAATGAGTCCCGCCACAGAAAAATTAAGAATGTTCAGCGCAACTCTAGGCGAAACCAGATTCGAATCGGAAAACAGGCCATAGACCTCCGGCAAGATATACAACACCAAGGCGAGCGCCAGCGTCCCGAAAAAAATGGAACCCCATGCCCCAACCATCAGCAATGCCCGCGCCCAACGCCGCGCTTTGATGCTGCCTAATCCCATCACGATAAACCAACCGGTCAGGTAGAGCAGAAACCCCATCGAGATCTGGTAATGGATCGGCTTCATGCCATGCAATCCGCTCGTCGAAACCACGATCAATAGCAGCATCGCCAATGCAAAGCAAAAGATGCCCGACAGGATCTCCAGTGTACCGAACACCGCCAACCCCGCCGAACAATCCTTATCGGGGTCGCCCGTCCACCATGCCCGTCTCCACACATTCTGGATGAATTTACTCATGTCATCAACCAGTGTAGCTCAGCACCGTCCAATAACAACTCAGAAAAATATTCCCTACGGATATTTGAACTTTGCGTCCAAATAGAGCAGGTTACTTCCCTCGTTAAGAGATCCAATTAAAGGCGATAAAATGACTGGCTTCCAGCAAAGTACACTCGGCTTCCAACGCATCACTCGATAAAAAGGGAACACATGAACAACGTTGATATCTATTATTCACAGACCTGCGATCTCTGCACCGAAGCCATCCTATTTTTCTATCGACGGGGCGTAACCTTCACAGCCTACGCCATTGAGTATGATGAGGATTCAGATACCTTTATCGACTCTGAGACTACACGAGAAATGTACCGGCGCTGCGGCGGGGAAGTCGAATTTGTCCCCCAAATATTCATTGGGCAACGCTATATTGGGGGCTGGCGCAAACTAGAATCTCTGATCGAGTCCGGTGAAATCGATAGACTATTAAACTGATCCCTCTACCTTGTTCAATTATTTCAGGTGGGTCTTGCGGCCTTTGCCGATGGAATAGACCTCGAAGCCAATGTCGAAGAGCGCTTGGTGGTCGAGCATGTTGCGGCCATCGAAGATAAAGGCGGGCTTGGCCATCGAATCATAGACCCGCTGGTAGTCCAGTTCTTTATACTCCTTCCAATCGGTCAGGATGGCTACGGCATGTGCCCCATTGGCGGCGGCGTAGGGATCTTCTTCGAACTCCATCTGCTCAAGCTCTTCCGCCAATTCAATCTTGGCATTTTCGATCGCCTTCGGATCGGACACCACGACGCTTGCGCGCTCTGCCGCTAACTCCCGGCATACCTTGATGGCTGGACTCTCGCGGGTGTCGCCGGTATCGGCCTTGAAGGCAAAACCGAAGATGGCAATGCGCTTGCCAGCAATTGTATTGAACATGCTGTGCAGCATATTGCGAACAAAGCGCATTTCCTGATACTCGTTCATGGTGACCACCTGCCGCCAATAGTCGGCCGGTTCTTGAAGGCCATAGCTTTCGCAGAGGTAGACGAGGTTGAGAATATCCTTTTTAAAGCAGGAGCCGCCGAAGCCGATACTGGCCTTGAGGAATTTGGGGCCGATACGGCTGTCGGTTCCGATGGCGTGCGCGACTTCGCTGACATCGGCCTCGGTGGCTTCACACAGGGCAGAGATGGCGTTAATGGAGCTAACGCGCTGCGCAAGGAAGGCATTGGCCGTAAGTTTAGAAAGCTCAGCCGACCAGACGTTCGCGGTAAGAATACGCTCGCGCGGGATCCAGTTGGAATAGATCTCGACCAGCGTCTGCAAAGCCTTTTGGCCGGACGGGGTTTCGTGCCCGCCGATCAATACGCGGTCAGGATTTTCCAGATCGGCAACCGCCGTGCCTTCGGCGAGGAATTCGGGATTCGAAAGAACTTCGAAATGAACGGTGCTCTGGCCGCTATGCAGTACACGCTCCATCGCCTCGGCGGTACGAACCGGCAGGGTGCTCTTTTCGACGATAATCTTATCGGAGGTGGAAACCTCCTTAATGCGACGGGCGCAGAGTTCCCAGTATTGGAGGTCGGATGCGCAGCCCGCACCTTCGCCAAAGGTTTTGGTGGGCGTATTCACGCTCACAAAAACAATGTCGGCATCGATGATACCTTGATCGACTTCGGTGGAGAAAAAGAGATTGCGGCCCAGTGCTTCTTTGACGACTTCGTCGAGTCCAGGTTCGTAGATCGGGAGGTCATCGGACTGCCAGGCGGCGATCCGCTTTTCATTGATGTCCACGACCGTAACCTGAATGTTCGGGCATTTCTTGGCGATCATCGCCATGGTGGGGCCACCGACATAGCCGGCTCCAATGCAGCAAATTTTTGTCATTCAATTTCTCCGTTAAATTCCGAGGTTGCTCAGCGCGGTCGTTATCTGGTTGATGAGGGCGGTAATGCGGGGATGTTCGACTTCAAAGGCTTCGGCCTCGCGCTGGAGGGTTTCTGCAAAATCCTGAACGGCTTCGGGGGTATAGCGTTCAATTCCCTCACGAGCCTGCTCCAGTTTCTCTTCGAGAAATCCGGTTTCCCGCGCTGTTTGTTCCAGTTCGTTTTTAAGTTCGCCGATCTGTTTCTTTATTTCCTTATGAGGCATACGAGTCCCGCCTTTCATCTTTATGGGTCGAAAAGAGCGTATATTGATTAAAAACGCGCGCTGTCGCCAGTCTTAATCACGTAAAATAAAATCGTGGATTTTCTGCACCCGCGCGGCTACCACAAGGCTTTTTCGTAAGCTCGGCTCATCCGCAAGCTCCCCCATCCGTTCGACCAGTGCCGCTTCGCCGTCCTTTTCCGCCAAAAGAATATTTTCCCGGTTGGTCGTAAAGCCCGGAATCCCGCCGACCCGATTAGCTAGCACCGGCAACCCCGCTGCCCAGCCGACTGCTGTACGTGCGTGTGGATGAGCGACAGGTATTTTTCCTTCACCGCCGAAGAGAGCCCGAACCACGAGATAGCGGAATCGCCGAATTAGAACGTGTTCAAAAGAGGGATCTCCAGATGCGGAAAACATGTCGGTACAATTTTTTTTACTCTAAATTCCTTGCCGGATGAGCTCCCGCGAAAAGTTGAAAACCACACTCTCGGTACCTCCCCATTTTTCGGGAAAGAACCGTTGCATCACATAGGCTACCTTCTTAAGTTCGACCATAACACGGAAGATCCTAGAAGAATCACCCTCTGCATTAAAGGCAAAGCCACATGATTCGGAACCATATTTTTGTTTGCCGACTCCCTGCCAAACCATATAGTGAGGCGCTTCTTAAGACCTGTATGAAAATTATATTCCATAGACTGTTCATCCTCGGCGGAATTGTCCTGCTTTCCGGAAATTTGCAGGCCGCTCCATTGAGCGCCGAGGAATATGAATACCTTAAGGCCAAGGGTGAAATTGTATTTGCAGTGCAACCGAACTATGCCCCGTTCGAGTTCGCTCGCAAAAAACAATTGAGTGGAATGAATGTTGAGCTGGCTCAGTGGATGGCCGCCTATATGGGCTTCAAAATTCGGTTCGAACCTGCTCCACTGTCCGAAGCCCTCGAACTCCTGCGTACGGGGGAGGTGGATGCCATGACCTCCCTTGTCCAGACCTCGGAACGCAACGATGAATTCGATTTCTCCTCCCTCCTCAAAACGACTCCAATCACCCTATTCGTACGTAGCGATAATGAAGTGATCAGGGAGATTTCAGATCTGGAGGGCCAGCGCGTCGCCATCATGGCCTCTAGTCATGTCTTAGAAATTCTCCAGCGAAACAAGGTAATGTGCGAAATTAAATTCGTGTCGACGATCAAGGAAAGTATCGCTCTCGTAATGGCTGGGGAGGCCGACGCCATGATCGGCAACGAGTTGGTGGCTCATCACCACCTCGTTGCCGCAGAGTCGAACGATCTCAAAGCGGTTGGCGACCCGCTCTTTACTACCCGGCTCTGCATGGCTGTACGGGATGGCGACGACATGCTGCGCGGAATCATCAACAAGGGTATTGCCCATGCGCAGCAAAATGGAACGCTCTATAGAATTCAGGGAAAATGGCTCGGCTCGGAATACGCACAGCACCGCCCGCCCTTGCGGGCCTACCTGCTCATCGTATCAGGGGTTGCGCTGGCGGTGGTCGGCACCATTTTGATGATCCTGCTCTGGAACCGTAATCTGCATCGGAAGGTGAAGGAACGTACGCGGCAGCACGCCGAAAGCGAAGAGCGGCTACGTCAGTTTTTTGAAAATTCCCCGGATGCCGTTTTCATCCTTGACCGGAAAGGAACCATCGTCGCCTCCAACTCACGCGCCTGTAAATCTGTGAAAATGAAGAAAAACGAGCTGCTCTCTAAGACCGTATATGATCTGGTTCCGTCCACCTTCCATAACTCCGTGGACGACAATATGCGCATGTGGTTCTCCGGCGAGCTGAAGCAATGCGAAGGCTCCAGCATGGCCTCCGACGGATCAGTTACCCCGGTCGAGATGACCGGAACACTGCTTACGCTAGACGGACAGAAAGTACTCCAACTCCACTCCCGCGACATCGCCCTGCGCAAAGAAGCAGAGGGAAAAATTCACGCCGCCCGCCAAATGGCAGAGGATTCCAAGGAAATGGCGGAGCAGGCCCGGGAGATCGCCGAAAATGCCAGTCGGGCCAAAAGCGAGTTCCTCGCCAACATGAGCCACGAAATTCGTACACCTCTCAACGGGATCGTCGGCATGGCAGAACTGTTGGCCGACACCTCGCTCTCCGTCGAGCAAGAAAATTGTACCGATACCATCCTGCAATCGACCAATGGCCTGCTAAACATCATTAACCACGTGCTCGATATTTCTAAAATTGAAGCGGGTCAGATGGATGTTCGCGAGTCGTCTCTCGACCTGCGAGAAATGTGCAAAAATATTCATCTACGATTCCAATCCGAAGCCAAGCAGAACGGCATCAAAATCCACTGCGCCTGTCAAGATGATGTGCCACTCTACGTCGTCGGCGACGAAGGCCTTCTGGAGCAGGTGCTGGTCAATCTCGTGGGCAACGCCATTAAATTCACCCACCAAGGCTCGGTGGCTCTCAACATCGAACGTCAATCGAGCGGCTCGGGCGGTGATCTCTATTTCCAGATTATTGACACTGGCATCGGCATTCCCAAGGAGCAACAAGCCTCCATCTTTGAAAAATTCACGCAGGTCGATGGATCCGCCAAACGGATGTATGGCGGCACCGGCCTCGGACTGGCCATCTGCAAACAGCTCATCGAACTAATGGGGGGAAAGATCGGGCTGATCAGTTCCTCCGGTCGCGGATCCACTTTTTTCTTCAACCTCGCCCTCTCTCCTGCCAACCATCCGGCGGAACCCAAAAAGCCGCGCGGAGATCATGTGGAAATCCTGCTTCGTCCAGGCGTAAAAGTTCTGCTGGTTGAAGACAACAAGGTCAATCAACAGGTTGCCGCGGCCATCCTGCGTAAAGCCGGTTGTCTGGTGGATATTGCCGGAAATGGGCAAGATGCTATCCAACAGATCCGAAAGGATACCTACGACGTCGTCTTGATGGATTGTCAGATGCCCGTCATGGATGGTTTTGAAGCTACCGCCCGCATCCGTGCCATGCACAGCGATATTGCACAAATCCCCATCATTGCCATCACAGCTCACGCCATGAAGGATGATCGGAAAAAATGCCTCGACGGCGGCATGAACGACTATATTTCCAAGCCCGTCAGTCGCAAGGATCTCGTTGCGCTAATCAACAAATATGCGGGAGGATGACATGCCCCCCTTCTGGGAAACTAAGAAACTCCACGAACTGAACGAAACCGAATGGGAATCCCTTTGCGACGGTTGCGCAAAATGCTGTGTCCACAAACTGGAAGATGAGGACACTGGCGAAGTCCACTACACCTACGTCGCCTGCCGCATGCTCGATGTCAACTCCTGCCGCTGCACCGACTATCTCAACCGCCACGAAACCGTTCCCGATTGTGCCGTACTCTCGACCGACCACCCAGAACACTTCCAGTGGATGCCCGACACCTGCGCCTACCGCCTGATGGCCGAAGGCAAGCCCCTACCTGACTGGCACCCGCTCATCACGAAAGATCCCGCCTCTGTCCACGCCCACGGCGCCTCCGCCCGCAAGAAGCTCATCCCCGAATTCCTCGCGGGCAACGACCTCAAAAAATACATCGTCTACGAAGCGTAGAGCTCGTCCAGCTTGGCGGCGCAGATGAAATCGTTCTCCGATAGCCCGCCGATCGCATGCGTAGTGTAGGTCACGGTGCAGGTTTTATAACCCACTAGCATATCCGGATGATGATCCTCACCATGCGAAACATAGGCCGCCGCATTCACAAACGCCATCGTCCGATAGTAGTTCTTAAAGGTAAAAGTCTTCTTGATTTCACAACCCTCGTGCAACCAGTCATCAAGGTGCGCCAGCAGCACATCGGCCTTTTTCAGAGTCAACGGCGCAACGCCGCCCTCGCACGGTTTGCACCGCTTATCCGTCAATTTATACGTACTCATTGCAATGTCCCTCCGTTCAACGACGGGACTGTAGCGCGGATTCGCGAAAAGGAAAGTACCCATTCCATGAGCGATTCCCCTATTTGATCAATTTGAGCAATCCCTTAAAGTGCGGGTCGGCGGCATCGCGCAGCAAAGCAAATAGAATGGTTTCAGCCGGAAGCACCTTTGCCCCGGCATCGTGCATGGCCTGCAGTGCCAGCGCTTTGTTTTCGAGAGTACGCGACGATACCGCATCGGCCACCACAAACACTTCGATTCCATCCTCAAGCAAATCGAGGGCGGTTTGGTAGACGCAGACATGAGCCTCGATCCCGATAAGTATCGCCTGTGGTTTCCTCAAAGCCTGAAAAGCCTCCATAAACTTTGGCTCACCACAACAGCTGAAAGCCGATTTTCCAATCATTGGAATATCGGCAAGCAACGATTTAAATAGTTCGGTGGTCGGGCCGAGCTTTTCGGGAATTTGCTCCGTGCCAACAATCGGAATCTCCAGCAGCTTCGCGCACTCGATCATCCGCGTCAGGTTGCCATCAAGCACCTCCTTCCCATCCATGATTCCATGCAGCTTCCCCTGCACATCAATAAATACCAACGCCGCTTCATCACGTTTCAACATGGTTTTCTCCTTTCATATTAGAGGGCATATGGAGAGGCTCTTTTTTTAATTGCTCTTGGCCGATCTCAACATCGTTGCTTTGTGTATCTACCAGACTCCTAGCTCTTTCCAATGCCATACTCGTTCAGCTTGCGGTGCAGTGTCCGGCGGCTGACACCGAGTTTTTCGGCCGCTTTCGTACGGTTGCCGCCGGTTTTTTCCAGCGCTTGGACGACCATCCGCTTTTCCATTTCGTCGACGGTGAGGTCGGCATCGATCCGCACCTCGCCGTCGCTGGCCTGCTCGCGCACCTGTATCGGGATGTCCTTCACATCCAGCATCTTCCCGCGCGCGAGTACCACCATGCGCTCGACGAGGTTGCGCAACTCACGGATGTTGCCGGGCCATTCGTAGCTCGATAGCATCTCGTAGGCCGCTGGGGTGAAACCCTCGATCTGCTTCCCGTTCTCTTCGTTGAACCCGGCCAGAAAATGGTTCAGCAGCAACAGAATGTCGTCCTGCCGTTCTCGCAAAGGCGGTAAGGTGATGACGACGACGTAGAGACGGTAAAACAGATCCTCGCGGAATGCGCCTTCATCGACCATGCCTTTAAGGTCGCGGTTGGTGGCGGCGATCAAGCGCGAATCGACATCCACTGGTGTATCGCCACCGACGCGCTCGATCTGCCGCTCCTCCAGCGCTCGGAGAATTTTCACCTGTACCGAGGCATCTATCTCGCTGATCTCGTCGAGGAACAGCGACCCGCCGTCAGCCTTCTCGAAACGACCGATGCGCCGCTCCATTGCGCCGGTAAATGCTCCTTTTTCGTGGCCAAATAATTCACTCTCCAGCAGGTTTTGCGAGAGGGCGGCGCAGTGTACCGCCACGAACGGTCCTTTCGAGCGCGAACCCAGCTGGTGGATCGCCTTGGCGACCAGCTCCTTCCCGGTTCCGCTTTCGCCCTGAATCAATACCGTCGCGCGCGAGCTGGCCACCTGCCGGATAGTTTCGAAGATTTCCTGCATCGGGGCAGAGTGGCCAACCATGTTTTCCAGGCCATACTTGTCGTCGAGCTGCGCACGCAATTGTTCATTTTCCAACTCCATCCTCTTGGCCTTCAGCACACGACCAAGGACTAGCTCCAGCTTGTCGAGGTTGATCGGTTTGGTCATGAAATCTGTTGCACCTTGCTGCATCGCCTGCACCGCCAGCTCTACGTCGCCATAGGCCGTCAGAATAATGCAGATGAGTCCCGGGTGATTGGCTAGCGCGCGCTGCATCAACGTAATACCATCCATCCCCGGCATGCGGACATCGCTCAACAGCACATCGATTTTCTGGCTGGCTAGTACCTCCAGCGCAGATGTTCCGTTCTCTGCCACAAAGACCCGGTAGCCCTGTCGTAGGGCTCGCACTAATCCATCGCGCGCGCTCTTTTCATCATCGACAATAAGAACGATTGGCTTACTCATGGGTGACCTCCTTCTCCGGGGCATTCAGCAAATTAATGCGTGCGTCTTGCCGCGGAAAGCGCAGCGTCAACCGCGTACCGCGCTCAAGCTCGGTATTGATTTCAATCTCACCACCGTGGTCGCGCATGATGCGCTGGACAATCATCATACCGAGGCCGGTACCTTCAGGCTTCGTGGTGTGGAAGGGTTCGTAGATCGCACCGAGCTTTTCAGGATCAATACCGGGACCGTTGTCTTCGATCACCATACTAACGAAACGATCAGACTGAACCATGTTGATTCTGAGAATCCCACCGTCGGCCATCGCCTGCAACGCGTTCTTGATGACGTTGAAGAAGGCCTGCTTCACCTGCGTCTCATCGACCGCAACGGGGGGAATGTCTTCAGGAAAGTCTGTTTCGACCAGCATTTGACGGTCGTTGATTTCGTGCTTCATCACTTCGAGCATCTCGTCGATCAAGCAGGCCAGCTTCACCGGCTTGCGCTCCGGCAGCGACGGACGTAGGGCTTTCAGAAACTGGCGGATAATCGCGTCGAGTCGCTCCACCTCCTTGCGTGAAATATCGACCAGTTCTTTCAACTCCTTTTTAGCCTTATCGTCCATCAGATCGCCAATCTCGCGGTCGAGCAACTGGAGATGGATGTTGATCGAGTTGAGCGGGTTTCCAATTTCGTGGGCAACACCAGCGGCCAGTAGGCTCAGTGCGTGCAATCGCTCGGATTCGATCGACTCAGCGGTGCTTTCGCGTTCGCGGGTTACATCCCGGAAAATGACCACAGCACCCTCTTCCTTCTCATCGACGGCGGCAAGCGGAACGACATAGAATTCCATGAAGCGATGCTGTGGATAGGTCACCTCAATCTCGCGCCGGACAAGCTGGCTCCATTCGTATTCATCGAGGTCGAGTACGAGATCCCAGTGGATATCCTTGAGATAGTGCTGAATCGAGACGCCCAGTGCGTTTTCAAGTGTGAAACCGAGCATCTGCTCGGCCGCACGGTTGGCGTAGCTGATCTGCGCCTCGGCATCAAGCACGATCAACCCTTCTTCCAAAGCCTGGAAAATGGTTTCCATCAAACCTTTCTCTTTCGCCAAGCGCAAGAAGTAGGCCTGTAAACTTCCCGAATCTAAATGATCCAGCCGATTTACCAATTTATCAAAAAATCCCGGTTTCATGAGCAATAATGTGCCATTAAGGCGCAGAATCGATCAACTCATTTTTTAGGATAAATAGTGTCAATTCGGCACTATAAAGTAACATCCGTTAGCCTGAATACATGTACCATGCTATAAATATATGGGGTGCGAAACTCTTTAACGGTCAGGAGCGGTGATACTTCCAGATCGGCATAAGCTACCTGGTACATAATCTGTTCCGGGCAGAATCGTTGGATATCCGCATACGATACAATGCTCGCCCTAGCTCTGGGGACATCTGTTTCAGGGGCGATATTCGCTAAGCGAAAGTTGATGGAGCTACCACAACATTGGCAGGAAGAAAAAATTCTAACCTATACGGTTAGACGTGGAGACCACGCTCAAATTTTAATACTCAAAAAGTGCTTTCACCTGTTCGAAACCCCTTACTGATTCGATGCTCTATTCGGCATCGTCGCGTACCAGTTTCATGAAGGCTTGGAACGAGTCGATATAGTCGTCGCCAGCGATGTAGGCGTAGTTGTTGTGCTCGGCACCGTCGATCCAGAGGTGCATCTTTTTCCCCGGCGCGGCATCGTAAAGTTTCTTGCCGTGCCAGAAGGGAATGATCGTGTCGTTGCGTCCATGCATGATGAAGACTGGGCAGGTGGTCTGTTTGATGTGTCGCAGGTTATCGAATTTATCCCACGGCAGTAGCGGGATAACGGTTTTTACGCGGAATGCGGAAGTGAAGGTACTCTCTAAAAACAGGCCGCCGACCTCACGGCGTGCAGCGAGCCAAGTGGAGGGGCCGCCGCCAACGGAGCGGCCCTGAACGATGATGGTTTTTGGGGCGATCTTCTTTTCTTCAGTAAGCCATCGGTAGGCAGCATCGATATCCTGATAGGCTTTGCGGACGGAGGGCGACCCTTCGCTGGTGCCGTAGCCACGGTAGTCGTACATCAAGACCGAGTAGCCGAGGGATTGGAACTGCCGCATAAACGGAAGCACGTTGCCAAGATCTTCCGCGTTCCCGTGGCTGAAAAGGAGGGTGTATTCCGCGTTCAAGGTTTCGAGATAGACGGCGTTAATTTTTTCGCCGTTGCCGGAAGCGATTTTCAATTCGCCGGGTAGCTGGTCATAGCTCGGAGTTTGCGGAGCGAAGATTAGCTTTTCCGAAAATAACAGAGCCAGCAAGTTGAGCAAAAGGTAGAGGCCGCCACCATACAGCACAATGTGGGATAAGGTTTGTTCATTCATGTTGGAAACATAGAATTCAAGCGAAGGATACGCAACGGAAAGTTTCCAAGGGTTGGAAATGGGGTTGCGGGTTCTGGGGAATCGGGGCTATGGTCTCGGACTCAATTCAATCAGTGATTCGGGGAGCATCTATGTTCAAGGTTTGGAAAATTTTGTTTGGTACCTTTGTTGCGGTGGTTTCAGTGCAGGCGCAGATGCCGCACGAGGTGCTGCTCTTGGTGAATAAAAACTCGCAGCCGTCGCTACTGGTGGCAAATACGTTTGCGGAAGCGCGACAGATTCCAAAAATAAATCTGGTCTATCTCGATGTTCCGGAGAGTGCTTATGGTGGTGCGGCCACGGTGACACCGGAGGAATTTACGAAGTTGATCTGGGAGCCGGCCAATACGGCTGCGCAGGAGCGAGGGATCGATGGCCATATTCTGGCGTGGGTCTATTCCGTCGACTTTCCGATTCGCGTGAAGACCGATCCGAACGACCGCAAGCAAATGTCGGTCGGTGGTATGACGTTCATGCGCAACAAGCCTCCGGGACTGAGTCTTGTCGAGGGTGGAAAATATCTATCCAAGCTTTTTAGCGGCCCCCATGAGCGGCTTAAACTCAACTTACCCGCGCTATCGCTCGGCATGCATAAGAGGGGGTTGGGCATGGCCGCGCAGGTTCCGCCAGAGGCGGCCTATTTGCAAGGCGGCCTCGGAGAACGCATGCCGTTGCCAAGTATGATGCTCGGCTATATTGGCGAAAAAGGAACCTCCATCGAAACGGTTCTCCAAACTCTCCAACGCGGCAAGACTTCGGATTACCGCGGGATGCAAAACAAGATCTATTTTGTGACGGGCGAAGACGTTCGCGCGAAATGTCGTGAATGGCAGTATGCTCCGGCGGTGGCGGAATTGAAACAGCGCGGTCTCGAGGCCGTTGTTACGACCAATTTTCCGGCTGGTGCGGAAAATGTGATGGGGTTATTGATGGGTGCGGAAACGGTCGATCCGGCCCGCATAAAATCGTTTGCACCCGGGGCGATGGCTGAGCATCTCACCAGTTGGAGCGCAGAATTCCAGCGGCCGCAAACCAAAATGACGGAGTGGCTCACGGCCGGGGCAACCGCTTCTGCTGGTGCTGTGGTGGAACCCTATTCCAATGCAAATAAGTTCCCCTCCGCACGCTTTTTCGTTCAGTACTCCTCTGGCTGCACCATGCTGGAAAGCTTCTATCAATCCATTGCCTGCCCGCTGCAAAGTTTGTTGCTAGGCGATCCGTTGGCCAAACCGTATGCCGTACCGATGAAGGTCAAGGTTCTGGGTGCAGATAGTATCTCCAACGACTTTACCTATCTTGCGCAGGCGGAAAGTCGTACAGAAAACACCACGGTACTCTACTCGTTTCTGATCGACGGAAAGGTGTTCGGCGAGGTGTCTGAAGATCCTTCAGCTTTCATCCGCGTGGCGAAGCTGGCAGATGGTTACCACGAACTACGCGCCGTGGCACGCATCAAGCATTTGGTCGAATTCAACGCTTCAGTCGTCAAGCCGTTCACGGTGGATCGCATGGGTCGATCTGTGGTCATTGACCCAAATATCAGAAAAATCGGGAAGAACGAGCATGCCGTTAAAGTACAGATTGGGGGGATGGAAACACCTGAAACAATGAGACTCGTGAGCGGTGAGCAAGTGATTGATGAAAAAATGTATGATAGCGAGGTTGAACTGGTGTTGGATGAACTTTTGATCGGTGAAGGGCCGAACCGCATCCGCGCCATTGCCATCTATGCCGACGGCATGGAGGTCTCCAGTCCGCCGGTCAGTTTTGGGATTAAATTCAACTCTGGATCCTGAACCATGCGCATCGAAAAAACCAACAGCCCCGAAGAAACTTGGGCACTCGCCGCCGGTCTCGCGGACGAACTTGAGTCCGGAACCATCATTGCCTTGCACGGCGAACTCGGTACGGGCAAGACCTGCTTTATTCAGGGCTATGCCGCCGCACTAGGCATTGATGAGCCGATTACCAGCCCCACCTATACGCTGATCAGCGAATATGAAGGCCGCCTACCGCTGCATCACATCGATCTTTATCGCCTCTCCGGCCCCGACGAGGCACTCGGCCTCGGGCTGGAGGAATATTTTGATGCGGATGGAATTACTGCGATTGAATGGGCCGAGCGCGCCGAAGGCTTGCTGCCGCCCGATCTACTACACATCTGGATCGAGGCCGACTCCCACACAGGAGCGCGCACGTTCCGCATTTTTAGAGAGAATGAATCATGAACATTTTTTCCATCGAACTCAGCTCAAAGCACGGTAGCATTGCCCTCATCGAAGACGGCGTGGTGGTGGTCGAAAAAGGTTGGGTTGAAAACTTCAAGAACCGCCAACAGCTTTTCGATGCCATGGCGGAGCTTGATGTGGATTGGGATACCGTCGACTACTTTGCCGCTGGACGTGGTCCTGGCGCGTTTTCCGGCATGCGGATCTCCTTCTCCGTTATTAACTCGCTTGCGGCTCCGGGTGGGAAACCGGTCTATGCACTCAACAGCGGCGCAGCACTTGCAGCACAGATGGGTGTGGAGCGCACGGCCGTGGTAGGCGATGCCCGCCGCAACAAGGTTTGGGCTGGAGTGTTTACCGGCACTGAACTTGAAGAGGACTTCCAGCTGATGGAGTGCAACGAGCTGGCTGACTTTATTCCGCCGGAAACGCTTGTCGTCAGCCCTGACCATGATCGACTGGAAGAACTGCTTGCCCAGTTTCAGACTCAGGAAAGCGGGGAACCCGTTTTCCCAACGGCGGGGAAGCTGGGTCAACTTGTTTCCCAACGCTTAGAAAACGGGATTGAATCCGAACCCTTCGAACCACTCTACATGCATCCGCCCGTCTTCATTCCGCCCCGTTTCCCAGCGAGATGAGCTTGGCGGAACCGCAGAAAGAAGGGCTTCACGCCGGGGTGCGAGAGATCCTGAAAATCTTTCCGTTCAGGTCGTCAGGATTGTAGCTGTAGGTTCCGGTTTCGACGGCGGTGAGATCTGGATTGTTCTTTTTCGCCAGAGGATTCCAGTCGTCGAAAATGATAATGGCTTCATCAAGGATGAAGGGTTCGCAGAAGTTCAATGATTCGATGGCCGACGAATACATATCGCAGTCAATCATGAGTATGCTGGCTTTACGGATATCCTGTTTGGCGACCAGCTCGTTGTTCAACGTATCGCTGTAGAACCCTTTAACCAGCGTAACGCGTCCCCAATCCACTCCGTGATCGGAGCCACTACATCCTTTCCTCACTATCCGCACAAGCTATTCGGCACATTTCCTTGAACTCGCCGATGCGGGCTTCGAGCTCGGAGCGGTCGAGTCGCTTAAGGCGGTCAAGGCTGAATTCCTCTACGCCAAAGGAGGCGGTGATGCTGCCGTGAATCATGGCTTGGCGGATGGCCTCCTTGTCGGTTTTTCCCGATGCGGCGAGCGCACCCATAAGACCGCCGGCGAAGGTATCGCCCGCGCCGGTGGGATCTTTTAAATCGTCGAGCGGATAGGCGTGTAGCAAGAAAATGTCATCTTTGGTGAAGAGCATAGAGCCGTTGCCGCCTTTTTTGATGAGTACGTATTCGGGGCCAAGTTCGAGCAACTGTTTGGCGGCTTTGTTGAGCGTGAACTCGCCCGTGAAGAGCTGCGCCTCGGACTCGTTGAGCGTGAGCATATGGCACTTGCCAATGACCTGGGTGAGGTTTTCTTTGTCGATGTTGATCCACAGATCCATCGTGTCGATCAGGATGAATTTCGGGTCGTGTACTTGTTCAAGAACATGCAGCTGCAAGGCTGGGTGGATATTTCCAAGGAAGAGGTAGGGGGCGGAGCGGTAGGCTACAGGCAGCTCCGGCGAGAAAGTTTCGAAGACATTGAGGTCGGTGGAGAGCGTGCGGCGGTTGTCCATGTTTTCTTCGTAGACACCGGACCAACGGAATGTTTTGCCTTCGACGGTCTGCAGGCCTTCGAGGTCGATGGACATGTTTTCCCAGATTTTCCGGAACTCGGTTGGAAAATCAGTTCCGACCACGCCGACCATGCCGGCATGAGTGTAGAAGGAGGCCGCTGCACAGGCATAACTCACGGAGCCTCCGAGAATCTCCTCTTGCTTTTCGGTGGGAGTTTCGATGGTGTCGATTCCGATGGAGCCGACGATGGCGAGGTCTACGCTGGGTTGCATGGGGAGTCTCCGTTAAATAGCGAATAGAATGATAGCAATGCTGAGTACGCCGACGACGTAGGTGTGTGGATCCTTGGCGGCGAAGGCCAGTGGGTCGTCATGCATCTGGCCGCGCCAGGCGAGCATCCAGATGCGCGTGATCCAGTAGAGCAACAGCGGGCAGAAGAGCCAGAGTAGGTCGGGGCGGCGGTAGAGTTGCGTGACCCACTCGCTGCTCAAGTACATGGTGAATACAAATGCGGAGAGGTAGCCGCTGGCGGTGCCGAAGGCCATGAGTAGCGGCAGGTCGTCCACGGTGTAGCCGCGCTCGCGGTGCGTTTGGTCGAAGGGCTCGCTGTCCTTTATTTCACGGAGCTCGGAAAGGCGTTTCACGAGGGCTAGGCTTAAAAACAAGAAGATGGCGAAAATGATGAACCACGACGAGGCGGGGGTGCCGGTGGCGGCCGAACCGGCGACGATGCGCATGGAGTAGAGGATCGCCAGCGTGAGTACATCGATGATTTCCATCTGTTTCAGCCGCCAGGAGTAGAGCGTGGTGATGGCGTAGTAGGCCAGCAGGGTCAGGAAAAATGGAAGCGGTAGTAGCATGCCCAGGATGATGCTGAGAAGAGCGAGCAGGGGAATCAATAGCGCACCGACGGTGATCGATAGGTCGCCTGCGGCGAAGGGCCGGTGGCATTTGCGCGGATGGTGCTGGTCGGCGCTGAGATCGAACAGGTCGTTCAGAATGTAGATCGAGGATGCTGCAAGGCTGAAAGCAAAAAAGGCGGTTACGGCCTGTAGTAGGGTTCCAAGGTCTGTAAATTTATGTGCCAGCAAGACGGGGGAGAAGATGAGTAGATTTTTGAGCCATTGTTGGCAGCGCATTGCCTTGACCAGCATGCGTGCAACCGGTCGGGACTCGACGAAGATGCGATCCGCATTCGCGGCATACTTTTCCCGTGCGACCTGGGTGGGATTAACAAGAATGATCTCGTCGGCGGCATCCCAGATGGGAAAGTCGGCGGCATCGTTTCCGGCATAGCCAAAGGCGGGGAAACACTCTTGGATTGTGGCGAGTTTTTGGGCGTGGCGCATGTTGGTGTCGATGGTGCTGGAAAGAGTGTCGGAAAAGAGGCCGAGGTGGTCGGCGACGGCGTTGGCCGTGCGGTAGTTGGAGGCGGTGGCGAGAATCAGAGGGCGCCCTCTTTCGTGTTCTTTTCGGAGATAGGCCAGGAATTCCTTGTGGTAGGGCAGGGCGGAAGCATCGAGTGTGACGCGCTGCATCACCTGATCTTTCAGGTGTGCTTTGCCTTTGGCAATCCAACCCGGAATGCGGAAGATGCTTGCCGGACTGCGGCGCAATAGCAGAAAGAGGGCTTGATGAAGAGTGTCCAGCTTGACGAGTGTCCCGTCAAGATCCACGCATAGGGGGATGGATGTGTTCTTGTTCAAGTTTCAGGTTTTAAGTTTAACGCTTTACGTTCACTTGGATGTAGCCACTACGTATTTTTGCTTCGATTTTCTTCCCGACCCAAAGGCGGATGTGTTCGCGCACGTACGGAATCAGCAGACCAAAGCCAGAGAGATCGGTAATCAGCCCCGGGGTGACGAGCAAGGCGCCAGCCACTAGGATCATTACACCATCCATCATCTGCGGGGCGGGAACATTGCCGATCGACATTTCGCGTTGGATTTTGAGTAGGGTGGCAAGGCCTTGTCGCCGCACGAGTGTGGCTCCAGTTACTCCGGTCAATAGAACGAGCAGGACGGTGGGCAGGAAGCCCACCGCGCTGTGCACTTCGAAGAGCAAGGCAAGTTCTACAATCGGCAGGCCAATAAACAGTGCGATGAGATAGGAGATCGGCATCGGTACTCCGAGTTTATGATTCGTCGCTAGCACGAATCAGCAGGTCTTCAAAGCCGGCTTCTTCCAGCAGAGCGTTTTTCCAGGCCGAGACTAACTGGGCTGCTTTTTCGTTGGCGATGCGGCTGGCCAATTCATCGCGCATGCCCGGGAGGACGGTGGTTTCGTTGCCGAGGATCTTCTCGGTCACATAAGCCACAAGATATTCATCCGGTGTGCCGATCAGGTCGGCCAGCTGGCCTTGATTGTAGAGCGCGGTCGCTTCCTTGATCTGCTGGCTAAATTCGTCTTCGAGTTCCGTGGTGAAATCGAATGGTTCGGTGGTGGTCGGCTTAAGTTTGTATTTGCCGATGGCGTCAGCGAAGGATTTTCCGGCCTGAATCGCGGCGCGAATTTCCCCGTAAACCTGCTGGGCTTTTTTGATATAGGCTCCTTCCAATGCAGTGATCTTAGCGGATTCGGTAGCGGCCTCGCGCACGATGTCGAACGAAGGTAGAAAGGAGGGCAATTTTTTGGTCAGCGAGAGAACATAAACATAATCGCGACCCACGACCGGATCGCTGTAGTAGTGGGTTTCATCTTTTTCTAGCGCGAAGGCGGCGTGCTGGAACGGGGCGGTGGGGTCTACGCCCTTGACGGAATCCACCATGGTGAAAGCGGGTGTGTTGTCGACGATTTTCATGCCGAGCTTTTGAGACACCGATTTGAACGTTGCGCTTTCATCGGCCAGTTCAGCAACGAGTTCATCGGCTTGGTCGGTCGCCAGCGAGCGTGCCATCTGCATCTGGATTCTCTCGGTGATTTCGCTTTTGACCTCTTCGAAGGGGCGAAACTCCGGTACGGCATCTAGGCTGGCATCTTCGGAGGGCTGTTTGACAAAGCGTTGCTTGTTGTGCTCATAGAACTCCAGTGCCATTTCCTCGCTTACTTCTGTCTGTTCAAGGTAGTCGATCACAGAAAATTGAACATAGTCGACGATGGCCTTTTCCGGCATACGGAACTCTTCCGGATTAAGCGCGAAATAGTTTTGGGCATCTTTGTCCGAAACCTTCGGAGCTTTGGAGAGGCTACGGGGAATGGCGGCATATTCAACCGTCAGCTTGTCGGTGTAGCGGTGAAAGGCTTTCTTGATTTCCGCTTCGGTCACCACCGCGCTCTGGGCCGGGATGCTGGCTACTTTTGAAAGTAAAACCTCTTCGGCAAAATGGACTTCAACATTCTGAGGGGTCATTCCGGTCAGAGATTGAACCTGTTGTAGCATCGTGTTGTAGACGTTGGGGTCGAACTGCCCGGTCTGCTGATTCTGGAAAATAGCCTGCTGTTGGATGATGTGGATGTTTTGTTCAGGAGTCACGACCATGCCGAGCTGTTGCGCTTTCTTCAGCATGGCGATACGCTGCCACGCTGCGGTCTCGAAGATTTTTTGAATCTCGTCTGTGACACGGAAGAGGCCGTATTCCAGAGTATAGTTCAGTCGGATGCTTTGATAGGCCTTGGTAAACTCCATGCGCGAGACCTCTTCGCCAAACAGCATACCAGCCCGCTGCGCGGCGGCCCGATCACGCTTGGCGGCGGTGCGCTGGGAATTCGGCATGGACATCCCTACAAATGCTACGCTGATCAAGAGCGCAAAAGCACCCCAGACGATCTTAGATTGAATGAGTTTATGAAACTTTGAAATCATCATTGTCATGGTGTTGTCCTCGCTCCTTCTGGTCTGTGTAAAAAGAACCCGCGAACAGTACCCATTGCACCCAAACGGGTCAATCGGGAAGTGGTCTACTTCGCGGGGTGTCGCCGATCTTCCGGCAGACGGTTCATTATAGAATTTTCAGTTTGGGCAAATCCTGGATATCCACTGCACCAATAACGCAGTTGTTTTCGTCCACCACGATCAGGTCATCGATATTGTGTTTTTCGTAGATATTAAGGATTTCAAGCGCCAATTGATCTTTCGAAAGGGTAATCGGGTTTGCGGTCATGATCGACTCGATCGGTTGGTCTACGAGGTTGGGTGTTTCGATCAGATGGCGGCGTAGGTCGCCGTCGGTGACGATGCCTACCAACTGGTCACCATCTTCGACGATGGCCACGCAACCGGACTGTGCTCCGGTCATCGCAATCAAGGCTTCCCGCACGGGTTTGCCGACTTCGACCTGAGCGCAGCGCTCACCGGTACGCATTACATCGCCGACGCGTAGTAGCAGGGTGCGGCCGATGGCGCCGCCGGGGTGGAGTTTGGCATAGTCCTCGATCTCGAAGCCGTGAGCCTGAAGCAGAACCATGGCGAGCGCATCGCCAAGCGCGAGGGTAGCGGTGGTGCTGGTGGTGGGGGCCATATTGAACGGGCAGGCTTCTTGGTCGACCCGGATGGAGACGATGATGTCGCTGTGTTGTGCGAGCGGGCTGTCCGTCTCGCCGGTCATGGCGATGATCTGAACTCCCTTGCGTTTGACGGGTTGGAGCAGGGCGATCAGTTCGTCGGAGGCCCCGGAATAGCTCATGGCCAGCAGGATGTCGCGGTCGCCGAGGATGCCGAAGTCGCCGTGCATAGCCTCGATGGGGTGCATCACAACGGCCGGAGTGCCGGTGCTGGTCAGCGTTGCGGCGATTTTATTACCAATGTGCAGGTTTTTCCCGACGCCAGTAATAACGACCTTTCCACCGTTCCCGACGGTGGCTCGGATGGCATCGACGGCACGGATAAAGCCTTCACCCATTTCATTCTTCAGAGTTTCAAGCCCGGCAATTTCGATGTCCAGCACTTCCCGTGCGCGTTTAAGGTAGTCCAAAGCATGTTCCTCGTTTTCAATAGATGGGTCGCACCGTAGCTGATTTTTTCCAACCATTGGAATTTATTTGTTCAAATAAAGCGATGGAAACTCTATGGTATCTGGAGTTTTGAAACCACGGGGAAATTCTATGGCAGGCAATGGATCGAAAATAGGGTGCTGGATGGCAGTGGGGATCATGGCGCTGTTGCTGTTTGGTAGCTTCCTGACCAATATCGGGCTGACGGCGGCACTTTTTTCGGGATCGGCGGCTCACGGGGGCAACGACTACCCAGTGGACGCAGAACCCTCGTATGATGAAACCTGGTCGCATGGCTATGGCGACACCAAGGTGGTGCGCATCGATCTCGCCGGCGTGATCCTGCGCGGGCGGCGGGAACGGTTGTTCGGCTACGAGCCCGACATGGTTGAAAATATCCTAGGGGAGATCCGCGCTGCGACGATCGACCCCGAAGTGAAGGCCATTCTGTTGGAAGTCGATTCGCCCGGCGGTGCCGTTACGCCCAGCGACGAGATCTATGCGGCTCTAGAGCGGTTTAAAACCGAGGACGAAGAGCGGATGATTATGGTGTTTGTCCGCGGCCTCGGAGCTTCCGGAGCCTACTACGCTGCCATGGCGGGTGACTACATCATGGCCGAGCCTACCGCCATTGTCGGTTCCGTCGGTGTCATCATGCAGACGCTCAACCTAAAAGGACTGGGCGATAAGATGGGTCTGAGCTCGGTCACCATCGCTTCCGGCGAAAACAAGGATATGCTCAACCCCTTCGAGGAGGTTAACCCGCAACATGTGGCCATGCTACAGGAATTGGTTGACGGTATGCAGGATCGCTTTGCCTCCATCGTCGAGAATTCCCGGGGATTCGAGAACCGCGACCTGCTCGATGGCCGCGTCTTTAATGCACCACAGGCCTTGGAACACAACTTTATCGACGGGATCGGCTATCTAGAGGATGCCATCGACCAACTAGCGTTCCTGCTCGATGTGGAAGAGATCTACCTCGTCCGCTACTCCAAGTCACGCGGGTTTTTCGATACGCTAATGTTATCCAGACTGCCGCAGCTTCCCGATCTATCAGCGATGGCCTCGCCCCGATTCTTGCACCAATGGAAACCTTGATATGGAGACCTCTATGATATTCAAACTATGGCTTATTCTGCCCATCGTCGGGCTTTTGTCGGGTTGCGAAACCCTTCAAACCCCCCAACAGCGCCGCGAAACCGTGGCTCGTGAACAAGTTGTCCAACGCCACGCCGAGGAGCAGGTCTATCGGGTGAAGAGCCAGGTTGAATCGGTCGAGATGGAAAACGCTCGCCTCGTTCAGGAGCTCCAGCAGCTGCGTAGCGAGGTTCGCTCCTACAACAGCCAGATTACACAACTCAACCATAAAATGAGCTCGCTCGAAGCCAAGCAGGGGCGCGAGATGAATGAACTTATCCGACGGGTCGAAGGCCTACTTAAAAAGTCCGTCGCATCCCGCCCCAGCAAGCCCAGCCGCGGTGCCGGCCGGGAGCACGTGGTCGAATCCGGCCATACGCTTTCCGCCATCGCTTCGGCCTACGGTACGACCGTCAAAGCCATTAAGCAGGCCAACAACCTCAAGTCCGACAGCATCTACGTCGGCCAGAAGTTGTTTGTTCCAGAGTAGAAGGTTTTAAGCCTGTTAAAGGGCCCACGTCAGCAAGAGAGGAATGGTCACGACTGCGCCGAGGTGAGTAACGAGCAGAGTGGTGGCAATGAACTCCGAATCGCCGCCAAAGCGTTCGCTGAAGATTAGGCTCGCCACTGCCGCCGGCATAACGGCCACCACGGTCAGGATACCGTACGCCACTTCGCTCATTGGAATCTGCTTGAGGATTAAGATGAAAAGGATGGGCGTAACCAGCAATCGAAGGGTGGCGACGATCCATACCTGTCGGTCGAGAGCAGCGCGCGCATCCAGTACAGCGATCCGGCTACCCGCCACCATCATCGAAATCATCACCGTGGCCTTCCCCACGGTTTCTGTTCCGAAATAGAGCAGACCCAACAGGCGATGCGGAAGGCCGTCGAGCGGCTCGATGCCCGATAGGTCGCGAATGCAGATCCAACCGATCGAAAAGAGCAGGATAATCAGCGGCGGGCCGAGCATCATCCGAATGCCCTCGGACAGCTTGCTCGTTCGATTAAACAGGAACACGCCCACCGTCCAGACCGTGAGTTCAAAACCGAGCGATGCGAAAACTAGCAGAGCCACGCCTTCCGCGCCCCAAAGTAACATCACTAGAGGTAGCGGGAGGAAAAGGTAGTTGTTGACCGTGCTTTGAAAAAGGAATGCACCAGTCCGTTGCCGATCCAATCCCTTCATGCACGAGAGCGCAACCAACCCAAGCACCAGCCCTGTCCCGGTAATCGCCATCGCCAACACCGGCATGATCCAGTTTTTCGCCAGCTCGTGTGCGTTGAGTTGCGTGATCGAAGAAAAAATCAGGCAGGGATAGATGATCGCAATCAGGACTCGCGCCATCTCGCTGGTTCCAGCGGCACTCACCATGCCACGCCTACGAGCCACAAACCCGATCGCCATCAGGGTCAGAACAAATAATACCTGTAAAACATAGTCCATAGTCGCTTCTCTGGGGTCGAAACAAGGGATACCGGATCATTAAAAATATGGAAGTTTCATTTGGAGGTTTTCTTTCAAATGAGCTGAGGTGGTTTTTTTCATTTTACCCCTTGCGCCCCCCACAAGGCATAGGTATCTTCCCCACCTCTTTTTGCCCATCTGCTCGGGTGGTGAAATTGGTAGACACGCAAGGTTGAGGGCCTTGTGGGAGTTAAATCCCGTGTGGGTTCGAATCCCACCTCGAGCACCACTCTTCTTCTGTGCCAGCGCGTACCAGACCTGCTATCAGTGGGTTTAGTGAACTGGATGATTTTTCCTCTCTCGTCAGTTTATGACTCGAAAGGCCCTCCTAAGTCGGGATTATTTCGCGGGATCGTGCGGCGGCTTTTCCATGGCGGAGCCGCGCTGGATGCTCCGGTTGCCGAACTTTTGTTTGATGGCATCGGTGGTACGGCTGAGGCGGGTACGCTTTTCGTGTTGGGTGGTGTCGGGAGAATCGAAGAGGCTGAGCTGGGCGGTGGGCGGCGCGTCGGTTTCGGTTAGTCCACTAACGCCGAAGCCGATGAGGCGGACGGGGCGATGGCGCAGGTTGTCGTGAAGCAGAAATATGCCGGTTTCGCGCAGGGTAGTATCGTCGCAGCAGGGAAGGGGGAGTCGGATCTGGCGAGTAATGGTGGAGAAGTCGTCCCAGCGGATTTTCAGATGCACGGTGGTGGTGTAGAGGCCGGCCTTGCGGAGGCGACCGGCGACTTTATCGATGAGCCGCTTGTAGGTGGCCTCGATCTGGTCGTGGTCAGTGGCATCGTCCTTGAAGGTGGTTTCGTTGGAGATGCTCTTTTCTTCGGTATCGGTTTGGATGGTGCGTTCGTCGATGCCACGGGCAAGGCGGCTGAACGTTTTGGCCGCGCGTGTGCCGACCGCTTGTTCGAGGATTTGGAAGTCAAATTGCTGGAGTTTTCCTATGGTGGGTATGCCTAGCGAGAGCAGTTTTTTTTGCGTCACCTTGCCGATCCCCCAGATACGACCAATGGGGAGGGGCGCGAGGAATCTTTCGATGGCGGTCTGATCGAACGGGACGAGGGTGAGGCCGTCGGGCTTATCCATGTCGGAGGCGAGCTTAGCGAGGAACATATTGAGTGCTACGCCGACGGAAGCGGTGAGACCGGTTTGTTCGAAGATGTCGCTCCGAATCTTTTCGGCGATGGTTGGTCCGTCGCCAAAGAGTCGCTGGGAGCCGGTGACATCGAGGAAGGCTTCGTCGATGGAGAGGGGTTGGACGAGGGGGGTATAGGATCCAAAGATGCGCATGATCTGCTGCGAGACCTCTTTGTAGCGCGCCATGTTGTGCGGAACAAAGATAGCCTCGGGGCATTTCTGGAAGGCGGTGCGCGAGGGCATGGCGGAGTGGATGCCGAACTTGCGCGCTTCGTAGGAGGCGGCGGCCACCACGCCACGCTGGTCGGGCGGTGCACCGACCACGATGGGCTTGTCGCGCAGTTCGGGGTGATCGTACTGCTCGACGGAAGTGAAAAAGGCATCCATGTCGACGTGCAGGAATAGGGTTTGTTTCGGCTTCATGCTCTCGGAATTATCCTGTAACACTCACTCTCTTTCAAGCCTTTCCCACGAAGCCCCGAAACCCTCCATGATAATCTACGAAGAACCTTTTAATCGAAGGGGGTTTCGCTAAAATCGTGTTTCTTTAACTCACTGAAAGATGCGGGGTAGTTCCATGGAAGAAAAGCCAAAGGAAGTACGGAGGGATACAAAGGATGTGGTCCTCGACCTGAACTTTGTTCCCCAATGGGCGCGCAAGCCTCCGGGGGAAAATCACTATAGTGCGAAGAGCTACAAGGACTCCGCCCCCCGACGTGACCGCCGCGATGACCGACATTCACCCCGTCGCGATTCCCGTAATGACCGCCCCCGCCGCCCGCATCCCGATCACGATAATCATTCGCGCCCCGCCCGCCCACCGCGCGAACCGGTTCGGGAGATTCCTGTGTCTATTTCCTTCCTGCCCGAGCAGAAGCGCTTAGCTTCGCTGGTGCGGCAGATGCACCACTCGCGGCGCGCCTATCCGCTAATGGATCTGGCGAGCCTGTTTATCCAAGATGCCGAAGGGTATCTGGTGAAGATCGAGGTGAACAAGGATGCGCCGGAGTTTACGCTGTTCCAGTGCAAGCATTGCAAGGCGGCCGCGTGTTCGGAGGAGATGATCGTCCAGCATTTGATGTCGAAACACTTGACCGATGTCTACGAGAAGGAGGAGATCGAAGCCGACCCACCCGCCGGGCAGTTTGTCTGTGTGGCCCGCTGCCGCAAGAGCGGAGTGCTACTGGGGCCGCCGAATCACCACAGCTATACCGACAAGCTCAATGAGCTACACCAAGGCCGCTTTGCGCACCTTTCGCTGGAGGAGTACAAGCGCAGCATCGAGACTGTGCGCGATGAAGAACTGATCGAGCAGTGGAAGGAGGAGAGCCGCAAAAAGACGGTCTATAAGCTCAAGTCTGACCCCGAGGCGGAGCCGCTCGACTTAAGCAAGGCCGAAGCGAGTCTCAAGCAAAACATGGATTCGATGTATGAAAAGACGCACCGGGCGGTTGTGCCTTCAAAGGTGTCACAGGAGCTGGAGGATCGCGATATTACGAACGCCATCCGGCGGGTTTGGGCAAAGGAGAGTGCCTTTCCGCTCTCGATGTCGTTCGCAATGCGTGCCGCCTTCCGGCACATGCACTTGAACGTATTCAAGGCGGGGAAGATCAACTTTGTCACCCATATCAAACCGCGTCCTGTCAAGCCGGAGGACACGATCGAAAGCATTGCCGAAGTATTGATTTTCCTGAAAGAGAACCCCGGTTCGACCCGGAAGCACCTGGTGGAAATTCTTCATCCTGCGCTCGACCCACAGTCGGAGGAGGCGAAGAAAGCGCTGCAACCGTTGGGCTGGTTGATTGAGCGAGGGCACATCATCGAGTTCTTCAACGGAACTCTTTCCGTGCCACTGAGTCATCGGCGGCGCTAGGCTCTCTTCCTTTATTTATACAATATTTAAACTTTCCCATCGTTTATTTCTAGGAATGGGAAGATGGGGTTGCGCTTGACGAATGCGGTACGAGGAAACATTATTTCCAGCGCTCGAAAAAGGACTTCCAAATGATCGGGATCAATCGCATGAAAACAACGGGATATGGGCTACTAAGCGCCGTGCTGGCTGTGGGAACCGCTAACGCGGTATCGCCGGAATACACTCCGGAGCGCTATGAATTAATTATGGAACGTTCGCCATTCGGTGCGAACCCCTTCGATGAGGATGTCGCCCAAGAGAAGGCCGCGGCCGCGGCCGTTGCGGCGGCCTCCAAAGAGTTGCGGCTGTGCTTCCTCATGGAAAGCGAAACGGGCGAAATCCGCGCAGGATTCCAGAATCTGAAAGCTCAGCCGGGTCAGTCGAAGAGTGTGATCCTGCTGGTAGGTGAAAGTTTTATGGGACTGAAGTTGCTCGAGATTGACCTCCCCGGATCGAAGGCCACGTTGCAGAGCCAAGGTAAAGCGGTAGTTTTCGAATTGACCAAGACCCCGACCATCGCTACGACTCCGGCTAAGAAGCCCGAGGCACCGAAACGGAAGTTTGGCGGCGGGTTCCGTCGTCGCGTGCCCCCGAAACCAACCCCCCCGCCGGAACCAACCCCCCCGCCGGAGCCCCAACTTACGCCGGAGGAGCAGCGCCATCGCCGTGAGGAGATTCGCGCCAATCTGCAGGACTATCAGATGGAAGTGATCCGTTCGGGCATGCCGCCGCTTCCGATTCCGCTGACGCAGGAAATGGACGATCAGCTGGTGGCCGAAGGCGTGCTTGCGCCGATCGAAGAGGGCTTCGAATAGCGGCTACTTGACGAGTTCGCCGAGGATGATGTCGAAGTCTGGATCGCGTAGGAGTAGCGGAATCTTGTCGGTACTCAGCATGTTCCGGGCTCTTAGACTTTCGATACTGGTCTGTATTTTTTTGTTTTGACCCACGGCGGCCAGTTTTTCGCTGAGGCCGGTTCTGGTCTCATTGCCCGAAAGCATGCCGAGTTCGCGTAGCTCATCGAGTGTGGCGCGGTCGTTGACCAGACCTTGGAACGAGGCGTTTTTCAGGATGCGGTCGGGGGCGCCGCTGAGTATATCCTTGGCGAGTTGCGGATCGGTCAAAAGACGCTGCACCGATTCGGCGGCCATCACGCGTTCAAGACGCTTCATGCCTTCTGCCGGATTACTGATCATGTGGGCCATAGAGGCGACCTGAAGTTCTCGGCCTTGCTTTGGAGTGAGTTGGTAGGCCGCTTCGTAGACCGTGCGGCGGGCAAATCGGGAAAAGTAGGCTTGATCTGAGCCGGGGATCGAGATGCCGACGGCACCAACGAGGAATAGGTCGCCCAGCCAAAAGAGTAAAATAAGCGATAGAGTTCCGCCTGCTAGTTTGATGATGCCCCCGGAGAGACAACTGATAACGGGTCGGCGGAATTCTTCTTTTTTTTCCTTTGCTACGTGGCGCGTTCGGATTTCGCACATGAGCAAATGGAAGGCGAAAGTGATGAGCGCAAAAGTCATGCCTGCGCAGACGGGAATGGTGACGATCCGCGGGCGGTGGGCGATTTCGCCCAGCCAAAAGCCAATATAGCGCCCAGAAAAATAGGCGCCTCCATAGGCGAGTATCACGCGCACCCCCCCCAGCAAGGAGAGTAGAAATCCTTTGTAGCAACCCGCCAGAAAAAAGAAGAGCAGGATGATGGCTGCCAGAATGTCGATTGCAATGTGCATGGGTAGAACCTCTGCGTATCAATGCTTTAAAGATAGGTTGTTATTTGCGATGCCGGAAGCCTAAAGTACACGCCTATTTTATCACGGAATACGAGGGATCCATGGAATTTTTATACGCGGCGGAGTTGAAGAAGCGGTTTAGCTGCTACGGCCATTTCTATGAGTGGGTCCTGATGACTGGCGAACGGGCGAAATGCCGTAGCGTGCTTGAAATGGTCGACCGTTCCATTTTGCAGGAAAACCCGTCCGACCTTTCCGAGAGGGAACCGGATGTGGTGGTCATCATGATGAATCCCGGATCGTCGCACCCGAAAGACATCTACCATATTGATGCGGAAATTGAATACCCCCACTCGAGCGATTCCATGCGAAAGGAACTGGTGCTGACCCAGCCCGACAACACCCAATATCAAGTGATGCGCGTAGGGGTGGCCAAGGGCTGGCGGCATATCCGCGTGCTGAACCTTTCCGACCTGCGCGATCCCAAGTCCGGAAACTTTCTCCAGCAGGCCGAGGCACTTGCCGGAATCATGGGGGGACATGTGCATAGCCTATTTTCCAAAGAACGCACTGCCGAATGTTCCCACTCACTTCGACGCAAAGGCAATACGCCCATCCTACTCGGCTGGGGTCAGATTCTCGGCCTCGTCCCGCTGGCCGAACAATGTATGCAGCGCATCGAAGGCGAATCCACCTGTACCGTACCCTCTGGGGTTCATCCACTACTCAACGCTCACCCCAGTCCCATGCTTCAGTCCAAAAAACTGCTGTGGCTGGACAACATGCTTCAAGCTTTGGAGGATTAATATGAATGCACAGCAAGCGCTACGATGGGAAAGAACCCGGCAGATCGGAAGGCGGAAGTTTGTTCTGTACTACGGGGTTTTGGGATGGGGGCTGATTTGCGGTATACTGTATTCCTTCATCGATCTGCTTCTCCACAAAGAGTCATTTTCGTGGGATGGATTTATGATCAATCTCATCGTCTTCCCATTGGGTGGGATCTGGATGGGAAATTGGCTGTGGAAGAAGACGGAACGCGGATATGGGCAGTATATGAAGACCGCTAAAGAGGATGAGGAATGAAGCTGATCCACATCCACGAGCTGCCAGATCTAGGGGTGTCGCACAATGAGAAGATCCGCAAGCGGGTCATGCTGAGTAACGGCGAGGTTGGAGCGATCACCACCTACGCCCGCGCCGTCTTCCCGCCCGGCGAAAAGGTCGTCGCCCACCAGCACGACGACATGACGGAAGTCTTCACCGTCGAATCCGGCTGTGGCGAAATCCGCATCGCCGACGTGTCCTACGTTTTTTCCGCAGGAACCACCGCCGTCGTGGAACTCGGCGAAGTGCATGAAATCATCAATTCCGGTACCACCGACCTAGTCGTCACCTACTTTGGGGTGCTGGCGGAATAATATGAACCTGCCCGAATAAAACGACCCTTGATTACGGGGGAGGGGGCATACTAAAATTCTTTTCAAACCAAGGAGCAGAGTAGATGAAACTAAACCTTTTTTCGTTTGATCGTAAAAGCGGCGCCCTCGTCGCTTTGCGCCCGCAAAGTCCGCCACCTGCCGCTCGACGGGAATGCGACGAGGGCATCGCATCTACGATAAAATCATGAACCGAACACCGCGCCTCGATCCTACTGATCAAATGGCACGATTCCACCAACGTTGATCGAGCGTGTGGCTGTTATGGACATGCCTGCGAGCGGCTCACTGAATGCAGCCGCATGGCTAGGGGTAGTCCCGCTTTAGACTTTGGCAGGAACCACCTATAGCCTAATGCCTATTTCTGTCGCATCGCGTCGATCTGGATTTCGAGTTCAGGGGTGAGCCACATATCCTGTGTGATTTTGAAGGAGCCGTGGTCAGCAAAGGTTTTTTCGACGGCGAGGCGGTCTTTGGTGAGGTAGGTCTTGAGCATGAGCACATAGTTGGCACCAACGCCAGAGATGTGCAGGTCGGGGCTAGCGATGCCTGCCGCGTGGAGAGCATCCGTTAGTTCGGCTTTGAAGGCCTCGGCGTCGGTATCATTGCTT
Organism: Kiritimatiellales bacterium; assembly: GCA_003230915.1. Classification (GTDB taxonomy): domain Bacteria; phylum Verrucomicrobiota; class Kiritimatiellia; order Kiritimatiellales; family Pontiellaceae; genus Pontiella. Next base: position 4,294 of record QIHI01000132.1, on the reverse strand, counting down.
TTAAAGATGAACACTTTCGGGCGGGAAGAGGGCATGTCGAGAAACAGGTCGTTGTTGGGCGGCGACGTGCCGGTCATGTCTTCGTAAATTTCGTAGATCGCAATCGAGTCGCCGGATTCTAACTTTTCGTTCAAGAGGCGGATTGCGGCTTTGCGATGGCTTTCCAGGGATTGGGCGATCTGCTCGTAGAGGCTATGCTCGCGGTTGGAGGCGGCGACGTCGAGCAGGAGCGCGACGATCTCATCCGACTTTTCCTCCAGCTGGGCTAGCCCGTGATAGACGGCGTTAAAGCGCACGTCGGCTGATTCGTCCTGAGCGAGATTAACAAGCAGTGCGACGGCTTCGGGGTTGGGTTCCTCCATACCTTGAAGTAGGTTTTGCCCCATGATTCGTGCGGCAACGCTGCGAACTGGCGTCGCCGTGTCTTCGGAGCAGGCCTTGAAACCAGGCAAGAAACTTTCGTCGATACCCTCCTTGACCTTGCCTTGTGTGATCATGGCCAGCGAGTGCAGCCGCATGCCGGAGTTGCCGATCACTAGCATTTCCTGAATGGAGATGGTTTTCGGTTCGGTCGGTGCGTTGATGGCTGGGGCATTGGTTTGTGCCAGCACAACGGATGCAGTGACGAGCAAAAGGCAAAGGGTGATTTTCATCATTGGGGCTCTCTCCTGAATTTTCAAACAAGCCAAGGTAGACAACCGAACCTCTAAAAACAAGAAAACCTTTGCAAGCGATTCCGCCTCGTGCGACGCTCACCCCCTTTAGAAAATCAAACCAGATAGGAGATAGATATGAAGTGGATGAAGCAAATAGGAGCCGCCACAACACTCAGTATTTTGACTTTAGGTGTGGCAAATGCCAAACCCTTGGTTGAAAAATCGGTTGCGCTGGAAGAGGCTATGCTCTCCGTAACGATTTCGGATCTACACGGATTGCTCAACGGGGTCGGTTCCGTGGCCGCGCAGGTTTCACCGATGATGAACGGCATGATGCTTAAGAGCATGGTCGGCATGCAGCTGGGTGATCCGGGGCTGGCGGGAATCGCTCCCGGCAAGGGACTATCGATTATCGCGCTGGATCCCACCAATATTTTTGCCGTCGTCGAAGTGGCCGCGGCTCAGATTACGGCCTATACCAATGCATTGGCTCCAAAAGGCGTTCAATTTGAGTATGCCAATGGACTTTTGGTGATTGGGCAAACCGAAGAACAGGTTGCCAAAGGGATTGCTTTTAGGGATGCGGTGAAAAGCACGCTACTGGTCAACCCATCGCCCACGTTACGCATTGCTTTACAGCCCGCCGCGATTGTCGAACGCAACAACGACCAGATCCAAGGCCTGCTACAGAAGATACCCGCGTTGATGGGACAAGGTATGATGCAGGCACCGGGCGCTACGTTGGGTTCAGTACAAAACACGCTTAGGCTCCTCGAAGGGGAACTGCGCGTGCTTCTGTCTCTTGCTGGCCAGTGCGATGTTGCAGAAATCGTGCTGGCTCCGCAGAATGGATCGATCCGGATCAGTAAAACCTTTGCTCCAAGGGCGGGAAGTCGACTTGAAACGCTCTGCAATGCGCCTGTGCTAAACACGCAGAATTCCAAAATTCAATCGGGATATCTCGGTGGAGGCGCTCTGGGCTTTGATATCTTCCTCACCAACCCCCAGGCTCTGATGGACTTCATGGTTGGAGAGGCAGAACAACTCGTTAAGGAGATGGAGATAACGGAAATTGACCTTGCTGGCTTGGTATCCCTCCAAAAGAAATGGTGGAACGTGTCCGGTGGATCCATGAGCGAAATCGTTGGTATGGATAGTGAATCCGGCCTGACCATGGGTTATTTGATGGATGTCACGGACGAGGCGGAAGCCCTGAACATTGTTAAGGCACTGCCACAAGACCTCGAATCTTTCCTGCCGCTATACGAAGATCTCGGCATGTCCTTGGCACCGGAATTCAAAGAAAATGTACGCGAACATAATGGAGTGAAGATCCATCAGTTCGCACTCGGTATGTCGATGACGAATCAGTCGGTGGAAGTGGTCGAACAGTTATCGGCGATGAATCTGACGAACATGGTGTATGAGATCGCCATTAACGATGGTGTGATGGTCTTGTCGATGGGAGAAAGTAGGATCGAAGCTACCTTGGACCGGCTGAAGGATGAAACATTCAAGCCTACCTCGCTCAAGGCGCGTAGCACCTATCCTGCAGAAGGCTTCTACTATTTCGATCTCGACATGGGCGCATACATGGCCTTCGTCACTTCCTTCATGCCCAATATCGGCAATCCAATGCTATCCAAGAAAATGGGCGACCTCTTTCAAGGCGTGGAACCCATCACTTCCGCCGGGTTCAAGGCCGACGGTCGGGTGATGTGGAGCATCAACTTGCCCGGCGAGCTGATCGCCAAGTATGGCCAGATGGCTATGATGATGCAGATGCAGAAAATACAGCAACCGCAAAGCGGAGTGCCGCAAGCTCTGCCCGTGGAATAGGCGGTTCCAATCTTTGGAAATCCCTGAAATCCCACTAGGTTCGGCGGGATTTTCTTTTTCCTGATTTCGTTGTGCTTTCTCCGCTGGTTTGTGGCTATTCTCCCTGCCATCATTTTTGACTAGTAAAGTAGGGGCTACAGCATGATTTACAGAATTGAAATCGGGCTAAAAGACGGTGTTCCAGATGCACGCGGGCGCGGTGTAATCCATCGGGCGGAAGGCGCACTGAAAATGGTGATGGCCCAGTGTCGTACGCGTGATATCTATAAAGTCGTTGCTAACATCGATGCAGCCACCGCCACTCGTGTGCAGAAAACCTTCGCCGACCCAGTTGTGGCCGAATCCGCCATGGGTCGGCTGTCCGCTCCCGAATCGTTCGACTGGATGCTCGAAATCGGCTTCAAGCCGGGCGTGACCGACAACGTCGGTCGCACCGCGCGCGGCGCGCTGAAGGATATGGTGGGCCGTGAGCTCGAATGGGAAGAGCAGATCTACACCTCTATCCAATATTTCCTCTCTGGTGACCTTGCCCGCGAGGATGTTGGGCACCTTGGCAAAGACCTGCTCGCCAACACACTTATCCAAACGATCGATGTCTTCTCGAAGGAAGAGTGGCTTTCCGCCGAACCGGATTTGACCGCCCCGATCTTCGACGATCACCCCGAAATTAAAGTCAATACTATCGAGCTTCCGGACGACGACACGGCGCTGATGAAAATTTCGAGGGATGGCATCCTGTCGCTCTCGCTCGAAGAGATGCACACCATCCGCGCCCACTACCTGTGCGATGCCGTCAAGGCGCACCGTGCCAAACTCGACCTGCCGGAATGGCCAACCGACATCGAACTCGAATGCATCGCCCAAACCTGGAGCGAACACTGCTCGCATAAGGTTTTTGCCGGAACGATTCACTATAAAGACGAAGAGACCGGTGAATCCGAAACCATCCACTCGCTCTATAAAACCTACATAAAAGCCTCCACCAACAAGATTGCCGAATCGATCGATTGGCTGGTTTCGGTTTTTACCGACAACGCTGGCATTGTTAAATTCAACGAAGACATCCACCTCGTTTATAAAGTAGAAACTCACAATTCGCCCTCCGCGCTCGATCCCTACGGTGGTTCCATGACCGGAATTGTTGGGGTCAACCGCGACCCGCTCGGCACCGGTATGGGCGCGGCGCTCGTTTCCAACGTGTGGGGCTACTGCCTCGGTTCGCCGTTCTACGATAAAGCCATGCCCGAAGGCCTTATGCACCCGCGCCGGATTCGCGACGGCGTACACGACGGCGTCATCGATGGCGGCAACCAGTCCGGCATTCCATACAGTCGCGGCTTCGAGTGCTTCGACGAACGGTTCCTCGGCAAGCCCCTCGTGTATTGCGGTACGATGGGTACCATTCCGGTGAAAGTCACCGGCGGCCCCTCCGAACGCAAAGAAATTGAAGTAGGCGACTGGACCGTCATGTGCGGCGGTCGTATTGGCAAAGACGGCATCCACGGAGCCACCTTCTCCTCCGAAGAGCTTCGCGAAGAATCGCCCGCGCAGGCGGTACAGATCGGCGATCCGCTGACGCAACGCAAGCTCTACGAATTTATCCTCGAAGCACGCGACCTCGGCCTCTACCGTTGCATCACCGACAACGGCGCCGGCGGTATCTCCTGCTCCTTCGGCGAAATGGGTAAATATTCCGGGGGTTGCGAATGCGAACTCGCCGGTGCTCCGCTCAAATACGAAGGGCTCCAACCGTGGGAAGTCCTCATTTCCGAAGCACAGGAACGGATGACGCTCGCCGT
>QIHI01000080.1 GCA_003230915.1 Kiritimatiellales bacterium | reverse complement strand
ACCAGCCGCATCGCAGGAAGCGCCACCAACTTATTTGTGTATGATGCCGATCAAATCGCCGCCGACCTCGATGGCTCCGGCAGCCTCCTGCGTACCTACGTCTGGGGCACCGGCATCGACAATTTGATGTCCTTCACCGACCACACCACATCAAATACCTACTACGCGATAAAAGACCATCAAAACACCGTCATCGCCCTGGTGGATCAAACCGGCACCGTCGTCGAAACCTATACCTACGATGCCTACGGCAACACCCAAGTCTTCGATGCCACCGGCATCGAACTCACCGCCTCCGCCTACGGCAACCGCTACACCTTCCAAGGCCGTGAGATCGACTGGGCCACCGGCCTAACCTACTTCCGCGCCCGCTGGTACGACCCCAGCACCGGCCGCTGGCTAAGCAAAGACCCAAAAGGAATCGCAGGTGGCCTGAACCTCTACGTAGCTTTCGCTAACAACCCCGTCAACTTCATCGATCCGTTTGGGTTAGAAGAGAGAGCCGGAGCAAATGCAGGGGGAATCAATAACAACTCTTCAAATGATGTGAATGTTTACGCTCGAGAGTATGGAACACATACAGTTCCTCCTGGAGGTTCAAGTCCTAAAGGTGACTGGGACAGCGTGGAAAATCCCACTGGAAGCGGAAACTGGAGTAAAATTGGTCCAGGAACCAGCGCTATCGATAAGAACGGAAACCTAAAGTCTGGCTGGCGCAGGTGGCTTGATAAAAACTTTCGTAATCCCAAAGGGTATAAAGCTGGGAAATTTCCTGTTCCTCCAAAAGATGATGGCTGCAAGGAGTCGTAGGCATTTCTGCCTCCTCTGTTTCACGGGAGAATTCTTATGAAAATATATCTGATTGTTCTTGGGAGCCTTGCTCTGGTCTCTTGGTTGGTTTTTGGAATCGGGCCATATCTATTGAATAGTAGTGAGTGGACTAGCTGGCAATGTGGAGATCAGGCAACATGGGTATCTGATTCTTTTTTTTGGGAAGTGTATTACGGATTCGGACTTTTTGGGGGATGGGAGTTTTTGTTGATTTTCGGAACGCTCTGTTTATGGCAGGTTCTATCCAGACGACTACAAAGCTCAAGAGCAGTAGTCTTCCTGGCGGTACTCTTTTCATTGATTTTAACCTTGTCGATTATCCTTACGGGGAATTGGGTAAGAACAATCTTGTTGGTTTTGGAATAAAACAGCAGAGGGCAAAGGCAGAGGGGTCAGCCCGTCAACTTCACCGACCTGTTTGGGTTAGATAACTTTGGTTCAGGCGGACAAAATGCTCCTCCTCCCGGCATTGACAGTAGCGGAAACGTTGTAGGAGGAGGCCAGCTGGGATCTTTGGTCAAAGCCGGGGCAGTTGGCTCAGCGGTGGCTGCGGGTGTTGTTGCCGGAGGTGCGGTTGCGGTCACTGGAATTACCGCTGTGGCCGGAGCAGGATCTGGAGCTAAAATGATAACTATTGCGACAGCAGAGGGAGGCACTATAACTGGCAGGAAAGCTGGCATAATTATAGGCGCTCTTTTGTACTTATTGTCCCAACTTGAAGGGTGTGTAGAATGAAAATTAACGATTCTCGAGGTGTATGCGGCTGTCTAAAAATAACTTTGGAGATTAGAAAAGTAAGTCTTTTTGTAAAAGAAAAGAGTCCAGTATCTTATCGCGAAAGAGAAATTGAATTTATCGAATTATTACCAAATTACTCGATCGTAAAACGAGGACTTCCTGGAATGCTCACCACATCCGTATATATCCTTGTACTAGGAATCCTATTAGATATTTTTCAAAAGAGATTTTTTGATTCCACTATTCCTTTTGGTGGAATGGGCGCGATTATTACCCTTTTGAGTTTATTTATTGAACATCTACGCCTTTTTAGGGTGGCTCAATTTTCATTTAAAACTGGAGATCAAGTTGTTCAAATAAAGCTCAAATATGAACTCTTTATAGAAGAGCTTGCTTCTAGGATTAGAAGAGCAGAAGGGTCGGCTCGTGAATTATCGAACCTTGAATGAAATATAGTGTTAAAACTCGACGAATAGAACCCGCCGACCTCGACGGTTCCGGCACCCTCCTGCGCACCTACGTCTGGGGCACCGGCATCGACAATTTGATGTCCTTCACCGACCACACCACATCAAATACCTACTACGCCATCAAAGACCAGCAAAACACTGTCATCGCCCTCGTTGACGCAACTGGCTCCGTCGTCGAAACCTACACCTACGATGCCTACGGCAACACCCAAGTATTCGATGCCACCGGCACGGAACTAACCGCCTCCGTCCTCGGCAACCGCTATACCTTCCAAGGCCCGCGAAATCGACTGGGCCACCGGCCTAACCTACTTCCGCGTCCGCTGGTATGACCCCACCACCGGCCGCTGGCTCTCCAAAGACCCCATCGGCATTAGTGGCGGCCTGAACCAGTATGTGTTCTGTGCAAACAATCCCGTCAACTTTGTTGATCCACTTGGCTTGCGGTGGTTTGGAGGCGGCGATGACGATAATGGATGGACTCTTGGGCGAGACGACTCACTTGTGTCAGAGGGAGAGGGGCTAGGTGCTTGGTTGGAAGAAAATGTCCCGGCAGCGGAAACAATGTCCGAAATACACGACGCGTTCCTTGAGGCGGCGATTCCCGAACTGGGGGACAGCGCGCTTGCTGAATTCACAGAGGGCTATATCGATAGCTATATAAACATCCCATCCATGTTCCCAGCTTATGCTGCCGCGTTATGGAAGGAATCCATCAATTCCATTTGGGATCTTTTCAAAAGAGGAAGCGATGACGATGAACCAGATTGTTAACAATAGAGGGGTGATGAAGTATTCGATCTATCTTCTTTTGGTGTTTATTCTCTTTTTGACCGGATGCCTTTTGAGGTATGAGGATGTGAGCGACGAGCCGGAATATGCGCCTCTCATCGGTTCTTTCCATGAGCTTAAGACCAACATGCTTATCCAAGGCGTGAATATGGATCGCGGATATGGCGATAGAATTCATCATTATACTGTAAAACCTTTTGACAGAAGGTCAGGGGGACCTCAAATCAGAGCAAACATTACATTCCACGCTGGCCGCAAGGTCAAGGTTTCCAGTGTCCAAAAAAGCACCATGCCCGTTCTCTTTAGCGGGAAGAAAATACGAGTCATTCTGAGATCGGATATTAAATTAAAGCCTAAAGCCCCTCTTGTTGTTGACTTGAAATATCTTCTGTCGACCAATTATTTTGAGAAGACGGAAAACGGAGCCGAATAATTTTGAGGCGGACTCGCTCTACTCCGTCAACTTCATTGATCCATTTGGACTTTGTTCAGAAGAAGGAGAAAAGAGTTGGTGGGAAAAGGCTTGGGATTTTCTTGGAAATATAGCGAAAAGTGGTCTTGGGTTAGCGGGTGAGATTCTAACCATCGTTCAAGGTGCTGCGATTGGAGCCGAAATTTACTATGACATTAGTGAATCAAATCAAAATCGTAGTGAAGGGCACCAAGATGCGCTTGAGTTCTGGGGGCTGGATAGTGGACATAATGCATGGGGCCTTGACGGAGATGAGGAGTCGAGTTCTGACCCCTAGGGCTTGTTCTAATTGAAAACCTCAAGGTATTTGAAAGTTGAATTCAGGAACTAACATACATCTGCATATTAAAAATAAAATGTTATGAAAAAGAAGATTATACTCATAGTGTTGTGTTGTCTGATGGCTGGTGTTTTTTGGTCGATATTCCTTCGATTCAAGGCCAATGAACTATGCGATCAAATTCGTGAAATACGTAAAAATGAAAGGGAAAGCATATCGTCGATAATTCCACCAAAATGGCTTGAAAAAAACCTAATCCGATTAGCAAAGGATACCCAAAATAGGCGTTCAAGATATGCACTTAATATGCTGGGTGGAATGAAATCCACCCAAGGACGCAGGATAATGGAGAAAATTTACCTAGTTTCGGATGATCCAAGTATGAGAACCGCTGCAATAGACTCCCTGTCCTATTATTCTGATGAGAAAATGTACCAGAGTATATTTTCTTTGATGCGATATGAAAGTAATTTCTTTGTCTTTAGCTTAGCAGGAGTAAGCCTAGTGAAATCAATTCATTTGGTAGACGAAGAGGATCTCAAGGAACTCATGATAAATGCAAAAGTCTATAAACAAAAATGTGTGTTTGCTGGAATCTTACATATTAAAAATCCATCGGAAAAAACATTAGATCAGTATATGCATTTTAAGTCTAAGTTATCCGAGGAATCTGTCATAAAACTAAAGTCTTTTGAAGATGATCCGCCGGTGAAGGGTCAATTAAACGGGGGTTACTTCAGCCAATGAATCTTAGAAAACTGAAAGGTGCCGGTTCTATTCTATAGGTTTTTTTTGGGCACGGAATGGAGCGGAAACGGTATTATTTCGACATGGGAAGACCAGTACGCATAGAATACGAGCGGCCTCTACCCTTTTCGTATTCGCTGGAGCGCAGTTGGAATAAAACGAAAGCCTCTCCGGTTTCCGGCGGGGCTTATTTCTTCGGCTTGCGGCGGAACCCGTTGCGGATGGCGAGAGTCCAGACGACCCATAGGGCTTCGTAGACAATATTGCCACTCATCTTCGAGGTGCCTTCCTGTCGATCTTCAAAAACGATGGGGATTTCGCAGATACGGAAGCCTTTCATCCAAGCCTTATGCGTCATCTCGATCTGGAAGCCGTAGCCGTTGGCGTTGACGCAGTCAAAGTCGTACGCTTCGAGCACCTCTCGCCGGAAGCATTTAAAGCCGCCGGTGGGATCGGTGAAGGGCATGCCGGTGATGAGCTGGACGTAGATGCCCGCACCACGACTGAGCATCAGGCGCGACAGGGGCCAATTTAAGATGCGAATGCCACCGACATAACGCGAGCCGAGCACCAGATCATGGTCTTTGCGGACGGCATCGCGAAAGTTGGGAATTGCGTTGGGATCGTGCGAAAAATCACAATCCATTTCCATGACGAAGGAGTAGTCGTGTTCCAGTGCCCACTTGAAGCCTGCAATGTAGGCGCGCCCGAGACCATCCTTCGAGGTGCGGTGCAGCACATGGATGCGGTCATGTTTCTCGGCCAGTGTATCGGCCAGTTGCCCAGTGCCGTCCGGAGAATTATCATCCACAAAAAGCATATCCGCGTGCGGCGAGGCATCTAGCACAGCCGCCGCAACCTTGTTGATGTTCTCTTTTTCGTTGTAGGTCGGAATGATGACCAGCGTATCGATATCGTTCATAAGTTCAAAAACTAAATAAAAGCCCTGTTCACTGCAAGCGATAGTGGCCTAAATAACAACGAGCCGAGCCGCCTTGGTCGATACCACGATCAAGGCCATGTCTTGGACTTCCGCTTCCGGAAAAATCCAGCGCGCAGCTTTTCCATAGATTTCCATTTGCCCGCGATACGCCTCGGTCACGGCGTTGTTGTCCGCTTCGGTAAACTTATAATCGAAGAGGGCGAAGCCATGGTCGGCACGGCAGAGCAGGTCGATCGTGCCGTCGATCAGCCGGCCTCCGTCATGCAGGACAAACGGTACTTCCGCACAGATCTCCTGCATGCCAGAGGTCGTCTTTTGCATCAGTTCACGGGCTAGACCAATTCGTTTTTTGAGTGCGGCGGCCTCGGTCTTTCCAATGCCGAACCTGTCGCGTAGACGTTCTAGCCACGCCCCGACATCGCCATTCCATCCATTCAGTGCCAACTGCTCTAGCACAGCGTGACCGAGCGAGCCAATGGAAGAAGTGGTGGTTTTCGGTGCAGATCCAGTCATCCTCTCGCCCGCCAGTTCTTTGGCCAACTGGGTGGCTGGGATACGTCGTAGCATCGGTTGTTCCGGTGGCATCGGCAGGGTTTCCAGTGCGGCGGACAATAGGTTGGGGGTTGGGAGTTTGCGGTTTACGGTTTGTGGAATCGTGGCGGCTTCGGCGAGGGAGGAGTAGGGGAGAGCGGGAATTTCCTGGCCGATCAGTGGTTCCATATGTTTGAGCCAACCTGCGGTTTTTTTCCCGGAAGAGGCGGAGGTGATCACGAGATCGCGCGCACGGGTCATCGCTACGTAGAAAAGATTCTTCAATTCATGGTCTTGTACGTCGCGTGCTCGCGCGTTAGCCGCCTGGAAACCCGGTGATTCCGCTTTCGACTTGTCCGGTGCGGTAATTCTGAGCCCGAGAGTTGGCTTCTGATTTTCATCAAAAAAAACCTGTGCAAAGCGGGTATTGGCTTTGGAGCCAAAACTGATGTCTGGCAAGACGACAACGCGTTGAGTCAGTCCCTTTGAGCCGTGTACGGTCATAAGGGTGACGGCATTTTGCGCGGGATCGAGCAGGGCGGCCTCGGGGACCGGTGGCGGGTTTTTAATCTGCTCGGACAGCTTGCGGGCAACAGCAGCAGGTGTGGTTTGTGCGCCGCGTTCGTGTTCCCGTAGCCAGTCGAGCACCTTACGCAGGTTCGCTAGCCGCTGGACGCCGCGCGGTAATCCGGCCAGTAGTGCGTCGTAGCCCGTTTCGTCAATCACCATGCGCACTAGCTCCGACGCCAGTTTTGTGCCGAACCATTCGCGATAGCGGTCGATGATGTCGGTTTGTTTGGAATAGTTTTTCATTAGGTTCTCGATGGAAAAACCCTCTTCGCTCCAGGCAAGTTCGGCGATGGTTTCATCGGAGAGGCCGACCCATGGTGAGCGCAAGAAGCCGATGAGCGAGTAGGCATCCATCGGGTTGGTGAGTATGTTGAGGAAGAGCGATACATCGCGTGTTTCTTGGCGGGTGAAGAGGCCGCGTCCCTTGCCGCCGAGGGTGTACGGAATGCCCGCGTGGCGTAGCGCCTGTTCCAGTGCCGACTGATGTGTTGTGCGCCGCAACAGGATCAGAACGTCGGAATAGCGATATTGGTTTGAGGGATCTGTGGATTGAAAACTACCCGAATAGCGGAAGTTGGGTTGCCAATCGCTAGAGCCGCTGACGAGCAAGTTGATTCGGTTGGCAATGGCCTCCATTGCGACAGCAACCTTATCCCGCATCGGCCACTCGGTCATCTCCTCCACTGGCGAGAGAAATTCGACGCAGGGTTTTTCGTCGTTGGTCTCGAAGTTAGACTGCAGAGTTTCGGTTTCGGAATATTCCTCTTCGCCATAGATTGACGTAAAGAGGGTGTTCACCACGTTGAGGATCGGTTCTTTGGAGCGGTAGCTCGTTTGCAAGTTTTCGAGTATTCCGTTGGCGGCAAGGATGGCTTTTTCGAGGTCGGGCATTACCTGCGGATCGGCTCCCCGCCACGTGTATATGCTCTGTTTTTTATCGCCGCAAATGATGAGGTTGGTGGTCTCGCCCCACAGGGCATGGATGAGGTCGTATTGAACGCGGGAGGTATCCTGGACTTCATCGACGATGACATAGTCAAACTCCGGCTTTACCTGTTCCTTTTGGAGGAGTTCCCTCGCCATTTTTAACTGGTCGGCGAAGTCAACCACATCCATCGCATGCTTACGCCGCTGGAACTGTTCTGCGACGGCCTGCACATATCGAGCGAAGGCTTTGGCGGCCGGAAACCGCGCTCGGTACTTAACCCCCTCTTCGACCGTTTCCTTCAGGGTCCAGAAGTCGTCCGATATTTCCTTGGCTCCGCCTCTTCCGAATTTTTTAATGCCCATTTCGTTTAACCAAGCCACTAGCGCTTCGGCGTCGCGGGTCTCCTGCAAGCCTTGCTGGATAAGGGCAAGTGCAGAGTTCACGGCGGCGGTGATTTTTGGGAGAGCTTGAATGCGTTGGCAGATCAACTCGAATTCAATGCGCGTTGTGGCTGATGTTGGAAGCGGAAGCATGGCTTCGGCCTTTTCGAGAGAAATGCCGAGGCTATCGGCTTGGGAGATTAGATTAGGGGTCGTTTCGGTGATGCTGCTCCCGAAGCCTTCGCCGCTCCCGATGATGTGCGCGCCGGAGCAGAAGGATCTGAAGTCGGCGTCGGTTTCAAGCCGCGCTAACAGCTCGTTGCGGGTAATTTGATCGAGCAGTTCGTCGCGAGCATCACCAGTCAGTACGGAGAAACCGGGCGATAGCCCGGCCTCCAGAGCATGTTCGCGCAGGAGGCGGGTGCAGTAGGCGTGAATGGTTCCGATCGGAGCAGAAGGAAGGTGCGCCATGGCCGTAATGGCCTGTTCTGCTAGTACTCCGTTGCTATCGGCCTCCGCTCTGCGTCGGACTTGTAGCAATCGGTTCGACACGCCCATGCGCAGTTCGGCGGCGGCGTTATCGGTGAAGGTCATCAGCAGAATCTTGCACGGGTTTATCCCCTGTTCGAGGACTAGTTGCTCATAGAGTTTGACCACTTGATAGGTCTTGCCCGTTCCGGCCGATGCGTTATAGACGATGTTCATGGAGCCGACTATAGAATGCCGGATTTTGATTTGCGAAGTTTGATTTTAATTTATGGAGCGGCTTATAAAAAGCGGCGGGGGGTACCGCTCCGGCGGGAGCGTTTCTTTTTCTTTTTTTCGGGTTCAGTATCTTCTGCAGGTTGGTCTAGGCCTAGACCTTCCTGAAGTCGGTCGGTTCTTCCGCCGGAGACGGAGCCAAGGGCATCGAAGGTGAGGGCTCCAGCTCCTTTGAGGAGGTCACCGGCAAAGCCGGTTCCGCTGGAGACGGAGCCGATGATGGTATCGTAGAAGGTTCCATACACTTTGGACAGAGCTTCACCCATGCTTGCCCCGCCTTTTTCTTTCCCAATATCGACCATTTCGATATTGGGCAGTGGAATCGGTGCGGCGGGGAGGGCGGAGAGTTTGGCTCGAACCATTCCATCTTGGACGAGCAGATGTTCGATGATGACTTTTTGGCCTGCGGGCACTTCGGTGGCTGTGACGGTGGGTTTTGTTTTCGCCTTGTTGGAGAGGGTTACTTCGCGTTTTACAACGGCGGTTTCGATTCCGGCTTGCAGGGCTTTAATGTTGTCGGTGGCTAACTGTCGCTCATAGGAAACCCGAGGCTTTGTGATGAGGATATTTTTGATGAACAGGGTCTCGGATAGGATGGAGTCGGGATCAAGGCTAACGTTAAATTGCTCGATGGTTATGAGGTTCTCGGCGGCAAATCCCTCTGGATTCCCAATGTTTAGGTTTGTGATTCGAATGAGTCCTTTGAGCGGTTCCACGGACAGTTGGTTGAAAGAGATCAGCGTTAAGTGGTCTGTAGTGGGGTGGGTGTTGTCGTTCAGACCGAGCAGTCCCTTGGGTCTAATCTTTTTCATGCCCAGCACGCCGGTGGAAGGGCTGTTGGTTGGGGTGGTCATATTGATGGCAAGGTTGGTTACGATCAATGTGTTGAGAATGACAGGCTGTTCCGCGAGAGATAGAGAGGGTGTATCGCTTGTTTTCTCCTCGAAAAGCGGATCGGAATTGGTGCTGGAGGGTATGGTCGGTGGGGGAGGAATGAAGCCTTCGGCTATTTTTTGTAGCTCAGCCACATTCCCGGTGGTTTCGGTTTGTTCGAGGTGGATCAAGGGCGAATCGATGTAGACTTTTTGGATAACGATTTGATCGGAAAAAACAGATTCAGGATCAATAGCTATGTCGATCTCGGAGAGATGAAAAAGATGGGGGGTGATGAAGTCTCCGGCGGGATTAGGAACGACGATGGATTCAATGCGCAGAGTACCTTCCACGAGTTTGAGGGAGATACGGTCGATAGAGGCTAGGGTTTGTAACCCGGTAGGGGCGTTTATGCGGGTGGTATCGAGAAATTTAAGTTGGATGTCGTCGACCAGCAGGTTGTGCAGTTCGATGGGGGGTGGGCGGGACTCGGTTTCCTTCTTAGGTTCCGGTGTTTCCGATTTTTTGGTTGAGGATCTTGGGATCTTTCCGGTGTTTTCAGTGATGCGATCCGCAATCCGCAAGAATTCGGTGATGGTGTCGGTGGTTGGGTTTTGTTCGAAGAAGGCATAAGGCTTGAGCACCTGCACGTCGTTAATGATTACCGTGTCGTTCGTGAGCGATGCAGGATCGAGTTTAATTCGGATGGCTTCGAGTTCGAAAATATTGGGAGTAGCCAGATGTTTGGGGTTGCTGAGGGTAAGGTTGTTCAGTTGCACTTCCCCAGAGATCGGGTTTAGTGCGAACTGTTCGAGTCTGAAGAGAATATTGAGTTCTGGATGGGTAATATTGATTAAGTGAAGTTGAATGTCGTCTATGACGAACTCGCGGAGTTCAATCGTTGGGATAGAGGGTGTCGGGGCTTCCAAAGCGTCGGGAGCAAGCGGTTCTGTTTCCTCGGTAAGTAGGATGGGATTTTGGGCGGTCTTTGAGGTAAAACTCTCGGCAATCTTCATGAATTCGGAGAGAGTATCGGTTTCGGAGTTTTGTTCGTAGTAGGCATAGGGTTTGGTGATTTGTATTTTTTTAATGATGATCTTATCGGAGTGGATGGACTCCGGAGTCAACTGGATATCGGCGGATTCCAGTGTAAAAATATGGGGGGTGCTTAATGGCTCTGAGCCGCTGAAGGTCAGGTTTTTAATCCGTACATTCCCGTTGGTCATACTGAGTGTTAGTTCTTCCAGCCCCGCATAAAGATCGAGATCAGGATGATCGGTATTAGCGAGGAATATTTTAATATTGCTGACTCGCAACTGGTGAACGACGACTTTTTTGGGTTCCTTGTCCGGGTCATCCTCCTGCTCGGGTTTAGGTTCCTGTGGTTGATTGGGGTCAATGTTGGCAAAGGCGAAGATATTAGTGGCATATTCGGTAATGTTATCAGTCGCGCTATTTTGTTCGTACACAAAGTGCGGGCTGTCGATCAGAATCTCCTTAATCACAAGGAGGTCGGAAAAAATAGTTCCCATGTCGATGGCGATGCGAACCTCTGCGAGCGATACGGTATTGCTGTAGCCAAAGGTAGTGTGGTTTCCGATTTCAAATCCAGTAAGCAATAAGGTTCCCTTTCGCGGATTGATTGAAAGTTTTTCAACGGAAATAGGGACTCCCAGCGCTCTGGAGCCGACTTTTTCCGCAAGGAGTTTGACCGTGGGACCCAGCCAGAAAAGAAAAGTGGCCGTTAACAATACGATAAGGAGCAGTAGGATGGATCCTAAGCTGAGCAGTATACGTTTGATTTTTATGTTCTTCTTCACGACATTCCTGAGATCGGTTGGATGGGTTTCTCCTTTGCGAATAGTCACAATAATTGGATGTGCGAAGTTTGGAAAGTCCTTATCGGTGGAATGTGGGCTGATCGGACGTTTTGATGGTGTTTAATCCGAGGCCACTTGCCGGACGTATTTCCTCTATTTACAGCTTGTATCGCAGGGCGTTACGTTTATCATGGCGCGCTTGAATTAAGTAAGGAAATATAGTTTTTTCCGGCCGAGTGGTTGGGCTGTGTTTCCTCGTTATTAAATGAACAAAGGTTTGGGAGCGCGTGTTCCCGCTTTATTATGGAATCAACAACCAACACAATCATGGGTGTAGACGCTGCAGCCCTTGAAGCCATGTACGACGAGACCCTCAAAAACTTTACCGAAGGGTCGATTGTCACTGGTAAAATTCTCACCGTCCAAGACGGCGATGTACTGATCGATATTGGATATAAATCCGAGGGCATCGTTTCCGCCCAGGAATTCAACGATCTGGAAGAAGACCCGATCGGCCAGGAGGTCGAAGTATTCCTCGAGCAACTTGAGGACAAGGAAGGCATGATCGTACTCAGCAAGCGCCGCGCAGTACAGCAACGTGCATGGGACTATGTCGTCAACGAATGCGAAGAAGGTAGCCTCGTTGAAGGAACCATCAAGAATGTGGTCAAAGGCGGTTTCATCGTCGATGTTGGCGTGGATGCTTTCTTGCCCGGCTCGCAACTGGATGTTGTGCCAGTGCGCAATCCCGAAGAACACATGGGAAAGACCTACGAATTCCGTATTCTCAAGATTAACCTTGAGCGCAAAAACATTGTTGTTTCCCGCCGCGAGCTCATCGAAGAGTCCCGCCGCGAATCCCGCCGTAAGATCTTGGCTGAAATCCAAGTGGGTCAAGTCCGCTCCGGACAGGTCAAGAACATCACCGACTTTGGTGCGTTTGTTGATCTCGACGGCATTGACGGCCTACTGCACGTCACCGATATGACCTGGGGCCGCATCAACCATCCTTCGGAAATCCTTAAGGTCGGCGACCAGCTCGATGTGATGATTCTCGATGTAGACCTAGAGAAAGAACGCATTAGCCTCGGCCTCAAGCAGACCCTTGAAAACCCGTGGGAAGACATCGAGTCCCGCTTCCCGATTGGTGCACGTGTGCAGGGTAAGGTCGTTAACCTTGCTCCGTACGGCGCATTCATCGAACTTGAAAAAGGCATCGAAGGTCTTGTCCATGTTTCCGAAATGTCATGGACTAAGCGCATTCAGCGTGCGGCCGACGTTCTCGCCCTTGGCGATGAAGTCGAGGCCGTCGTCCTCAGCGTCAGCTCCGACGACAAGAAAATCTCTCTCGGCATGCGCCAGGTTGAAGACAACCCATGGGAAATCGTGGCCGGCAAGTATCCGATCGGATCGCTTGTCAAAGGGCAGGTTCGCAACTTCACTTCGTACGGCGCATTCGTCGAACTCGAAGAGGGTGTTGATGGTATGATCCACGTCTCCGATATGTCTTGGACGCGCAAGGTCAACCATCCTTCCGAAATCCTGCAAAAAGGCGAGGAAGTAGAGACTGTGGTCCTAGAAATCGATTCCTCCAGTCAGCGCATCAGCCTCGGCCTCAAGCAGGCTCAGGGCGATCCGTGGGCCGGTATTGTTGATCGCTACCCAGTGGGTGCAAAAATCAACGGCCTCGTTATCAAGATCTCCTCCTTCGGCGCATTCGTCGAAATCGAGGAAGGCATCGATGGTCTCGTACACATCAGCCAGATTAGCGATGAACATATCGAGAGCGTCAAGGATGTCCTGAACGTGGGCGATACCATCGAAGCGCGCGTTGTGAAGGTTGATCCGGTCGAGCACCGCATCGGTCTGAGCATCAAGGCAGCCAAGGTCGACGACGACAAGTTTGAAGTCGAAGAAGGCATGCTCGAAGGCCTGCAGACAGACGCTGAACTCGTCAACCTCTCTGGAGCGTTCGATAGCGCCTTCGGCGACCAGCTCGACGAGTGGCATCCCGGCGACTCCGCTAAAAAAGACAAAGAGGAAAAATCCGAATAGGACTTTTCCCCGATGTTGAAAAAACCTGCCCGATTTATTACGGGCAGGTTTTTTTGTGACTTTCTCTCCATTTTATGGCTCAATATCCATTTCATCTTTTGATGTCTAGGACGATTTATGAACATTGAAGAACAACTCGATTTCCTATCGGCTCGTGCGGTCGATTTCATTGCGCGCGACGACCTGAAGAAGAAACTCGAAAAGGCCGCCGCCGAAGGCTGCGGCTTACGTATTAAATATGGAGCCGATCCCTCCGCGCCGGATATTCACCTCGGCCATGTGGTCGGGCTGAACAAGCTTCGCGAATTTCAGGATGTCGGCCACACCGTGGTCTTCATTATCGGCGACTTTACCGGTATGATCGGCGATCCCTCGGGCCGCTCGCAGACTCGAAAACCACTCACCAGCGAGCAGGTGGCGGTCAACGCCAAGAGCTATCAGGAACAGATCTTCAAGATCCTCGACCCCGAAAAAACCGAAATCCGCTTCAATTCCGAATGGTGCGGCAAGATGAAGTTCGACGACGTTATCCGCCTCTCCGCGCACGTCACTGTGGCGCAAATGCTCGCGCGCGACGACTTTTCCAAGCGCTATGCCGCCAATCAACCGATCTCACTCGTCGAGTTCCTTTACCCACTCGTGCAGGCCTACGATTCTGTGATGGTCAAGGCTGACCTCGAGCTTGGTGGTACCGACCAGCTCTTCAATCTTCTACTTGGTCGCGAGCTGCAGAAGGTGATGGGGCAACCGCCGCAGTGCGTCATGACCCTGCCGCTGATCGAAGGGCTCGACGGTGTCCAGAAAATGAGCAAGAGCCTCAACAACTATGTCGGCGTCGATGAATCTGCACGCGATATGTACGGCAAGCTCATGAGTGTTCCGGACGACTTAATGTGGAAATATTTTGAGTACATTCTCTGCTGGCCGAAGGATGAAGTCCAAGCCATGCACGCCAAGGTCGCTAGCGGCGAGTTGCACCCGCGTGCTGCAAAGGACCTGCTTGGGCAGGCGGTGGTCAAGCGCTTCATCGGCGAGGCAGAAGCGCAGAATGCCTCGGAGGAATTTACCCGCATCTTTGCACAGAAGGAATTGCCGGATGAAATTCCGGAGGTGGTTATTCCCGCCGGAAAGATTGGCCTGCTTGCCCTGATGGTTCAAGCCGGTTTAGCTAAGAGTAATAGCGAGGCGCGCCGCCTCGTTAAGCAGGGTGCAGTAAAGATTAACGATGAAAAAATCAGTGACGAGCGTGCGCAGATTGTTCCGGTAGATGGCATGGTCCTCCGCTCTGGAAAGCGTGGCTTTGCACAAATTAAGATTGGGTAATAGCATGACGAGTGATGATTGAGCCGTGAAAGGGAATCACACCTCACGAAAGACATACGGAGGGTTAGAAGAATGGCCGGACATAGTAAGTGGGCAAACATTAAGCACAAGAAGGGTAAGGCCGACGCCGCCCGCGGTAAGGTTTTTAGTAAGATTGCCAAGGAAATCATGGTGGCAGCGAGCGCGGGAGGTGGAAATGTGAACGACAATATTTCATTGCGCGCACTGGTTCAAAAAGCCAAGGGCGTCAGCATGCCGAAAGATAACATCGAGCGTGCCATCCAAAAAGGTACCGGCGAACTCGAAGGCGGCCAGCTCACCGAAGGATCTTACGAGGGCTATGCGGCCGGTGGTATTGCCGTAGTGGTGAAGGTGCTGACGGACAATAAGAACCGCTCCGCCTCTGAAGTGCGTCACGCCTTCACCAAAGCGGGAGCCAACCTTGCCGAGCAAGGAGCGGTCAGCCGTATGTTCCAGCGCAAGGGTCAGATTCTTATTCGTAAGGAGCAAACCGATGAGGATACGCTGATGAATCTTGTACTCGAAGTGGGTGCAGAAGATCTTAAAACCGAAGGCGATCAGTTTGAGGTTATTACCGACCCGAACGATTTCCTTGCAGTTTCGGAAGCCATCACGACGGCGGGCATCGATATGGAACAGTCGGAAATCACAATGATTCCCGATGTGATCACCGAGGTTGGCGATGTGAATAAAGCGCACTCGATCATGCGCTTCGTCGAGGCTCTTGAAGAGCTCGACGACGTTCAGGATGTCTACACTAATTTTGATATTTCCGATGAAATTGCCGTGCAACTCGCTGCAGAAGAGTAATCCAACGTATCTCCGAGGAGAGTTTTCCATGAATGAATATGCTCAGCAGTTGACGGTATCGCAGTCTGAACCTAGTGAACGAGCGGCCTTCATCCGCCGAACCTATGCCCATCTGGCTGGGGCGGTACTCGCATTTGTTGGCCTCGAGATCTATATGATCAATTCGCCCATTGCCACGATGCTACTTAATGTGATGGCTATGCGGTTTGGCTGGCTCTTGATTTTGGGCGGATTCATTATCTTGGGGCGTCTGGCCAGTGGGTTGGCCTCCAGTACGGCCTCCCCGACCATGCAGTATATCGGGTTGAGCCTGTATGTGATCGCCCAGTCGGTGATCTTTGCGCCAATCCTACTGATCGCAACTCGCTTTAGCTCACCCGAAGTATTGCCCACTGCGGCCATCCTGACTCTGTTGCTTTTTGGCGGATTAACGCTGGTCGTTTTTACCACCAAAAAGGATTTTTCGTTTCTGGGCGGAATTTTAAAGATCGGATTCATGGTTGCGCTCGGTCTGATTATCTGTGCTGTGCTATTTGGATTTAACCTCGGGCTTGTTTTTTCGGGAGCGATGGTATTACTCGCCAGCGGGGCAATCCTTTATGATACCTCTAAGATTCTCCGCAATTATGGTGCCGATCAGCACGTAGCCGCTTCACTCCAACTCTTCGCTTCCGTTGCACTGCTTTTCTGGTACATCCTCCAGATTGTCATGAGTTTCAGCCGACGATAGGTTTTCGGCGGCTAACTCTTAACCCACGCTTGTTTTTCGATACTGAGATCGATACCTACCTCATGGAAGCTCAAAGAAAATTAACCTATCAGGCGGCCTGTATGCGGGTAGTTTTTAGTCTGCTCGCCGTTTGGTTTTTTGTAAGCTTTGGGTGTGGAATTATTTTTTGTGATTGGTTGAATGTTCATGCGCCGCCAGTAGGTAATGCACCTTTCGGGTTTTGGATGGCTCAGCAAGGCTCTATTATCTGTTTTGTCCTTTTGTTGGTGATCTATGCCATTTTGATGGGGCGTCTCGATGCTGCACACGGTTATTCAGAAAAAAACAAATAGGGATATACCATGACGCAGGGGCTTCTGAATTTCATTTTCATCGGGATTTCATTTGTTCTTTATATCGGGATCGCCATTAAATCGCGGGCGGGATCGACCAAGGAATACTACACCGCCGGCGGGGGTGTTTCGCCCTTGGCTAACGGTATGGCAACGGCCGCGGACTGGATGTCGGCGGCCACATTTATTTCCATGGCCGGAACCATTGCGCTAAGTGGCTACGATGCCTCGCGCTTTTTGATGGGATGGACTGGCGGCTTTGTGTTGCTAACCATTCTTATGGTTCCTTATCTTCGGAAATTTGGGAAAGCAACCGTTCCCGATTTTATCGGCGATCGCTACTATTCCAAAGTGGCGCGCGGAGTGGCGGTGGTGTGTGCAATCTTTATCTGCATGACCTATATTATGGGACAAATGCGCGGAGTGGGCGTGGTTTTTTCTCAACTTTTCGGGATTGGAATTCCCGCCGGAGTTCTGATTGGAGCCAGCATCGTTTTTTTCTATGCAGGTCTCGGCGGCATGAAAGGCATTACCTACACGCAGGTGGCCCAATACTGCGTGATGGCCTTTGCCTACACCATTCCTGCAATCTTCATTGCGTTGGCACTTACAGGAAATGTGATTCCGCAATTGGGCTTGATCGGCGATTATACGGTCGGCGATACGGCCGTTCCATTTCTGCAAAAGCTCAACAATATTAATATCGAGCTTGGGTTTCAGGAATATACATCGGGCAAAATGTCTAAGATCAATATGTTCTGCATCACGGCGGCACTAATGTGCGGTACAGCTGGGTTGCCTCATGTGATTGTTCGTTTCTTTACCGTAAAAAATGTGAGTGCCGTTCGGAAGTCAGCGTGTTGGACCTTATTGTTCATCGCGGTAATTTATTTGACCGCTCCAGCCATCGGTGCATTTTCTCGGGTGAACCTGATTCAGAAACTACACGCCACTCCCTATGCCGATGCGCCTGAGTGGTTTAAAGATTTTGAGGAGACCGGCCAAATGGCGTGGGTCGACAAAAATAACGATGGGATCATTCAATACTTTGGCCCCGGTCGTTCGCGGATCAAAACCAGCACCGTGTTTTTAGGAAAGAGTCCAACCTATCCGGCCTACGACGCCCCCGAGCGGCAACGGATCGGCTCCGTTGGTCAGCGATTGCTAGCAAATAAGTTTGATGACTCCAACCCGAATGAACTGTGGTTCGGGAACGATATTATGGTGATGGCCAATCCGCATATGGCGGGATTGCCGATGTGGGTTATCGCCCTGCTGATGGCGGGATGTATTGCCGCCGCGCTTTCAACCGCCGCCGGATTGTTGCTCGTGCTATCAACCTCAATTTCGCATGATTTAATGAAGAAAATTGTCAAACCAGATCTGACTGATAAAGAGGAAATGACCTACGCACGGATCGCCTCATTTATCGCTTTGGCCGTGGCGGCCTACTTTGGAATTAATCCGCCCTCGGCTTTTATCGCAAAAACGGTGGCCTTTGCGTTTGGTCTAGCCGCCTCCTCCTTTTTCCCAACCCTTTTGATTGGGATCTTTTCCAAGCGGATGAATCGGGAAGGAGCTATTAGTGGAATGCTTGCAGGCATTATTTTTACCATCTGCTACATCGTCTATTTCCAATTCCTCGGCGGCACAAAGGAACAATATTTTTTTGGGATTACGCCCGAAGGAATCGGGTTTATTGGAATGCTGATTAACTTCGCCGTATCCTTTTCGGTGAGTGCCTTCACTCCGCCCCCTCCGCTGGAGATTCAGAAGATGGTGGAAGATATCCACATTCCAAGTGGCGTAGCCGAGGCTTCGCACCATTAACCGAATCGCGCTATCCGGTTACTTTTTCCAGTTGAATGTGGATTGTTTTTTAGGCTAAGGCGGCGTTAACGATTTCCTTGGCTTCAGCCTGAATCTGTTTAAGGTGCTCTTCGCCTTTAAAGCTTTCAGCGTAGATTTTATAGATATCCTCGGTGCCGGAAGGTCGGGCGGCGAACCAGCCGTTTTCGGTGCAGACCTTGAGGCCGCCTAGTGCCGCTCCGTTGGCCGGAGCGTGGGTGAGCTTGGTGATGATGGGTTCGCCGGCGAGGGTTTCTGCCGTGACCTGCTCCGCCGAAAGTGCGGCAAGTTTGGCCTTTTGTTCGCGGGTGGCGGGGGCATCGATCCGGTCGTAGACTGGGTTGCCGAATTTAACCACAAGGTCTTGATAGTGCTCGCCCGGATCCTTGCCGGTTACGGCGAAGATTTCGCAGGCCAGCAGGCAGAGAATGATGCCATCTTTATCAGTACTCCAAACGGAACCATCTTTGCGCAGGAACGAGGCTCCGGCAGATTCTTCACCACCAAATCCGTAAGATCCGTCAAGTAATCCGCTAACAAACCATTTAAAACCAACCGGAACTTCCTGAAGATCGCGCCCGAGGTCGGCGGCCACCCGGTCGATGATGGAAGAGCTTACCAGTGTTTTACCGATGGCAGCATCGACCCTCCAGCCCGTCCGGTTAGTGAAAAGATAGTGGATAGCCACTGCGAGGTAGTGGTTGGGATTGAGCAGGCCTGCCGACTGGGTAACAATGCCGTGGCGGTCATAGTCGGGGTCGTTTCCGAAGGCAATGTCGAAGTCGTCCTTGAGGGCGACAAGGCTGGCCATAGCGTAGGGCGAAGAGCAGTCCATGCGTACTTTTCCGTCGTGGTCGACGGTCATGAAGCTGAAGGTGGGGTCGACACTGTCGTTACGAATGGTGAGGTCGATGCCATATTTTTCAGCGATCGGCTTCCAGTAGCGTAGTCCCGCGCCGCCCATAGCATCGGCGCAGATTTTAAGGCCGGACTTTGCGATGGCCTCCATGTTGACTACGTTACCGAGGTCGGCGACGTAGGGGCTGATAAAGTCGTAGGCCACGGTGGTGTCGGCCGCGAGTGCATCGGGATAGTAGAGGCTCTCAACTTCGTCGTTATTTTCAGCGAGCAACTCGTTGGCTCGGTCAGCGATCCAACCCGTGGCATCGGTATCGGCTGGGCCGCCGTTAGGAGGGTTGTATTTAAACCCGCCGTTGTCAGGTGGGTTGTGTGATGGAGTGATGACCACGCCGTCGGCCAGCCCTTCTGATCGGTCTTTATTATAGGTTAGAATAGCGTGAGAAATAACAGGAGTGGGGGTGTATCCGCCATCTTTGTCGATCATGGTAGTCACGCCATTCGCCGCGAACACCTGAAGCGCGGTCTTTTCAGCGGGGGTCGAGAGGGCATGAGTATCTTTACCCATAAAGAGCGGTCCGGTGATTCCTTGCCCAGTGCGGTATTCGCAGATGGCCTGCGAAATCGCCATAATATGGTCTTCCGTAAAACTGCCTTTCAACGAAGAGCCTCGATGCCCAGAGGTGCCAAAGGCCACCTTTTCATCGGGATTCGTTACGTCAGGCTGCGTTTCGTAGTACAGGCTGACGAGTTCGGCGATATCGGTCAGATTTTCTTTGGCAACAGGGTTTCCTGCGTTGGGATGGATAGCCATAGCTTATCTCCTGTAAAAAGCGATCCTATTTGAAAAGGGTGTTGTTTAGCAAAGCATCTGGAGGTTCTCAACGCTATAACGTGAAAAGTAAAATTCGCGGTTAATATAAAAATCGGGGGCGGTGTGTTTCCTCGCGAGTTTCTGTAGGAAATATGGAATGAGCGTGATAGCTTCCCGCATCATTTAATTTGAATGAGGGTAGGACATAATCGAGGAGAACGGATGATTGATGGGAATTTTGAACAAAAACCAGACCCCAACCTAGAGGCTTTGAAAAAGATTTTGGAGAGCGGATTAATTCCGGTAGCCGTGGCGGTTGTGTTGATTGTAGCCTTTTGTCTCATGACGATTCGCATCGACCATATTTCAGGGGCGCAAGTGGGTCTTATGCTGGATCGCTTTACCGGCGAAATCACGGTGGTCGAAGAGTCCGGTGCCAAAGTCTATAACGGCATTCGCCATTCCTTTTCGGTGGTGGATAAAACCCTTCAAACGCTGGAGATGACCGAGACGCACGGGCGGGGTGATCGACGGGGGAAAGATGACCTGAGGATTAAAACCGTCGATGGTTCCGATGTCTTTGTGGACATCAAGGTACAGTACCGCATTATGCCGGAGCAGGCGGACCTGGTGGTGACCTCATCGGGCTTGGTCGACAACTACAAGCAAAAATGGGCGCGCGACTATGTCCGCTCGATTGCCCGCAACTATCTTGGAGAGCTGACCACCGAGGAATTCTACGATGCCTCGAAGCGCGACGCCAAACTGGTGCTGGCTCGAAATAACATTAACGAACGGCTCAACCCATTTGGACTGAATGTGGATAGCATCGTGATCCCTCGCCGCCCGCAATTTTATGCGGAATATGAGGCGATGATTAAACAGAAAAAATTGGCCGACCAAGCAGTGCTCGAAGAGCGCTCGAAGGCGTTAGCCGCCAAGCAAAAACAGCTGACACTCATTGTTCAGGAGACCAACCGTAAAAACGTGGCGGTCGAACAGTATGAAGGCGCGATGCGTCAGAAGGTGATTGATGCCGAGGCAGATTCTAACCGATCCATGAAGGGTGCGGAGGCCTATTATGAGCGCGTAACCATCCACGCCACGGCTAAACTCTACGAACAAATTCAAGCGGCTGAAGGGATCACCGCGCAAAAAACGGCCGAGGCCGAGGGCATTAGCGAAATGAATAAAGCCCTCTCCGCTCCCGGCGGGCGCAACATGGTGAAGCTCGAATATGCGCGCAAACTAAATGGAATCACGATCACCGGAAAACCATTCACCCTGGAAGGGCACACGGAACGATTCGAACACCTTAAAGGTGCCGCGGCAGTAGGCCGATAATTCAGAAAGGAACTCTTATGAAAATTATAAAATTAATTTCATTCATCATCATCGCGTTGATTATTGGCGGGTGGCTCGTTTTTAAATCGCTTACGATAGATATTCCCATTGGGCAGGTGGGTGTGCGGATTCAGCAGTATGGACTCTTTGGATCCAAAGGGGTCGTGGAGCAGGACTTTAAATCTGGGTGGCACCGTAACCTGGGGCCGATCGATAAGTGGGAACTGTTCGACAGCACCGTCCAAACCTTAGAAATGACCCGCGAGCAGAGTCAAGGTTCCAGCCGAAGCGTCGACGACGTGAAGGTGCAATCGGCCGATGGCTATGCCATTTCGCTCGACGTCACCATCAAGTATCGAATCGCCGCCGGCGAAGCGAATCAGCTCTACCGGAAGCTGGGAGCGGGATCGAAATACAAGACGATTGTTCGTAATGAGGCCCAGAGCGCGTGCATGGGTTCGTTCGGAGCCATGAAAACGGAAGATTTCTACAATCCCAGCAGCCGTCGAAAGGCCGCCGTTCAGGTGAAAAAAATCCTCGTGGAGACGCTGGGGTCGAGAAATATTAATGTGATCGATGTGCTAATTCGCTCGGTGCAATTCGATCCTGAATATGAAAACAAGATTCGCCGGAAAAAACTGGCCGACCAAGAAGTGGAATTGAATAAATCCATGGCCGCCGCCGAGCAGATGAGCGGTAAAACGCAGGTGATTGAAGCTGAAACCGAAAAGCTAGTCCTGCTGGTCGAAAAAGAGAAAGAGGCCGAGCTGATTCGAATGAAGGCCGAAACGGATCTCCAGGTGGCTACCATCCGCGCCAAGGCCGATCGCTATGTGACGGAAAAGAAAGCCGATGCCGACCTCATTAATGCCCAAAAAGGCTCCGAGGGATTGCTGAAAGTTCGTCGAGCTGAAGCCGCCGGAGAAAAACTCCGCAACGAAGCGATGCAAGGGAGTGGTGGAAATATTCTGGTGGCTCTCGAAGCCGCCAAAAATCTGAATATCACCACGATCGAAGTCTCCACCGTCAACAACGACTTCCTCAACCTTGATGAGATGGCTGAAAAGCTCGGTGCTGGATCGGCAGAATAGCCGAATTGCCGAATTGCCAACTTGGGCACGGATCGAAAAAAAGGCACGTCCCCGCTTTTATTTAATTACTTAACGGAGAAAGAGTATGGCATCAGCAGCAGCACGACATATTTTGGTATCAAGCGAAGACGTTTGTTCGGATTTGAAAAAGCAGATCGCGGGCGGCGCGGATTTTGCCGCATTGGCGAAAGAACACTCTTCCTGCCCATCGGGTGCAGAAGGCGGCGCGCTTGGGACGTTTGGTCCGGGTCAGATGGTGAAGGAATTTGACGAAGTCGTCTTCAGTGCACCCATCGGCGAAGTACAAGGTCCAGTCAAAACTCAGTTTGGCTACCATGTGCTGGAAGTCACGCATCGTGCAGACTAACAATTATCTCGCGCAAAGATGCTAAGCAGTCGATTGTGACAAGATGTTTCACTTTGCGGCTTAAGCAAACGTCGCGAATGGGCGTGAGAATTATCGTAGTAAATCGGATTAGATTTTATCCGGTGGAACCAATCCAAACTTACGATAAGCCAAGGCCGTGGCAACACGGCCTTGTGCCGTTCGTTGCAGATAGCCCTCTTGGATGAGGTAGGGTTCATAGACCTCCTCGATGGTATCGGCTTCCTCGCCTACGGAAACGGACATGGAGCTTAGCCCGACCGGACCCCCTCCAAATTTTTCAATGATGCAGGAGAGGATGCGCTTGTCCATCTCCTCCAGCCCGTCATTGTCGATATCAAGCAGGCCGAGCGCCTGGTCGGCAAGTTCGCGGGTGATGATGTTGTCGGCCTTAACCTGCGCATAGTCGCGCGCGCGGCGCAACAGGTTGTTGGCGATGCGCGGCGTGCCGCGTGACCGCGCGGCAATCTCCATCGCACCGTCCTCCTCGATTTCCACGTTCAGAATTTTTGCCGAGCGCTTGATAATGATTTTGAGGGTGGCGGCATCGTAATAGTCAAGCCGGTTGACCAGCCCGAAGCGCGAGCGCATCGGAGCCGAAAGCATGCCTGCGCGTGTCGTTGCGCCAATGAGTGTGAAGGGCTGGATGTTGAGACGTACGGAGCGGGAATTGGGGCCTTGGTCGATCACGATATCGATCACAAAATCCTCCATTGCTGAATAGAGATATTCCTCGACCGAACGCTGCATGCGGTGGATTTCGTCAATGAAGAGGACGTCGCCGCGCTCAAGGCTGGTGAGCAACCCGGCAAGGTCGCCGGGTTTGTCGATGACGGGACCGGAGGTGCACTTAATATTTGCATCCATCGAATCGGCAAGGATGTAGGAGAGCGTGGTTTTCCCCAAGCCCGGCGGGCCGGAGAGCAGCACATGGTCGAGCACATCGTCGCGCTCCTTCGCAGCCTGTACAAACAGCTCGAGTCGCGCGCGAATCTTATCCTGTCCCATAAAATCGGAAAAGCTCGACGGTCGTAGCTTTTGCTCGAATTCTCTATCTGGTGTAATGATTTCGTTGTTCATAATGAAGTTGTATCAAACCTGTTTTTTGGACAGGTTTATAGAACTAACTGGATCTCAAATTCTGAATGTCCTGTTATCCCGTCAAAGCTATTTCGTGAGGGCCAATCGGATAAGGTTTTCGACGGTCATTTCGGGGGTAAGCTTGATGGCGACGGATTTAATCATTTTCTGGGCGTCGTCGAGTTTGTAGCCAAGGGCGCCGAGGGCGAGGGCGGCATCGCGCAGGCGGTGGTCGCCAAGCTCGCCTTCGCCGCCAGCAAAGGCATCGAGTTGCTCGCCCTTGGTGAATTTATCGCGCAGTTCGATGATGATGCGCTCGGCGGTTTTTTTGCCGATTCCGGAAATGGAGGAGATACGTTTAACATCGCCGTTGATGAGCGCGGTCTTGAGTTCGCGCACGGGCAGGCCGCTGAGTGCGCTGATGGCGAGTTTAGGGCCAACGCCGCTGATGGTGAGCAGGCGGGTGAACATTTCGCGTTCTTCTTCGGCGAAGAAGCCGAATAGTTTTTGGGTGGCATCGGTGATGTGGTGGTAGGTCAGGATGCGGCAGGTATTGCCTTCGGGCGGAAGGCGGTCATAGCTACAGA
>QIHI01000041.1 GCA_003230915.1 Kiritimatiellales bacterium | reverse complement strand
AGATGGTTTATGACGCAAAAAATACATAGAGCCGCATTGAAGAATGCGAAGCGAATCGTCGTGAAGGTTGGTAGCAAGGTGCTGGTTCAAAGTACTGGGCGACCTGACTTACGACGGCTAAAGCTACTGGTCGATGATCTGGCACAGCTCCAGAACAACGGCGGCGAAGTTGTGTTTGTTTCGTCTGGTGCCATCGGCGCAGGGCTGGAAGCGCTCGGCATGAAGACGCGACCCACTGAAATCCCCGACCTGCAAATGGCGGCGGCGGTCGGCCAGACCCGCCTGATGAGCCTATATGACCAACTCTTCGGCAAGAACCAATGCAATATTGGTCAGGTTCTACTAACACACGATGCACTCAAGCACCGCGAGCGGCATCTCAACGCCCGCAATACACTGCTGAACCTGATCACCCACCGCATTATTCCTATTATTAACGAAAACGATGCCATCTCGACCGAAGAGATTCAATTTGGCGACAACGACGTACTTGCCGCACTCGTCGCCATCCTGACCGATGCCGACGCGCTGATCCTGCTGAGCACCACCGATGGGCTACGCGAGCCGAACGGGGACGGAAGGACGCGGCGGGTTCCCCATATCGAAGAGGTCGACGATGGCGTACTCGGACTGGTGGCCGACAAACAGAACCATCTTTCGACCGGCGGAATGGCTTCCAAGCTGGAGTCGGCACAGATTGCCGCACACAACGGAATTCCCGTGGTCATCGCCAACGGCCGCAAGACCGGCGTACTGGCGCGTATTTTCGAAGGAAAAGACGAAGGGACTCTGCTCTTTCCCAAAGAGGGAAATATTTCGAAGCGCAAGCGCTGGATCGCCTTCTTTAACCGAGCCGAAGGGAAGATCACCATCGACGACGGCGCGACCGCCGCGCTCGGCAAGGGCAAAAGCCTGCTACCCGTCGGTATTCAGGCCGTCGAAGGCGACTTCAAGGTCGGCGCAATGGTAAACATCCAGACAACGAACGGCGTGCACATCGCGCGCGGGCTGGTGGAATATTCGAGCGGCGACATTAACGATATTAAGGGAAAGAAAACCTCCGGCGCAACCGGGGAAGTGATCCACCGCGACAACATGGTGGTGCTTTAAACAAGGGAAATTCAATGGACGTAAAAGAACAAATACTCAAAATGGGTGCCGATGCACTTGCCGCGAGCCGCGAGCTAGCTAAACTTTCCAGCCGCAAGAAAAACACCATCCTCGAAGCGATGGCGGACGAGCTGGACGCACAACGCGCCTTCATCCAGTCGGAAAACGCAAAGGATCTGACCGCCGGAAAGGAAAACGGACTTAGCTCTGCCATGCTCGACCGGCTCGAACTGACCGATGCACGCATCGACGACATGACTAAGGGGCTACGCGACGTCGCTATATTGAACGACCCCGTCGGCAGTGAAATCAGCACATGGAACCGCCCGAACGGACTGGAAATTAGAAAAATACGCGTTCCAATTGGCGTGATTGGCATTATCTTTGAGTCGCGTCCCAATGTGACGTGCGACGCGGCGGCACTCTGCTTCAAAACCTCCAATGCGGTTATCCTGCGTGGGGGAAAGGAAGCGATCCATTCCAACCTAGCCATCGCCCAAGCGATGCAAAAAGCCGGCAGGGCTAAAGGGATGCCCGCAGCGGCTATCCAACTCATTCCCACCACCGACCGCGAGGCTGTTAAGGTGATGTGCCAGATGGTCGACTATCTCGACCTAATTATTCCGCGCGGGGGCGTGGGGCTGATCCAAGCGGTAATGGAAATGGCCCATGTGCCCGTCATCAAGCACTACACCGGCGTGTGCCACACCTATGTGGATGTAACGGCCGACCTTCCGATGGCTTGGAAGATTTCAGAAAATGCAAAATGCCAGCGGCCAGGCGTCTGCAATGCCATGGAGACGTTATTGGTGCACAAAGATATCGCCGAAGTCTTCCTGCCCAAAATGGCGAAAATCTTCGGCTCTCAAAAGGTGGAGATCCGTGGAGACAAGCGAACCCGCTCATTCATTCCCTCTGCTATCCCCGCAATAGAAGAGGATTGGACGACGGAGTATGTGGATCTGATTCTATCGATTCGTGTGGTTGATGACGTCGATGCCGCGGTGGATCACATCAATACCTATGGATCCGGCCACTCCGATGCAATCGTGGCTCAGGACGAAAAAGCGGAAAAAATCTTCTTAGAGGAAGTCGACTCGGCGGCAGTTTATGTGAACGCCTCGACCCGCTTTACTGATGGAGCGGAGTTTGGAATGGGCGCGGAAATCGGGGTAAGCACCGATAAATTGCATGCACGCGGTCCGATGGGATTGGAGGAACTCACTACCTATAAATTCGTTATCACGGGGCAGGGTCAAATCCGCAAATAACAAACGAAAAAAAGTGAATAATTCCACTTGCCACTTTCAGCGGAATGAATACTATGTCGCTTCCTTTTACGGGGGTGTAGCTCAATTGGTTAGAGCGCCAGCCTGTCACGCTGGAGGTTGCGAGTTCGAGTCTCGTCACTCTCGCCACATTTGAAGTAATGTTTATAGGGGTCTGCTTAACGCAGGCTCTTTTTCTTTCCCAGCCGGAACGATTTAACCTTCTTCTGCCGGAGCGGGAGCAGACGCTTCTTTTTTGTGGTGGGCGGCAAGTAGGTCGTCGAGCGGAAGGCCGGTGAGTTCGGTTAGGGTGTTGAAGAGTTTGTTCATTACCCAGATCATTACGACCATACAGGGGATCAGCACGACGATGTGGCTGAGCCCGGTCATTTTTCCTAGTTCGGCGATAAAGGCTTCGGAGCCGGGTTCACTTTTGAGCATAATCTTGGCAAGCATATAGTTGAGACCCGAAGAGAGGAACATCGAGGAGGCAAAACCCCAAGTCAGGCCGACGAGGCGCTTTTCAAACAGGCTTTCGTTTCCCTTTTCTTGGAGTGCGGACGTTAGCCGCTCCACATCGAAGATCGACTCGGTCATCATGATTTTCTTGATGAGCGGGAATCGAGTTTTCAGGGAACCCACGATGGCCAGACCAAGCAGGAGCGGAATAGCGGCTTCTTTGATCGCAATGTATTCGGGCGGTAGCTTAAGGATTCCGAATACGCCAGTCAGCGTGACGCTCACAATGCCGATGATCGATATGAAGTCCGCTTTCCGATCCCGGATGAGCGTCCGGAGCCCATAGCCGATCGGGAAGAGTAGCCCAACAACCAGCGCCCAGACCGGGCCGAGATATTTTTCCTTGCTCAGCAAGGAGAGCACTGCAACGGGAATAACCACATTGACGACGATACTCACCAGTGGGTTTTCTTGTTTGTGTTCGGGTTTTACCTTGCTCATACAGCCTCCGTAAAAAGGGGAGGTCTACCCTTCCTTGGGTCGAAAGGCAATGGAAATCAGGATAGACGGAGTTGAATGCCGTCGTTGGCGAAGACCCCGTTTTTGGTGACGGCAAACGCATCGCCTTCCACTCTCTGAAAGATCTCGACCAGCGGCTCGTCGAATACTTCAATACAAAATCTGCTGAAACCGCTCTCCTTTCTCCGGCGGTTTGCTATTCTGCCCCCCTTATGGAAAAACGAATCATCCAACTCGAAACGCTTTCGACTCTGCAAGACGAGACGATCGAAAAACTCAACAAAGAAATTTTTCGGCAACAACAGGATATCGCCCATCTACGGCGCCGTATTGAAACCATCGAACAAAAGATGGCCGAGCTCGGCGAACCCGAACCCGTTGCCGGAAGCGAACGGCCTCCTCATTATTGATCCTCAACCAGGAAATTCCATGCACAACAAACAGACCAAAATCATCTGCACCATCGCCGGCGACCGCTGCGACCCTGAATTCATCCGCGCCCTCATCGAAAGCGGTATGAATGTCGCACGCCTTAACACCGCCCACATCAGCACCGAAGAGGCCGATACGATCATTTCCAATATCCGATCGATTTCCGACCGGATCGGTATTCTGATCGACACCAAGGGTCCCGAGGTCCGCATTGCCAACCTCTCCGAGCCCATCCAGCTCAAAGCCGGTGACGCCGTTCAAATCGCCTCCGACCATGTTCCGGAGCGAGGCTTTCAAGTGAACTATGAAGAATTTATTGAGGAAATTCCCGTTGGAAGCGCCATCCTCATCGACGATGGAGAAATCGAACTCACCGTCACCAAAAAAACCGCCACCGAGCTCCACTGCACCGCCAAAAACGATGGTGCCATCTACAACCGCAAGAGCGTCAACGTGCCTTGTATTCAGCTCAACATGCCTGCCCTTACCGAAAAAGACGCTGAATTCATCGACTGGGCAACCCGATCCAATGTCGAGTTCATTGCCCACTCCTTCGTTCGCAACCGCGACGACGTAATGGCCGTACAAAGTATTCTCAATATGCGTAAAAGCCCCATCAAGATCATTGCTAAAATCGAAAATCGCGAAGGCGTCGACAACCTCGACTCCATTCTAGATGTGGCTCACAGCATCATGGTCGCCCGCGGCGATCTCGGCGTTGAAATCCCTACCGAAGAAGTGCCCATTATCCAGAAGGAAATCATCCGCACCTGCATCCGTCGCGTAAAACCTGTCATCACCGCGACCCAAATGCTGCATACGATGATCGATAACCCCCGCCCCACCCGCGCCGAGGTTTCCGACGTTGCCAACGCCATCTACGACGGTACCGACGCCGTCATGCTTAGCGGCGAAACCGCCTACGGGAAATACCCCGTCGAAGCCGTCCAAACCATGGCCGACATCGCCCGCAATGTTGAGGCGCATAAAAGTACCTTCGACTACAAACTTCCTGTTTTTCAGCAATCCGACGAGCTAAAGTCACGCAACCACTTGGCCAAGGCCGCTGTATCCATGGCTATATCGATTCCAGCCAAAGCCGTTATCACCAGCACCAAAAGCGGCGATACCGCGCAAATTTGCGCCTCCTACCGCGGTACAGCCCCCATTTTTGCCCTGTCGGAAAGCGAACGAACAGTTCGGGAGCTCTCGCTCAGCTATGGAGTACACGCCGAACGGATCGAAATTCCCACCACCACCGATACCCTCGTGAAAACCTGCCTGCACAAACTGATCGACCAAGGGAGTATTGAGGCCGAGGATCTGATCGTCTTCATCGGCGGCGGGCACATCTATTCCGCCCACACCAACTTCCTCCAGGTCGACACCCCCGCCACCCTGCTGAAGTAGCCTTTTAACACGTTGCCTTTCCCAGCCGAACTCGGCAGAATGACACCATGAAGGCGGGCGTTATTCTGGTGGCCATAGCTTTCCTGCACGGAACTCTGGCGGGAGGTTCGTCCATTCGCATCCTGCCGTTGGGCGACTCGATCACCCACGGCTACTGGTCGGGCATCTCCACCGACTACAATAGCTACCGCAAGGCACTCAAAATCCTGCTTAACTCTGCCGGCCACTCCACCGACTTCGTCGGGAGCCTCACCGCCGGAAACTTCCCCGACAACCAGCACGAAGGGCACGATGGTTGGTATGCCGACCACGACACTCAAACCAACCGTATTCTCGATCATGTTGCAGGGTGGATGGTAGCCACGGCGGCAGATATCGTCTTACTGCACATCGGCACAAATGATATTCACGGCGAAAACGCCGACGCGGCGGAAGTATCGGATATTCTCGATGAAATATTCGATGCCAACAGCAATGCAACGGTCGTGCTGGCACTCATCATCAATGCCCGAGTCGACCATGATCCTGATCACAGAGCCAACATCAGCACCTACAATAGTAATATGAATACGATGGCACAGGCACGCATCGTCAGCGGCGACGACATCATTGTGGTCGATATGGAGAATGGCGCAGAGATCGACTATTCCGATCCTTCGGCCGACATGGGCGATAGCCGGCACCCATCTCAACGGGGCTATGACAAGATGGCGACAAACTGGTATCCGGCTGTCGTGCAGGCTATCGAGAGCCAGACCCCGTCACTACGCATCGGATCGATTATAGTATCCGGAAGCTCTATGGCTCTCGCTATCGACAACCTTACCCCCGGTAGGCCATCCATCATTGAGCAGACCGATTCCCTTATGTCCTCGATTTGGTCGAATGTCGTCGAGTTCGTGCCGACAACCATGCATACCAATTGGATTCTCCCGATCGGATCTACGAACGGATACTACCGGGTCATCCTTCCATAGTTTATTGGAACCTCAGCCTACGCCAGTTTCTGCAACCCACCCATGTAGGGCCAGAGGGCTTCGGGGAGGTCGATGGAACCATCGGCGTTTTGGTTGTTTTCTAGGATGGCGATCACGAGGCGGGGGAGCGCGACGCCGGAGCCGTTGATCGTGTGGACAAAGGCGGTCTTCCCGTCTTCGTTGCGGTAGCGAATGTTGGCGCGGCGCGCCTGGTAGTCGTTGAAGTTGCTACACGAAGAAACCTCCAGCCACTTGTCCTGCGCGGGTGCCCATAGCTCAATGTCGTAGCACTTGGCAGCACTAAACCCGAGATCACCGGTACACAACTCAATCACGCGGTAGTGCAGGTCGAGCTTTTGCAAAACCCGCTCCGCATCGAGCGTCAACTTTTCATGCTCCTCCGCCGAGGCTTCCGGCGTGGTGAACTTGACCATCTCCACTTTGTCGAATTGGTGGACGCGGAGCAGGCCTCGGGTGTCTTTACCGGCCGACCCCGCCTCGCGCCGGAAGCAGGGCGTATAGGCCGTATAGCAAATGGGTAGCTTTTGGCTCAGAATCTCGTTGCCGTACATATTCGTGACGGGCACTTCAGCGGTCGGGATCGGATAAAGGCCGTCGATCGGGACGGCGTACATGTCTTCCGCAAACTTGGGGAGCTGGCCAGTTCCAGTCATCGCAGTATCGTTGCACATAAACGGTGGGGCGATCTCGGTATAGCCATGCTTTTCGGTGTGCAGATCGAGCATGAACTGAATCAACGCGCGTTCAAGCTTGGCTCCCCTGCCCGTAAACAACGGAAAGCCGGAACCCGCAATTTTTGCACCGCGCTCTAGATCAAATAGATTAAGCGCTTTCCCCAAGTCCCAATGCGGCTTTGGTTCAAAATCAAATTCCACCTTTTCGCTCCACGAACGAACGACCGGGTTGTCGTTTTCATCCTTCCCGATCGGTGTGGTATCGGAAGGTAGATTGGGGATATAGAGCAGAGCATCGCGCAACGTGGCATCCACCTCGCGCAGCTTCTCGTCGAATGCGGAAATTTTGTCGCCCATCCCGCGTACCTGTGTCTTGATCTCTTCAGGATCCCTCCCCTCTTTGACCATAAGCCCAATACTCTTGGAAATCTTGTTTCGCTCGGCCTTCAGCTCTTCGACATCGGAAACGAGAGTGCGGCGGCGGCAATCAAGTGCCAGTAAAGCGACCACATCCACATCTGCATTGCGATTGATCATTGCGGCTTTCACCGCCTCAGCATTTTCACGAATAAATCGAATATCCAGCATTATTCCACCCTCATTGGTTGTAAAAAAAGAGTCGCTATTATTCCCCCAATCCGAAAAATTTCACGAGTCCAAAGTGGAACGGAATTGAGGCGTGAGCGGAAAAAAGATCATGGCTCACGCCAAATACAGGAGAACAGCAATGACTTCAAAACAATGGTTCGAACGGGCAAAAAAAGTGATCCCCGGCGGCGTGAATAGCCCCGTGCGCGCATTTAACGGCGTGGGCGGCACGCCTGTCTATTTCAAGTCCGGCAAAGGCGCGAAGGTGCAGACCGAAGACGGAACGGAGCTGATCGACTTTTGCGGTTCGTGGGGACCACTCATCCTCGGCCATGCGCGCGATGAAATCGTCGAGGCTGTCGCCAAGGCTGCTGCCGACGGACTGAGCTTCGGTGCCAACACCGCCAAGGAGGCCGAATTCGCCGAACTCGTCTGTTCCATGGTGCCCGACATCGAGATGGTGCGCCTTGTCAGCTCCGGCACCGAAGCCGTCATGACCGCCATCCGTCTGGCGCGTGGCCATACTGGGCGGCAAAAAATCCTCAAGTTCGACGGTTGCTACCACGGTCATACCGACTACATGCTCGTCGCCTCAGGCAGCGGACTGCTCACCGGCGGTATCTCCTCCTCTGCCGGCGTATCGCCCAGCGCCACCGAAGAAGTATTCGTTGCACCGTACAACGACCTTGCCGCCGTGCAGGAAATTCTCAAGACCAACGGCAACGAAATAGCCGCTGTCATCGTCGAGCCCATCGCCGGAAACATGGGACTCGTCGAGCCCGCCGCAGGATTCCTTGAAGGCCTCCGCTCCGCCACCGCCGAGTGCGAATCCCTGCTCATCTTCGACGAAGTGATCAATGGTTTCCGCCTTGGTGCAACCACCTACGGCAACCTCGCAGGCATCACGCCTGACATCACCACCCTCGGAAAAATCATCGGGGGGGGCATGCCCATCGGCGCCATTGGCGGGAGCACAGAGATCATGTCCACCCTCGCCCCACTCGGCCCCGTCTACCAGGCTGGTACACTCAGCGGAAACCCCGTCGCCATCGCCGCCGGAATGAAGACGCTTGAACTGCTGCGCGATGAAAACCCCTATCCGCAAATGGAGGCATTGGGCAAACGACTGGCCGACGGCATCAACCGGATCGCCGCCGAAAAAGGATTGAACCTGCACTGTGCCCAGCGCGGTGGCATGTTCACACCGTTCTTCCGCAAAGCCCCTGTCCGCAACCTCGACGACTCCAAAGCGTGCGACCAAACAGCGCACGCGCGTTATTTCCATCACATGCTTGATGCCGGATTCTACACCCCACCCAGCGGGTTCGAAGTCGCCTTCATCTCCGCCGCTCACACTAAAAAATACATCGATGGATTTCTGGAGAAATTCGAGGAATCTTAACCACGAAGTGGATCTCCCGCAGAGGGGTGCAGCTTTCTAGAACGTGGTAAGGCCAGCGATGGCGGCGCCGGTGACAGGGGCGTTGGCGATCTGGATACAGCGGATGTGCAGGCCGCGCTCGGCGAGTAGCACCTTGAGGTGCGCCTGAACCTGATCGGCCAACCGGTGAGTTTTGTAGTAGGTGGAGCCGTCGATGGTCACACACACCGGCCGCTGGGCATCGTGCCCCGTCTCGCTCTTCACTACGGTGGCGGTAATGCTTAAAGCGGTTAGCAAAGCGGCGCGATCAACCACCGCTGTGAAAACCGTTTTCATGGTTTCATGATCGGAATCGGAGAAGGCCTCGGAGCCGAGTACGCCGGTGTCCCGACTGATACCAGCGGTGAGATTGTCGATGTGGATGGTTGAAAGATCCTTCATGATGGAGAGTGCTGCGCCACCGGCATCGGAGAAAACCCCTTCGGGGATCAGTGCCTGAAACAGGGCAAGGGCAAGCGGCCCCATGTAGGCACCGGAAACCGCTTTCTCGAAGATGTACCCGCCGGAATTTTCGCTCCGCTCGTCGAGCTGGAGATCGATGGAGCCGCGCTTGATGGCAGAAAACCCACCTGACTCGACGTTGATGATCTGCGAGCCGGTGGCCAGATGTCCGCCGAGTTTGCCAATATTTTCATTACGCTCGACGTAGGCGGTATTGGTGCCAGTGCCGAGGATGAGGCCGATGTATGAGGAGGCGTTAAAGGCCTGTCCTTCGGCGAGGCCCGCCAGCAACGTGGCCACCGTATCGTTGAGGATTACGATGCGCTTGCCGGACACGCCGCGCGCTTCCAGTGCGGCC
The DNA here is from genome assembly GCA_003230915.1 of Kiritimatiellales bacterium. Lineage (GTDB taxonomy): Bacteria > Verrucomicrobiota > Kiritimatiellia > Kiritimatiellales > Pontiellaceae > Pontiella. The sequence continues at coordinate 15,248 of QIHI01000041.1, read as the reverse complement.
AACAACCCCGTGCCGATATGCGTTCCGACCAACTCTGGAATCTTGACCTCCTTCGTCCAGTGCAACAGGCGGGCATCGAAATCCGGCAAGATGACGGCGGGATAGGAGAAACAAAATCCGATGTGTTCAAACTCGTCCTTCAGTGGCTCAAGTGCGGCGGCCAGCACGGCGTAAAATTCGGAAGCAGATCGCTCGCGGTCGCGTCCCGGCATCGGCTGCTTGCTGAAGTTGGAAAATTCGACTCTGCCCTCGTCGTTAAAACATGCAATACAGATGCGCAAGTTGGTACCGCCGGCATCGATCACCGCCACTGACCTTCCAGACTCCACCGCGCCCTCTATACCTACGTAGGCGGGGATCATGGCCAACGAACTGCCCTCGCCATTGAGTCCCATTTCCATCTCGTCGAGAAAGCGGTCAATCAGAGCGTCGGCGTCGTATGCCTCTGCTGAAATCATCTGCGTCTTTAGCCAATCATTGACATCCATTTTCTTCTCTCTCTAAAAATCATAGGCGAGGCTGACGATAAGCTGGTAGTCATCCTGTTTCGGCAAGACGCCATCGACATCACGCTGCGGATTTTGGATATGGTCCCAAATCAAAGTGATGTCGAGGTCGAATTCCTTGACAATGTCGAAAGACAGCGTGGTAAGCAAGTGGTGGGTATACAGGCCATTATCCTCGTTCAGCCGTCGCAAACTATAATCAAAAAGATAATCGATCGTACCGGTCACCTCACGGTCAAAGCGCGTTCCTGTCGTGAAAAACGGCGAACCCGAAGAGTCGTCCTTTCCCGCTTCGACTGATACAAACTGTTGCTCCTGATAACCCGCACCGAGGTTGATGCTCCAGTCAGTCTTTGACGAGTGCACCACATTATAGCCTCCTCCCATCGCAACTGAATACTGGCCATCAATGTTCGCAAATGGATCGCGATAATATTCTCCGGCAAGCACCTGCCAGTAGAACTTTGAGGTCAAGAATCGGTCATAATATCCGCTTAGGCGCTGGTTACTGGCCGTCTCGGTATCTGTATCGCCCGTGCCAGTATAGCTATAGTTTGCGAGATAATCAGCATTGAAGCGAGTTGCCGCCGTTCGCCGTTTGAGATTGGCTAGGGCGGTGATGTCCGTGGTATCCGTATTTCCGCCGCGCGCATTAATTCCGAACGACACCATACCCGACCAATAATCCCGCTCGCGTTGCTTTCCGCCCGCAATAGAGATTACCCTATCCCGTGGAATGGTCACCTTATGTTCGCTGCGCAACAGCGTAATCTGGTCACCCTTGATCACTAGAACCCCACGAAGGATTGAGGTATCTCGGGGGCCATCCTCCCCCTCGACAAACAGGGTCTTCATTCCCCGAGTCCGCAGTTGCTTGATGTCCTCAAAATCAAACTCCAGCAAATCGAGTTCATCACTGTCAAACTCCAGCTTATGGTCGTATAACACCTTGAAATCACCCTTCAGCCACTCCCCCGAAGTCAACTGTAGCCAGTCAAATTTACGATCGGCAGGCGGCATAAAAGCATCCCATTGATCGACGATTTTTGGAGTTTCGGCGGTTTCCTTTTCCTCCGCACGCCGAGCCATCTCCACAACCTCCGCCGCTTCCAAAGCCTCGTCTTCCTCCACAACTGCCATGGCTTTCACGGCTTTCGCAACCTTCACGTCGTTCGTAGCCTCCAGAGAATTCACAATCTTCACATCATTCGTCGACTCTGCGGTTTCCACTGAAAAAGCAACGGTTGCACTCAAAAATAAAACAGATAAAATTCTCATTACACGCTTTCCCTTACTTTCTAGTCGTTATGATACGGATGGTAGACTGTAAATTGAAAGGCTCACTTTGGAGGAATCGTGCCTCATGCCAGACACGTAGTAAGGCTGATGTACCGCGACAGCAGTGAAGTAGCAATGACCCTTTCTTCAATTTACTACAAACGAGGCTAAGCTCATCGGCATGAAGTAAAGAAAAGGTAGCACTCACATCAAATGCTCGCTACGGTATGCTCTATGGAAATAGAACTAAATCGGCGAAATTTTCTCATTGTACTCGGCGCGGCAACTAGCATCGCCGCCGAAGTCCGCCTTCCGCCGCGTATCGGAAGACTCAGCGCGACCGATGCGCCATTCTTCTATTTTGCGGAAACCTGCCCCGAACCAACCAACCGACCGCGAACCACCGCTATCGCCTACCTACCGCTCTTGTCATCCTAGTCACAAAAAAGCCGCCCCGGAACCGGAGCGGCTTTTTGGAGAATCGAGAGATCCGATTAACGCGCGTAAAATTCGACCACGCTTGAGATTTCGCAAACCACCGGTACTTCTTCCCGAGTCGGGAGGCGGTTGAGTTCAGCGGTCAGTTCCTTATCATTTGCCGTGATGTACTCCGGCGTCTTGGCCACTTGCTGCGCCAGCACGAAACTATCGAGTTCCTTGGATTTTTCGCGGACAGTAATCTTGTCGCCGACGCGCACGGAGTAGGACGGAATGTTTACTTTCTTTCCGTTCACCCGAAAGTGCGCGTGGGAAACCATTTGGCGGGCTTGATAGATCGAGCGGCACAGGCCAGCGCGCAAAACCACAACATCCAGCCTACTTTCGAGCATCTGCAACATAACCTCACCGGTGTTGCCCTGCTTGCGCGAGGCCTTAGTGAACACGCCGCGAAGCTGCTTTTCGCTCATGTTGTACTGGTAGCGCAAGCGCTGTTTCTCGGTCAGTTGGCGACCGTAGTCGGACTGCTTACCACGGCGACGGTTCGAGCCATGCTGTCCTGGCGGGTTCGGACGCCGTTCAAGGAATTTTTCGGATTTCGGCGACAGGGCAATACCCAGACGGCGAGCCTTCTTGATTTTTGGTCCAGTGTATTTCATTTTATTTCTCCTATTCCCGTGTACATCCCTCTGAATTAAGCCGATTGATCGGCCGCCCATTTGCGCTGTTCGAGTCTGGGCGCTCGCCCCGCATCGTGCGGTATTCATTTCTCTGGCGATGATCCTTCCGTCAGGATTCCGTTTTACGGGAAACAAGCGGGCATTTATATAGAATCGTCTCAGCGAGTCAACCCCGTTTAGCCGCAAAGATTTGTGGCTATTTCAGGAGCCTCGGATCGAACTCGAACGGCTCGGGGCCACCGATATTCAGTTTCCCGAAGTTTGGATGATTCGGGTTGATCAGATAGTTGCTTTCCCCGGGAACCAGTACACTAGGAACTTTAAGAACTGCGGAAAGTTCGTCTTTCACCCACGCCAGCCCCATTTCTTGGGTCGAGCTAGGGAGAAGAGGATCGCGCCAGTTATTCGGCAAGGCCGAAAAGCCGAGCGTCCGAACCAACTGGCCATCAAATCGGATAGGAATACAGAGATAATTGTCCAGCAGTTCCGCCACATCGACGTGCACTAATATTTCCAACGCAGCCAACGACTTGGATTCTGCGGCATAGACCATCGCCGTCCCAATCGGGTTCCAGCGCCCGCCGTAAAGCCGCGCCCCCTCACCGAAAAAAGCTTCGGCCACACGATAGGGTTTAACAATGCGCCAAGCAATCGGCACTAGGAGAACACTCCATGCTCAATGCGACCCAGTAGGTTTACCACTTCCCGACAGCCTAACTCAGTATCGGAAAAATCCAGCGGGGTCTTTCCTTTCAGTTGAGGCCGAGGGGCCTTGAGCCATTGCACTGCACGCTTCTTTCCTCCAAGCACCTCGATCGCCCGCGCCAACAATCTGGAAACCCGCACCATACGTTCCGACTGGTCGGCGGTCAGCCGCCCCGCCTGAATCTTGCGCAGTAACGTCCGCTCTGCCACGCCAGAAATACGCGCGAGTTCCTTTCGACTAACGGACAATTCTCGAGCCAATAAATCAACAATCCCAGCGGGAAGCCCTTCCTTGATTTCAGCAACTTGTCCCATCACATCGTCAGACTTGAATCTAATAACCTTCAGATCCGGCTTTTTACGAACAGGAACGGTTAACGATATCCCGTATTTCACAGCGGCTTCCTTCACGGCGATCTCCTCGGCCTTCCAAGTATATTCTATTTTATCAATCTTTTTCATCGCGACCCTCTCTAATGTCAATTGGCATTATTCATATTGTCATATGGCTGTCAACCCCTTTTCGCGCGTGTAGAAGTAGTTCACGAATGAGATATCGCAATGTAGCACGATGAAAACCATCCTATTTAGCATCAGCAGAAGCTACGGATTCGGAGGATTTTGTAATAGCTTCGGATAATTCCTTTTGAATGCGAGTTTCTAGCTTTCGCAGAATGCTTTTAATTTTACTCTATCTCTTTTCATGAAATTAAAGTTAAGACTATGTGGAGGGAGGGTCTAAACCGAGGCTCCGATTGGCTCGATCAGGGTGATGACCTCTTCGTCATAGGTCCGTCCGGAAGGCGAGCAAGTCGGTTGCCCCGTCGAGCTCCATGGCGCACAGCGTTTTTTTTAAACCGATATCCCAGCCGATCTGCCGCCCGCTTAACCGACATGATCGAAGAGGTGGTTCCGCTCATATCCTTAAGCTCTTCGAGTGTGGCGCCTGGGTGTTCGGTAAGCAGTTGGTTCAGACGTTCCAAGTTGGCACCTTCAAAGATTGCATGACGGTGACCTCTAGGCAATGGCGCTGTTCGTCCCGTCTGCCTGTAGCATGAAAGCCAGCGCTGAAACGTCCTGATATCCACATCGAACATCTGGGCGATGTCGGACTGGGTTCCCTTGTTCAAGTCGTACGCTTCAATCGCACGTTGCCGCACATCTGCCGTTGCTATGCTCATGAACAGAGCATAGCAACTCTTTACGGCGTTTCAATCGTTAAATTCCCTCGAAGTACTTGCTTTCAAACGGGAACAGGATAGGATCGTCCATTCTTTCTATTAGGAAAGAGCCCGGAAGGCCTATGGCAACAATACAGCCCATTGAAGGAAACATGCTTATCGCACAATGCGGCGGACCACTCGGTTCCGTCCGCTGCAAACCGACCTCGTCCGACTACGCCGCAATTTTCCAGATCCTCAAAAAATACAATGTGCGCTATTTTTTCTATATCAGTGACAAAACGACCTACGGCAAAACGACCACACCTCTAGCTATTGGTTCCGGCGGAAGGTTTATTGTGCAGGCCTTCCTTGACTACGCCACGCCGATCATTGGTAGACTTCCCAAGATCGCAAAACTAAAATGCACACCCTTTCAAAAAGGAGAATAACAATGAAACCAACGCTCGTAATCATGGCCGCCGGCATGGGGAGCCGCTACGGCGGGCTTAAGCAAATGGATCCCGTCGGACCTAACGGTGAGACCCTGCTTGAATACTCCGTCCACGATGCGATACGCGCCGGATTCAGGAAGGTGGTCTTCATTATTCGTCGCGATTTTGCGGAGAAATTCAAGGCGACAGTCGGGACTCGATTTGAAGAGAAAGTCGAGGTTGCCTACGCCTTTCAAGAGCTGAAAAACCTTCCGAAAGGCTTTACCGTTCCGGAAGGCCGTACCAAGCCATGGGGAACCGGGCAAGCCATCCTTTCATGCAGAGATCTCGTGAACGGACCCTTCGCCGTGCAGAACGCCGACGACTTTTATGGCGCGGAGGCCTACCAGATCATCGCCAACGAATTCGCACAGTTGCCGGAAGGCGACAGTTGCATGGTCGGTTACCTTATCCGTAACACCCTCTCCCCGCACGGATCGGTCTCGCGCGGCATCTGCGGGACCGCCGACGGCTATCTTTCCAGCATCGTCGAGCGCATCCAGATCGAAACCAACGCCAACGGAACCATCCAATATTTCGAGGACAGGCAGGCCACCGACATGACCGGCGGCGAAATTTGCTCCATGAACTTCTGGGGGTTCACCCCTTCATTCTTCCAAAGTCTAGAGGATAAATTCACCGTCTTCCTCAAAGAAAAAGGGCAGGAGAAAAAATCCGAGTGGTACATCCCCGACATTGTCGACGAAATGATTGGTAGCGGTCAAACGCGCGTCAAGATGCTCAGCTCCGAAGGCCAGTGGTTCGGCGTTACCTACCCCGAGGACAAGTCTACTGTCGTTACCGCCCTCCAAGCTATGCACAACTCTGGCCACTATCCGGATAGCCTTTGGGCATAGTCTCTGCGCCTACCGGTTGTAGAAATAGAGCCAAATTCATGGATGGCTCGGCAAATGCATCAGCATGATGCCGTCGAAAAAGCAGGGCTGGCCTTCTGTCAGTAATCCAACCTGCGAGGGAGGCCATTCGCCTTCGATCTCCAGCATCGATTGCCCGTTGAGTTCGATAATAACCCGATCCTTGAGCTTCACGCAGCGAAAGAAATAGCTGGACTCCACCGCAACATTAACAAGCGTCTCCTGCGGGCGGGACATTATACTGGAGACCTCAAAATTAGCATCGTCTGGCGAGGAGTCGTAGATTCCAAACCCGACATGACTTCCGGTTTCTGGCCGGATAATATGCGCATTGAGGATTCCCGGTTGCTGTATCTGCGGCTTAGGTTCGTCGGCCGCACGAAAGCGGCCATCGCGCCAAAGCATCGGTTCGTGCTCGTTCGGCAGGCGGGCATATCGGATGGCAATGTCGCCGAGCGGAATAAAAAACTCCTGCTGCAAGGCGGCGTATTCCCCTGCCAGCCATCGAATTTCAAGCCCTTCGACTATCGATTCGGAACGCAGTCGATAGATCCAGGCGGCGACATCCCGATAGGCCGTCTTCTGGTCGTGCAAATGTCGGTGTGGGATCCGGCGGGCAAGCGATTTCACGAAGGGGCCGACGGGCTGGCCATCGCGTATGCCAGACACCACCAATTCGCGGTTGTGCGTGTCGATCATTGCCTTGAGATAGTTGTCCGCCCCGGCAAAAACAGGGAAGACCCCGTACAGCCGCATTTTGCCCTCCTCCAACTTTCGGGTGCGGGCGTTCACGGTAAATTCATACTGGTCAAGCAGATCACCTTTAAAAACACGCCCGACATCGGAATAGCGCTTCTGCTCCAGCCCGTTTTCTTCATGCAATCTCCATTCGCCGCCCGGCAATGTGCCGTTGGCGGCCGCACCCCAGCCGGCAATGTGCTCGCCGTGCTCATCCCAGCCAACGGTATAGGTCACGCCATCGAACTCGACAGCCATGTTGCGGCAATACAGCCCCGGCACAGCGGGATCGAAAAGTTGGGTCTTGATCGGTTTCGGAGTCAGTTTAAATCCGTCCAGCATCACCTCGAAGTCCCCCGCGTTTTTGGTTACACGTAGTCGATGCAAGGGATTGGCCTCAACGACGACGCCCGGCGGGGCTTCCTTCCAACGGAATTGCTTTGGCAACTTGAATCGGTCGGGTTCGAGGCTCCCCGGTTCGAGGCGGTAGGTCCAGGTGTGTTCCGCCGGATTAAGGCTGATGACCAAATCGCGCTCCCCATCGCTATACGCCACGACCCCCACCTCGCCCTTGCCGGTTTCCGGAAGCCGGAAATGGGTCTCGAACAGGTAGTGGACGGCGGGCTTCTGCCGGAGATAGGCCTTCGTTCGTCCCGTCGTGGCGGATTGCCGCAATGCTCCATTCAGCTCCTGCCAATCACCATCGCCCAAAACCCATGCCGAGGTTTCATTCGACTCGAATAAATCGCTGAATGTGGGTTGAGCAGGCGGTGGATGATAGCCCTGTGTGCTGGCTGTGGTTGGGCCATCGACCACCATCTCGCTGCCAAAGAAAAAGACGCGGTCGAGCCCCGAACCGGGAACCCCATTCCAGTAGGCACGATAGGCCATCCACCGCTCGAATCCGTTCGGCCCCTCGATCACCCGCGGTGCCTCTAGCCCATAGACGGTCGGTTCGACCGGCGCATCGCCGGCATCGAACAGGCCAAAATCAATGGCGCGGAACACCGCATTTGTTTGAGCCTCGGCTCGTACCGCCAACACATTGCCTTCTGGCCGGAATGCGGCTCGCGCGGTCTCGGAGAGGGTGACGTTGATATAGGTCAGCAAGGGATCGGACGACTCGAAAATCTTTGCCCCGTTCAGAAAAACCTGCACCGCACCCTCATAGCGAATATGCAGCACAGGCGTTTGCGGCTGTCCGGCGGACAGGTCGAATGTACGGCGAATCCAAATGGGACCGGATTCCCATTTCGTGCGGAGCGCATGAATCCGCGCCTCTCCTTCTTCAAATGGATCGCCGAAGCCACCCTTGCCCGTGCGCCATCCCTTCAAATCAAAGTCGATATTCATCCAGCCCTCCGCCGGTGGCTTGAAGCTATAGCGCGCCTTCCATTCGGAATATTCACCGGACGGCAGCAACTCCTTGTAGACACGTGCCAACCGCTCGGTGTTGCGCACCATCAGCGGGTCGGCCACCTTGTCAGAATTGTCGAACCGCTTCACGCTCTCGTTCATCGCCACGCCGATTTCGCGAAGACTCGCTCGCGACCCGGTGGAGTTGGCGGCATAGAGCAGATAATAGTTGCCGCGATAGTTCAGCATCTCCGGCTGGCCAAGATTCGAACTTTCAAGCGAATCCCACTTTCCTTGGCGACCATCCAACAATTGCTTCGGACGGGCGGCGGGCTTCCATGGGGCGTCAAGACGTTGCATCCAGATCTCACCCTCCCTCTTGCTACCCAGCTTCCGGCTGACGGCAAACAGCATACCATCCCCATTCTGGAACAGCCGCAAATCCTCGCCCGGCGGTACCGATTCGATCCATTCGGAGAATGGCCCGGCTGGGTACGCAGAAACCGCATAGCCCTGCCCTTGCACATAGAGATAGAAAAGGCCGTTACGATAGAGCAGCTCGCAGGACTCTATGGCTTCCTCGTTCAGCATCCTCCCCGTCGATGCCCAATCCACCAGATTACTCGAGGCCCACATTGCGCCGTTAATACCGGCACCCAGCCCATAATACACCCCATTGTAGCGCACCATCGAACCAGTCAACTCAACCGAAAGTGGATTATCCACCGCCAGCGACTCCGCCGCCATAAAAACCGCCAGCCCACCGACGATGACCTGATTGATCCACTTGCCCATATCACCCTTCCGGTTCGTCATGGAAGCCATCATCAGTGATCGGATTCCTTTCGGAAACGACCTCATCAAACCTTCTCGATCACGGCAGCGCCGAAGGTGAAGCCGCCCCCGAAGGCAGTGAGGCCGATGAGGGCGTCGGGTGCGATTTCGGGCATGAGCTCGGTGAGGGCGATGGGAATGGTGTTGGACGAGGTGTTGCCGTATTTACGGATGTGGTTGAACATTTTTTCGGGAGGGCATTTGATGGTTTTGCGGATGGCCTCGATGATGCGCTCGTTGGCTTGGTGTGGCACAATTTTTTCGAGATCCTCGACGGTGACTCCGCGTTCTTTACAGGCACTGTCTAACACGTCGATCATCTTGCGCACGGCGAGTTTGAAGACGGTTAATCCCTCCATTTCGATGACTTCGCCGCTACCCATGTTAGGCACATAGAGCACCTTTTCATCGACGCCGGTGGCGGAGAGGAAGGGGCGGTTGAGCTTCACGCCAATGTCGCCAGGGCGCTGCTCGCAACTGACGAGCGAGGCGGTGGCGGCGTCGCCAAAAAGTGCCATGGTTTTCTGGTCGTCGTGATTAACCATGGGCGAGAGGGTTTCGGCAGTAATGACGAGTACTTTTTTATCGGGCGCATTAGTGAGAAAGTCGAAGGCGGACTGGAGGGCGTACATATAGCCGGAACAGGCGGCGTTGACATCGTGCGCCTGCATCAACACCTCGCCCTTTCTGGGGCTGAGTTCGTGCAGAACGCTGCATGCGAGCGACGGCGTCATGATGAGCGGCGTACCGGTGGAGCAGATGATAGCGCCTATATCGGAAATATGAAGCTGTTCCTTTTCGAGCAGATCGCGCGTGGCCTGGACAGCAAGCGACAGCACATTTTCGTCGCCGTCGATCCAGTAGCGGTTTTCGATGCCGGTGCGCTTGCGAATAGCCTCGGAGTCCCATTCGCCATGGCCTTGCAGCAACTCGTCGTTGGTGAGGTGGCGAGAGCCGAACACAGTGCAAATATTGGAAATGAATATCGAGGTCTTGGGCTTTAGGCTTTGAACTTTAGGGGCGTCGACTTCGACCTTTCGGCGTTTCTTCATGATGGGGATGCCGGGGTCTTCCTTGGTGAGGGGCTTGAGCTGCGCGGCTTCGTCGGAGGCGATTTTAAGCATGGGGGTGCCGACGGTAAGCACGTCCCCTTCTTCGGCGAGTAGCTCGGCAAGAGTTCCACCGACCGGGGCGGTGATATCCATGGTGGCCTTATCGGCCTCGACGGAGGCAAGCAGGCCACCTTCGGCAATCGTGTCGCCAACGGAGACTGGCAGATTGGTGATCGTGATGGTTTCGTCGGAGGGGCTGGAGCCAATGGCTTTAACAGTGACGGTTCCGGCTTCGTCTTCGACGGGCTTTTCCCAGCAGAGATCGACTTCAAGTAGTTCGCAGCATTTTTCGAGCGTGCGCTTGAACGAGGGGAGGACCTCGATCTGGCAGGAAAAGTCGTAGGGGATGTAGGTATCTGGCCGCGTGACGCGGGCGATCTCCACGCCGCCTCCCGTTGCCTCGGCAATCGTGGCGGAAATCTCGGCGCCCATGCCCGCAGTCTGGTTGTCTTCGTGGACAATGACGAGTTTACCGGTCTTCCGAGCGGAGGCGAGGACCGTTTTTTCGTCCCACGGGAAGATAGTGCGCAGGTCGATGAGCTCAGCGTTGATACCAATTTCGGTCAGCGCATCGGCCGTGCGCTCGCAGATCGGCATGGTGCCGCCCCACCCCACGAGCGTAATGTCCTGCCCAGTACGGGCGATTCGAGCTTTCCCGATCGGAACATATTGTTTTTCGACATCGGCGGAGGTGGTGTTGGAGCGGTCGTTGATCAAGCTTTTGGGGAAGAAGAAGACGGAGGGTCTGCCAGATTCGGCGATGGCGTTGAGCAGACCGGCGGCATCGGCGGCAGTGGATGGCATGAAGACATCGATGCCCGGAACATGCGCGCAGATCGATTCCATGGTCTGGGCGTGGTACGGGCCGAGGCCGGGGCGGTAGCCGCCGGAAATGGACATGATCAAGACCGGAGACTCCCATTGCCCGTTGGTACGCCAGTACATCGCCCCGATTTCAGAGTGAATGTGGTTATAGGCCACGGGCAGAAAATCGGAAAACTGCATGAATGCAATGGGATGGCCACCCGCCAACGCTTGCCCCGTGGAGACGCCAAGGATGGTGTCTTCAGCAAGCGCGGCGTTATTGACCTGTTCGGGGAAGTCTTGACTGAGACCGCGGGTGAGGCCGAAGACATCGCCCTTGGGGTCTTCGATATCCTGACCGAGTAGCGTAGTCTTTGGATCGTTGGCCAGCCGCGCCTTGAGGGTTTCGCGCATGGCCTCGAGCATGCTGAGATCGCGGTTCTCTTCGGTGCCGAGATATTCTGCGCGCGGTTCAGGAAGCGCTTTCTTAGCGGTCAGCACGGCGGTGGGCGGGGTGCCTTTGCGGGCGGTGTGGAAGGCGGCATCGATCTGTTCCTGCACTTCGTTCTCGATGGCCTTGAGTTGTTTTTCGTCGATACCGGATTCAAGGAGTTGGGCACGCAGGTTAGCGCAGGGGTCGGCATTTTCCATGGCGTGCTGGAGATCGGCCGCGGTGCGGTAGGCGGTTTGGTCGTCGGCGTTGGTGTGGCTGGTGAGCCGTTCGACATTGAAGATGACGATTTGCGGGCCGCGGGTCTCCCGCAAGCCGCAAACCACATCGCCAAATTTCTCGTAGGTTGCGGTGGTATCGGAACCGTCGACGCGATGGATGGGCAGGCCGTAGAAGGTGTCGGGTTCGCTGTTGGGTAGGGAATAGAAGGTGTTGCCTTGGGTCGGAGTAGAGAGAGCGAAGCGGTTGTCTTCGACGAGGAAGAGCACCGGGAGATTGGCGCGAACAGCCTCGGCGATGGCTTCGTAGAAGTCGCCCTGCTGAGTGGCACCGTCGCCGAGGGAAACGAGCACGAAGGGGCTGCCTGCATCGTCTTTGATGGAGGAGGCGACACCGACGGCCTGAAGTACATTGCTGCCGACGAGCGTCGGGGTGCTCATGATGTTAAGCGAGCGCTCGTTCTGGAATCCAGGCATGCGCCGCCCGGCGGAACAGGACTCGGCCTTGCCGAAGAGGCCGTAGAAGACGGTTTCGTAGGAGACGCCACGGGCGTAGGCGAGTGCACGGTCGCGGTAGTGCAGGTGCAGCCAGTCGGCCTCGATGAGGTGCGGCGCGAGGGCGGCGGCGGCTTCGTGTCCGGACGAAGGGATATAGAAAAAGACCTCGCCGCGCTGGGCGGCGGCCGATTGGAGGTGGTCGCTGTAGCGCGAGGCCACCATGGGGCGGTAGATTTCGAGCAGGTTTCCCGTAGTAGGTGTATTCATCGTTTTCCCAGCTTTTTATGAGTGGCAAATAGTAGGGTGGTAGAGGGGTTTGGTCTACGCACAATTTGAATAATCTTGATCTTTTGACAGCGGGCTTTGTACTAGGCTATGCTAGCTGAAGCTTATGAAAAGAAGAAATGTAGATTTAGTGTGCGATATTACCGAGTTGATATCGCAATCCGAGACTGAAGGAAACCGCAAGGAGCTACTCCAGAGCGTGGTGGTGTCTGTGGCAAAGCATATGCATGCAGATGTCTGCTCGATCTACATTTATGACGAGGAAAATGAGGAACTGACGCTACGCGCCACGCAGGGACTAAGCGCGGAAGCCATCGGCGCGGTGAAGCTGAAGCTGGGCGAAGGCATCACGGGGCAGGCGATGCAGGAGTTGCGGGCGATCTCTGCCGGACAGGCCTCGCAAAGCACTTCGTACAAATACTTTCCGGGCATCAACGAAGAACAGTATAACGCCTTTCTGGCCGTGCCGATCCTGCGCGGACTGCGACGCATCGGTGCGCTGGTGGTGCAGGCTCGCGAAGAAAACTGCTTTAGTTCCAACGATACCAAGGCGCTACGCGCCATCGCCGCGCAGCTGGCAACCACCATCGAAAACGTGCAGCTACTGAGCAATGCACTCGGGGAGTCCGGAGCCTCAATAGAAAAAGATGCCATCGCCCAAAAGGTGGCACAACAACGTATTCTCCGCGGGCGCTCGGCCAGTGTCGGAACCGCACGGGGGCAGGCTTTGACCCTCGGCTCAAACCAGAATGAAAGCTGCGCCCTGCCTGACCCAGATACTGAACCCCACACGATTGAGGAGTTCGAAACCGCGATTAAAAACACGGCTCGACAGATCAACCAGCTCCAACGACAGACCAGCGAGGAGCTGGCCGATGTGGCGGTATTGATTTTTAGCGCACACCTGCTGATCCTTGAAGATGAGCAGTTTACCGGTCGAATCTCGGGACTAATCCGCACCGGCACGCCTGTTCTCAAGGCCATCTCGACGGTGGTGAGCGAATATGTTGAGATCTTTTCCAACAGCAAGATGCCGCTGATCCGCGAAAAGGTGCTTGATGTGAAAGATTTGGGCAATCGCCTGACGCGTAACCTGCTCAGCAAGGAGACGGACTCGTGCGACTATCGCGGGCAGATCATCATCGCCCACGAATTGCTCCCTTCCGATATCCTCAAACTTTCGGCCGAAAATGTGGAAGGATTCATTGTCAGCAGTGGCGTGACCTCGCACAACGCGATCATCTGCCGCTCGCTCGGCATCCCCATGGTGGCCATTAGCCGCGAGCTGGCCGACTGCATTGCCGACGGTGAAGAAATGCTGATGGATGCCGAACAAGGCATAGTCTACCTGCGACCGAGCGAAGAGGTTTATGCCAAATATCGCGATCTTGATAAAGCCTGGAAGGCACTGCACAATGCCTCCAATGTTAAGTCCAAGACCAAAACGAAGTGCGGTGAGCGGATCTACATCCACGCCAACATCAATCTGCTCAGCGACCTCAAGCCCGCCCACCAGTTTAAAGCCGAAGGCGTAGGCCTATATCGCTCCGAATTCCCCTTCATCGTCCGCAACGACTTCCCCACCGAAGAGGAACAATACGCCATCTACCAAAAACTCGTCGATCAGATGAAAGGCAAGAGCGTCACCTTCCGCACCCTCGATATCGGTGGCGACAAAATGCTTTCATACTACTCAAACGTACACGAGGCCAATCCGTTCCTCGGCATGCGCGCCATCCGCTTTTCACTGCAGAACAAGGATATTTTCTGCCAACAGCTCCGCGCCTTCCTGCGTGCTGGTGCGGCGGGCAACACACGGATCATGTTCCCGTTGGTTGCCTCGGTGGACGACTTTATCGAAGCACGAGCCATCGCGCACGAATGCATGGACGAACTGGAAGCGGCCGGACAGCCCTTCAGCCGCGATACGCAGCTCGGTGTTATGATGGAACTACCCTCCGCAGTCGAGGTGGCAGTTGAGCTGGCGGAAGAAGCGGACTTTCTTTCGATCGGGTCCAACGATCTGATCCAGTACATGCTGGCGGTCGACCGAACCAACGAACAGGTGTCTAATCTCTATCTGGCGCACCACCCTGCCGTACTGCGCTCTATCAACCGGATCGTCGCCGCCGCCCGAACGCACGGAAAGGATGTTTCAATCTGCGGCGACCTCTCCACCGACCCGCGCATGCTCCCGTTCTTAATGGGCATCGGGCTGAGAAAGTTCAGCATCGATATCATCAATGCGCCCGCCGTCCAGCGCCTGATACAGACCTACTCGCTCGACGAGGCGGAGGAAATCGCCGGTGCTATGCTCGAACTCGGCCGAATCAGCGAGATGGAGGCCTTCCTTGACTCCCGAAAACTTGGAACCAAATAAGCGAGATAGGCACTTATTTTCTACTCTCTTCCTTCAGCATGATTCCATAAATGTCTCTTTATATCTATATAAGACAAGTATGTCTTATAACTCAAATTAGTTACATTTTTAATATTTTCATTAACTGCTGAACTACAGTTACTTGCATATCAACCATATCATTGGCTCGCCTTCTGCTAAACGCCCTCCGTTCCAACCACTGGAGTTTGGACGATTCTTGTGTAACCAATAGGGGAGAATGCAAAATGCATTGTACGAAGAAAACAATCGCACGGTTGTTCGCACTGTGCGCCTTGGTGCTGCCAATGGCCACGTTTGCGGACGAAGTTTCCGCAGTCACGACAGCGGACGTCATGTTCGCCATCAACAATACATGGATGATGGTCTCCATTTTCCTCGTATTCATCATGCACCTCGGCTTTGCCATGGTGGAAAC
>QIHI01000090.1 GCA_003230915.1 Kiritimatiellales bacterium | reverse complement strand
AAACCTAAAACAAGCCGAACTCCTCATTGACCAAACCTTAAAAGACCTTATTCAACGGGGTATTTCCCGCGACGACATCGACGGCGCACTCAACACCTTCGAGTTCGATCTGCGTGAAAATAATACCGGCGGCTTTCCACGTGGGCTTTCCCTTTTCCTCAAATCGCTCAACACCTGGATCTACGATGCCGATCCGATGGAACTCGTCGCCTTCGAAGCCCCGTTGCAAGCCATCAAGCAGAACGCGACAAAAGACGGTTATTTTGAAAGTCTCATTCAAAAATATTTTATTGAAAATACCCACCGCTCTACCGTCGTTCTGATTCCCGATGCAAAGCTGTCCGCCCGTACTGAGGCCTCTGAAAAAGAGCGGCTCGCCGCAGCAAAATCCAAAATGAGCGACGCCAATATTCAGGAAATAATCGCTACAACCGAGCACTTGCTGAACATGCAGGCCACGCCCGACTCACCCGAAGCCCTCGCCACCATCCCATTGCTACTCCGCGAAGATCTTGATAAAAAGATAAAAACCACTCCGCATTCCAATACTAATTTATATGGCACAACGGTGCTAACGCACGATCTGTTTACCAACGGAATTCTCTACCTCGACATTGGCCTCGATCTTCATGGTCTTGACCAAGAAGATATTCCTCTGGCCTCACTACTCGCCAGCGTACTGTTAGAAATGGGCACACAGAACGAAGACTATGTCGCTCTCTCGCAACGCATCGCAAAAAAAACCGGTGGCATTTACGGCTCGCCGTTCCTTTCGGCCATGAAGGATTCTGACATTGGAACCACCCGGTTCTTCCTACGCGGAAAATGCATGATCGGCCAGACCCGTGAACTACTTGATCTCCTGCATGATATATTGCTATTCCCTAAATTCAATAATCAGGAGCGCTTTAAGCAAATCGTGCTGGAGCATAAATCCGAAATGGAGACCGCCATCGTTCCGCGCGGCCACTCGGCGGTGATAACCCGTCTAAAGGCACACTATAACGAGGCTCATTGGGTCAGCGAACAGATGGGCGGCATCGACGCACTCTTCTTCATCCGGCAACTCGCCGAGGAGATCGAGAACGATTGGCCGACCGTCTGTCAGCAACTAGAAAAGATCCACCAGACACTACTCGACCGCAAGCATATCGTCATCAACGTCACAGTCGACGAGGCCGCTCTGCCCAGCGTACTTAAATCACTGAGCCATTTCATCGAAAAACTCCCAACCCCCGGAAACTTTTCTATCAAAGCATGGAAGCCATCCACCTTGCCCCGCTCCGAAGCACTGACGGCTCCCTCCCAAGTGAACTATGTCGGCTGTTCCGCCAACCTATTCGACGCAGGCTACACCATGCACGGGTCCTCCCTCGTCATTACCCGCTACCTTCAGACCGCGTGGCTATGGGAAAAAATTCGCGTGCAAGGCGGTGCCTACGGTGGCATGTGCGCGTTTGACCAGCGTTCCGGAGCCTTCGTCTTCGCCTCATACCGCGACCCGAACCTTGAGGCTTCGTTGAAAGTCTACAAGGCCACGGGAGATTATCTTGAAAATCTAGTACTAAGTGAAGACGAACTTACCCGCGCGCTGATCGGTGCAATTGGACAACTTGATTCCTATCAGCTTCCCGACTCAAAGGGATTCTCCAGCTGCATGCGTTACTTGCTCAACTATACCAAGGAAGAGCGACAGCAACTTCGTGACGAGGTCTTAGCCACCACACAGGAGGATTTTAACGCCTTCGGTAAAATCCTAAACCAGGCTTTTGAGAATCCCGCCGTATCCGTCCTTTGCTCCCCCGAAGCTGCTGCTTCGGCCAACTTGCAAACCATCACCAAGGTGCTTTAGTCATCATGATAAAGAACGAAAAGGTCAGAAAAAAACATATTATAACCGGATACCCACCCCCCCCATGAAAACAATACTCATTACCAACGCCAACCTTGTGAACGAAGGTTCCTCTCGTCCTGCCGATCTGTTCATTAAGAACGGGCGGATCGAAAACATTGACTCCAGCCTAACCAACCAACCCGCCGACACCGTCATCGACGCAGCAGGCAAGGTGCTCCTGCCCGGCATGATCGATTGCCACGTCCACTTCCGCGAACCCGGAGGAGAACAGAAGGCTGATATCCATTCCGAATCACGTGCGGCCGTTGCTGGCGGGGTGACGTCGTTCATGGAAATGCCTAACACCAAACCGGCTGCAGTGACGAATCCCATTCTTGAAGAAAAATTTGCTCTCGCTGCAACCAAATCATTAGCCAACTATTCCTTCCACCTCGGAGCCTCCAATTCCAATATCGACGAGCTGCTCGCACTGGATCCAAAAACGGTCTGCGGCGTGAAACTCTTCATGGGCACTTCAACCGGAAACCTACTCGTCGACCGTTTTCAGCAACTAGAAAATATTTTCAGCCAAGTGAAGGTTCCAATTTCCCTACACTGTGAAGACACGAATACCATCCGTGAAAATGAAAAAGCCGCACGCGAAAAATACGGCGAGAATATTCCTTTCACTCAACATCACCTAATCCGCTCCGAAGAAGCCTGCTATAAATCCACCACCCTTGCCGTCGAACTCGCCAAAAAATACGATGCCCAAATCCATATTCTGCATCTAACGACCGCCAAGGAACTGGAGTTCTTTAAAACAGGCCCTGTTTCGGAAAAGAAAATTACGGGCGAAGCCTGCCCACACATGCTGTGGTTTTCCTCCGACGACTACGCCGAAAAAGGTGCACTCATTAAATGCAATCCCGCCATCAAAACACTCGCCGACCGCGATGCACTTCGACAGGCCGTGATCGATAACGTGATCGACACCATCGGCACCGACCACGCGCCGCACCTCTGGGAAGAAAAACAAAATCCCTACGGTTCCGCACCTTCCGGCCTACCGCTTATCCAGAGCGCCATCGTCTCCTTGCTGGAGTTTCTGCCCGTGGAAATCATCGCGGAAAAAACGGCGCACAATCCTGCGCGCATCTTCCAAATTAAGGATCGCGGATTTATTCGCGAGGGTTATTGGGCCGACCTCACCTTGGTTGATACCAACTCGCCACACACGGTCGCGAAAGAAAATATTGAATACAAATGCGGATGGTCGCCCTTCGAAGGTGTCACCTTCAAATCCTCCATCTCCGCCACTATCGTCTCCGGCCAACTCGCCTACTCCAACGGTCAAGTGATTGACTCTGTTCGCGGACAGCGATTGCTGTTCGACCGATGAACTCCCCCTATCTTCAATACAAAGACTATCTGACTAAGCGCTATGGCCAGTCGCTCTATCGCGTACCGATCGACTTTGATCTCGGTTGCCCAAACCGCGAGGTCGATGGCTCCGGTGGTTGCACTTTCTGTAATGTGCGTGGATCAAAGGCCGTCCAGACGATCGGAAAAGACAGCGTGCAAGAGCAGATGGCCGAGGCAATCCGCTTTGCACGCAATCGCTACGGAGCGAAAAAGTTCATGGCCTATATCCAAGCCTTCTCTGCCACCTTCGGCGAAAGCCAGCAACCGATGTATCTCGACCTGCTCGATGCTTTTGACTTTACAGCCGTTAGCATCGGCACCCGCCCTGATTGCCTCACACCGCAGGCCTATGACTTTCTCGTTGAGTTGAACAACCATATTGAAGTGTGGGTGGAACTCGGTGTGCAAACCATGCACGATCAGACACTTGAACGCATCAACCGTGGCCACGACTGGGCTTCAAGCGAAATGGCCATCAAAAAACTGAACGAGTTGGGTATCAAGGTCGCCGTACACGCTATCCTCGGCCTGCCTGGTGAAACCGCCGAAGACTTCCAACAGACTGCCGATACCCTCGCCTCCCTACCAATCGATGCCGTCAAAATCCACAATTTGCACATTGAGCGGGGAACTACGCTGGCGATGGAACACGCACTCTCCCCCCTCCCCGTTCTGATGGAACACGACTTTGCCGAGCACTTGATGGATTTTATTCGCCGCATGCCACCCGGCATCCCCATCATGCGGCTGACGACTGATACACTCGACGAAGAGCTCATCGCACCCAAGTGGCACATGACCAAGGGACAGTTCCGGGACTATGTGGTTCAACAGATGACCTGCCGCGAGTGGCGGCAGGGTGATTTATTTAATGTAGAAGAGGCTTCCAGCCTCTTTGCGGCAGAGCGGCCCACGGACGGTGCGGGGACAACGAGGCTGGAAGCCTCGTCTACGTTAAAAACCGTCGCCACCGCTGACGGTTCCATCACTTTCTGGAATCAGGATTATAAGGAACACTACCACACGCCCGCTGGGGCGCGGCTGGAGGCGACAGAGAAATACATTGTTCCCAGCAAACTCAAGGAACGTCTGTCCTCAGGGAACATAAATCTTTTGGATGTCTGCTTTGGCTTGGGATACAACAGCCTTGCGGCGATGGACATCGCCGCGAGAGGCACGAGTGAACACCAAGTTCATGTGACCGCCCTGGAAATGGATCGTCGTGTCGTGAGCGCGGCCGCACAACATATCCAACCCTTAGAATCCGACCACTTCGAGTGGCGTAAAACGCTCAACGAACTTTATCTCCATGGCCAATCAGAAAGTGGGAACCGGCAGGCGGAAATTTTTTGGGGCGATGCACGTTACACCATCACCAAACTTTCTCCATTCACTTACGATCTTATCTTCCTCGATGCCTTTTCCACCCAGCGAAACAGTGAACTCTGGACGGTCGATTTTTTCCGAAAGCTCAAAACCGTGATGAAGCCGGACGGCGTCCTGCTAACCTACTGCGCCGCCCTCCCCGTCCGAGCCGGACTACTGGAAGCTGGCTTCTTCGTCGGCGAAACTGATCCGGTGGGTCGAAAGCGCGGCGGCACGATTGCGGCCATGCGGAGGGACGACGTTGAAATCGCCCTGCCCGCCCCCGAACTCGAAACGATCCGCAACACCACTCGCGGCCTGCCCTACCGCGACCCCCACGGCGTCCGCACCAACAAAGAAATCCTACGCGACCGGCAGGAGCGAATTCTTGTAGAAAAGATACAAGATCAAGCCGGATAAACTCTTTTCCAGTCGTTGGAAGCTGTGCTAGCATCCGCTTCGTATGAGACCGGATTTGATTGAAGGATCGTTAACCTCCTCGGTATTCCCACCGGGGAAAATTCCCTCCTCCGTTTTGGAGGAATGCGTTCGATTTCGCACCGAGATCTATGTTGCGGAAGGCTATCTCCCCGAATCGGAACAATCGGACGACCCTGACTGCTACGATGCACAAAGCGCACACTTTTGCATCCGTTCTAAAAATAATCAGTTGGCGGGATATTGCCGCATGATCAACCATACCCCCTATACGTTACCGATCGTCCAACTCTATCCCGAGCTTGTTGACCGCTTGGATACCTTGGTTGAAATTAGTCGGTTTAGCTTAAAAACCCAATGGCGAGGAAGTTTTAGCCCTGAGAGTATGGCCCCGCTCTTCAAACTCGCACAAGACCTCCTCATCTTCAGCCACCAACAGGGAATTCAACAATGGAGTTGCTTGATCGACGAGCGCTTCCAAAAACTCTGCCAACGCTTTTTTAAGATGAAATTTCATCTTCTTGGAGAAGCTCAAACCTACATGGGAAGCCCGAGCACGCCTTGTCTGATCGACCTCTCGGAATCCATTCGCAACAATCTGCACGTTCCAACCTACTCCACATTCTGGGAAACCGAGGCCTTGCAACAATGGATTGCGGAACTGGAAGCTTATGAACGTTAAGCGCATCGATCGATCGAGAAAGAGCGAAATTAAACCCTATCTAGAACTTCCCTTCAGACTTGGCAGGGCAGATCCCCTATGGTTTCCGGCATTGCGATCGTCCATTACATTCGACCTCTCCTCAAGCCACCCCTTTCATCAGCATTCCACCGCCGCCTTCTTCACGACCGGAGATCCTTCCCAACCCACAGGCCGTATAGCCGTACTGGAAAATCGAAACTTTAATGCCTATCAAAATAGCCAGACTGCTTTTTTCACCCATTTCGAATGTGCCGAAAACCCCGCTGCCGCACGGGCTCTTTTCGAGGCGGCCAACACATGGGCAAAAGAACGAGGTCTTCGCCAACTTGTCGGCCCCGTTGGTTTCTTACAAACCGATGCCCGCGGCATGATGATTTCCGGATTCGGAAAGATGACTTCATTTGCGATTCCCTACAGCCCTCCATACTATGCCAAACTGTTGGGTATGGTCGGATTCACAAAGCAGTATGACTACTTGAGTGGCGAGCTTCCAATCGGCTTCCGCATTTCCGAGCGGGTGGAAAAAATGGCACAACGGGTGATGGAGCGCTCCGAACTGGAACTACGGAGAGGGACGAGCCGCAAGACACTGCGCCGGATGGCCAGACACCTGCTCGATGTCTACAAGGAAAGCGGTGCGGCGGCTCCGCTGTACTACCCCCTTACCTCCGCCGAAGAGAAGTGTATCCTCGACCAGCTTGCCCAAACAGCCCACCCCAACCTGATCCACTGGCTAGAGACGAACGGAGAAGTTTGCGGAATCCACATAGCTCTGCCCAACTATGTGGAAGCTCTGCGACGGGCACGCGGAAACCAGCTAGCGCGCATGGCGGCCTTCCTGCGACAACGCACACAACCCCGTGAAATCAACATCACCTCCGCCTACCTTCGGCCAGAATACCAAAACCGCGGCCTCATTCTCGTCCTTACTACGGCCTGCCAACAGGCGGCACTCAAACTAGGAGCCCAATGCGGATTGCTCGGACCGATTCATGAACAAAACAGGCCGATGCTGACTATTATGAAAAAAAGCGGTGTGGTCTTTGACATCAACCATCGAATTTTTGAACGGGAGATTGTATGAGAAAACTAATGCTTGCCTTTTATTTAAGCCTCGCCAGCTTTGCAGGCGCGGAGATGACCGCACGCGAAGTGATCAATGCGCAGGCTGAACGGCATAAACTTATCCATGAAACCAGCGTAACGACCGTAACGTTAATTGATCGGAAAGGCTATCGGGACGACCGTATTCTACGGCGACTCGACAAGGATCGAGGCAACGACCTGATAAACTCGCTTACGATATTCGATGCACCGTCAGACGTAAAAGGCACCGCGTTGCTGACACGCGAGAACGAAGGAAAACCCAACGATCAGTGGCTCTATTTTCCCTCACAACGCCGCCTGCAACGTATCGCGCAAGCCCGCCGAAATGGGTACTTTATGGGAACGGATTTCACCTATGAAGACATGGATCCCGAGAGCATCGATAACTATGCCTACCGCCACGTCCGATCAGAACTTCTGGATGGCATGGAGTGCTTCATTATCGAAGCCGTTCCGGCGGATGAAAAACAACGGCGGGCGAGCGGATACGGGCGAAGACTGATGTGGATCCGCAAGGATATCCTCTTCACCGTCCGCATCGAATATTTCGATCGGCGGGACAAACTCATTAAAACACAGGTGAATTCGGATCTAGCAAATGTGCAGGGCGATGTTTGGCGGGCCGGTAAATCGTTCGTAGATAATTTAGCTAAGAAACATCAAACCGAGGTCGTCGTGATCTCGCGCGACACCAAGACCGAGCTGCCCAATGTCCTCTTCACAGACCGGAATATTCTCACCGGCCGGTACATGAAATGATCCCGGAGATTCCATGCGCCGTTTAATGCTCTGGTTTAGCCTGCACCCGATTCTGACGCTTATCGTCATCGGTGTCCTCTCGATTGCCGCCCTTTTTCCTGCCAGCCGAGTACGTATCGCGGCATCGGTCGAGAGCCTCATGATGCAAAACGATCCTGAGCGCGACTACTATATTCAAACCCGTGAAATGTTTGGATCGGAAGCTCGAGCCATTGTTTATGTGGAAGACCTCGAACTTTTTTCCCCCAACAAACTGACCGCTTTTCAGGATCTCGTCTCTGCTCTCGAAGGGGTAACGGGTATCGAATCGGCCGAGAGTCTTTTCTCGGTCACCGATATCACCACAAAAGGCGGAGAGATGGAAGTTCGGCCTTTAATCGACTGGGCACCCGAAACCGATATCGAAGCCGCCGCACTTAAGGCACGCGCCCTCGCACATCCCGTGATCCAACGTTTGCTCCTTTCTCCCGAAGGCGATGCCACCATTATTCAACTGCGACTGGATCTTCACAACGGGCAATCCGAAAAAATGCGAAGTCTCAGCCAAGCAATTGAAAAAGTGCTGCTTCCCTTCTCGAATAACTTCCAAACCTTGGAGCAAATGGGTCGCCCCTACGTGATTGAGCAACAAGCTGTCTATATCCTGCGCGATCAACGCACCTTATTACCCATAGCGATCGTTGTGCTAGTGGTCATGTTGCTTTCCATCCTCGCGAGCGTCAAAGGCGCAATACTTCCGCTGCTCACCTCCGGCGTCAGTATTCTTTGGACCTTTGCATTCATGGGTCTCTTCGACCTACCAATAACGATTCTTTCATTCATGGTTCCTTCGTTGCTTATTGTGATTGGTTCCACGGAAGATATCCACCTGCTAGCGGAATACAAAGCCGGGCGCAAAATGGGAATGGAACGGCATCCGGCGGTAAAGCGTATGATTTGGCGGATGGCGATTGCGGTGCTCTTTACCACGCTCACTACCTTTTCTGGATTCCTTTCCCTCACCTTCAGTCTTATGCCGATTTTGCGCGACTTCGGCATTGTGGCCTCGTGTGGTTTAATCATCAACGCATTGGTCACCATCAGCCTTATCCCCGCTTGTCTCACCCTGTTCCCCGATCAAACCCATCAAACTCGTCGACAACGGAACAACTCCCGAATTGAGGAAAAACTTCTAGCCTTTTTAGCAACGTCTCGTACGTACCCGAAAACAACCCTTGCGCTGCTTTGCATTCCTTGTATCGCGGCAGGCTTATACGGAGCAACCCACATCCGAGCCGATAATAATATTATCGGCTACTTCAAACCCAACTCCCCCATTGTCCAGCGTGCCGATCGCCTCCATCAAAAAATGTCTGGCATAGAAACCTTTTGCATTCGGATCGATGCCTTGGAGCCCGGCGGATTTAAGCAGCCTGAAAACCTGGCCTACGCCCGCCAGCTCCAACGTTATCTTGCCGAGGAAGGATGGATTGATCGAAGTATCAGCCTCACCGACTATCTTGCCTACGTCCACCACGCGTTCACGGGTGAAGCCCATGCCCTTCCTGACTCGGCGCAAGGTGTGGCGCAATACCTTCTGCTCCTGCACCGCAACGAGACTGAACCCTACGTTACGCCCGACTTCCAAAGTTTGGGAATCGTGGTTCAGCACAATATCCGATCCTCGCTAGAGTTGATGCCGCGCATTGAAGCCCTGCGCGCCTACATCAAGCAAACCAGTCCACCTCACCTTCATGCAGAAGTCACCGGTGAGATGCTCTTACTCCATAAAGCGGTCGAATCAATTGTACGCGGACAGCTACGCGGCATTGTTATGATCGCCCTCATTGCCGCCGGATTGCTCAGCCTGCTTTTCCGTAGCATACGCATTGGCTGTATTGGCCTCATCCCAAACCTGCTCCCCATCGGCATCCAGTTCGGCATCATGGCTCTACTGGAAATTCCACTGAATACCGCCACCAGCATGGCCGCCGCCATTGGAATCGGATTGGCGGTGGACGACACCATCCACCTGCTCATGCATTTCTACAGCCAAGATCCTGCACTTGGTCCTGAAGAGGCCGTCAACCAGTCGGTTCGCCACCTTCTCCGTCCTGTAGTGGCCACCTCTCTCTCTCTCTCGCTTGGGTTTTTGGTTATGCTCTTTTCGCAGTTTAGACCGATTGGCGATTTTGGGCTACTTGCAGCCATTCTCCTGCTTAGCGCGCTGGTCGCCGATCTACTGGTTACCCCCACCCTGCTCTCATTGAAGATCATGCATCCACCACGACCCCATTCGGAGAACCCTTCATGAAACCGTACACCCAAATCCTACTAGCCTTGTTGTTTGCCATAACGAGCACACGGGGAGAACTCAAGGATGCCACGAAAAACTTCGACTCCAAGATTCGCTTAAAACTGGCGATCTATCCACAAAGCCCCGGTGAGTCGGATGTGCCCGACATCATTGTCGAAGACGCCACCCGAACCATTGAGGTGCTGTACAATTGGCGTACTTGGTTTGAAACCGGCGGGAATATCCGGATCGATACGTCGGGGTGGATCGAATACGGCATACCCAACGGATATCGGTGGGAAGGTGGCATCGCACTGTTCCAAGATGATGCAATAAAAAGTCGCCCGGTGGTCATAAACGAACTCTATGCCACCGCTCCGCTCGGCAACACCGACCTAGTGCTTGGCCGCGCCATCCAGCGCAATACCGTTTCCGTGCTCTATCCCTTGGCCGACCGCTACATTGCCCGCGACCTCAACGACCCGACGGATCCAAAAATCCTAGGGATCTGGCAAGCCCGAGCAGATTACTACCGCAACGACTGGACCTATTCATTCGCCGCCCTCCCTATCTTTCAACCGTCGAAAACTCCCGGCATTGAATCACGCTGGTGGATCCAGCGAGTCGAGCCCATCATCGGCGAACCGATCCCCCCCGTAACAACCGGAAGGGTTGACCGAATCGTACCTGACGTAAGCGTGGAAAATATGGGGCTGCTCGCCACTATCCGCACCCGCCAGCAGGGCTGGGACTTCTTCACTACGGCCTACTCCGGCTACTCTCCCTACGCCGTCACCCGCACCGACACCCCCACACCTGACGAGTTTGTGGTAACAGTTGAATACCTGCCCGGATTCGACTGGTCTGTCGGAGTTTCCACCGTTTTCGATGCGCTAGAATTGCACTCGGAGGCTCTCTATCACCACACCTACTCCGGCGATGACGACGACTATATCAACGCATTGATCGGCCTTATTTGGCGATCGGAGAAACTGGCGGAATGGCTACATTGTAATCAAGTCCACCTCACCACCGAATATGCACGCGAAGTCATTTTAGCCGAACAAAAAGTCTCAAGCGGATATGCGAGTAGTTCCGAACCCTTTCGTCTCGGGCGTAATACCCTGTTCACCGAGCTCTTGCTCGAAGTCACCGCCAAGGATCTGGTCTCCGCTGCCTACAGCCATAATTTTGCAGAAGGCAACGCCTTCGCACAACTGCGCGGGAGCCACCGCTTCAGCAACGGATTTCGTCTGGAGCTTGTTGGAGAGGTCTTCGCAGGATCGGGACTGTATTACGGCACATGGAGCAACAACAATAGGGTCTATCTAAATTTTGAATATAACTTTTAGAACCACTATGGTTTTAAGTGCATCCAAGTCTCTTAAACCCGTATTATCTACCCCATATTACTCGCAGTATTAGCAAAAATTTCTTCTTGCAAAAAAACCTCGTGAAGGTTTAATAGCTCCATCATTAATGGGAAGCACTATATGTTGGATGCTCATACAGTGAAACACCGTACTTCTTGTGGAATTGCTCTAAAAGCAATCCTTCATCTACCACTTAACTTTGTCAAAAATCTCGATTTAATCCCGGATCTGTAGGGTCTCCGGATGGTCTGGAGATCGTGTCAGGGAGAAATAAACCAACAGAGGAGAATAAGATGAAAAAGGCACTATGCATAGCAATAGGCGCATTAATGGCGGTATCGGTTGCTCAAGCTGAAGATAGTGAACCCGGTCAGATTGGTGTTGGTTACCAAGGAATTTTCTTTGGTGATCTGATCAACGCCGTGAGCGTGCGTTTCGCCCCAGCCCCACTCGGAGGCCAGATTGAACTCGGACAAGGAAGCGTAGACATTGATGCGCCTGGTGGATTTGGTGCCGACTTAGATATCCTCATGATAAAAGGAAAGCTATACTACACATTAATTCAGCGTGAAAATAGTGTCTTTTATGCAGGAGCCTCACTCGGTTACTATAAAATCGAGTCGACTAGTTTTCCTTTCGTGGGAACAGCAGATACTGATGGGTTTTCAATTGCCCCGTTAATCGGTGCGGAATGGCGTTTCCAAGGCCTCCCGGAACTAGGACTCAACTTCGAGGTTTCCTATGAAATTAATGATCTGGAAAGCGATCTTCCTGGAGGAGGAACCACAGACATCGGTTTGTATGGTATTACGGTTTCCACTGGTATCCACTACTACTTCTAATCCGTAAGTTTGTTTACTTCCGTCCCGACTCCCCCCGGGGCACAAAAAAGGTGCGGTTCGCCGCACCTTTTCTTTTTCCTTCCCCCGCACTTCCATTGATAAACGATCTGTGGTTTATTCCCCCGTATTATGGTAAACGAAACCCATCTGACAGAAAACCTGCGCATTGCGGAGCTGAAAAAACTGATCACTCCGGCGTTGCTCAAAAACGAGCTTCCGCTGGGCAAGGTGCTGACCGAAAAGGTGCTGGTCGATCGCAAGACCGTGCGCGATATCATCCACCTGAAGGACGACCGCCTGCTGGTGATCATCGGCCCCTGCTCGATCCACGATCCCGCCGCAGCGCTCGACTATGCCCAACGTTTAACCCAACTAGCGGAACGGGTAAAAGAAAATTATTTTATCGTGATGCGCGTCTATTTTGAAAAGCCGCGCACGACCATCGGCTGGAAGGGGTTCATCAACGATCCACACCTCGACGACTCCTGCGATGTGGAATTCGGATTGCACGCCGCACGGAAGCTGATGCTCGACATTGCCCACCTCGGCCTGCCGATCGCCACCGAATTCCTCGATCCAATCATCCCTCAATACACCGCTGATCTCGTAAGCTGGTCTGCCATCGGCGCACGCACCACGGAATCGCAAACCCACCGCGAAATGTCGAGCGGCCTCTCGATGCCGGTTGGATTCAAAAATGCGACCGATGGCAATATACAGGTGGCAATCAACGCCATCGAATCGGCCAGCAATCCGCACAGCTTCCTCGGGATCGATCAGGACGGCCACACCGCCGTCGTCACGACCTCCGGTAATCCAAATACTCACCTTGTGCTACGCGGCGGCGAAAAGCAGCCCAACTTTGAAATTCCAGAAGTCACCTATGCCGCCTGCAAACTCGATGCCGCAGGCCTTGAACCCTCGATCATGGTTGATTGCTCGCATGCGAACGCTAGCAAAGTGGCACAAAATCAGATCAAGGTTTGGCGTAATATTCTCAGACAACGCAAAAAGGATGGCTGCCCGATTACCGGAGCGATGATTGAAAGTTTTATTCTGGAAGGCAATCAAAAGATCACGCTCGACCTCGAATACGGTCTCTCCATCACCGATGCCTGCATCGACTGGGAAACCACCGAACGCCTATTTTCCTAGATTGCCTCGCAGGGTTGGCGGTGGTAGGGTTTGTAGCAATCTCCAACTCTTGGACGCGTTATGGACGAAGCCAACGACCCATCGAAGAAAACAAAGCTGCCAAGCCGTGAAATTTCAAACGCCAATCTGTTTGCCAACGACATCATCTTTTCCGACACGGAAAAAATTCTATTTAGTGAAGACCTGCATGAAAGTGCGCCTTCCGATCTCGATGGCCTGATGGCGGGCAACCCGGAAGCGCGCTATACTCCGGGCAAGAAACTCAACGAAGGCGGTATGAAATCCATTTGGGAGGTCGACGACCACCGTACCGCCCGCAAGGTGGCTATGGCGTTGTTTCAGGCTTCCAAGATTGCATCGAAAAAAGATATCGAGGCCTTTCTCTAGGAAGCGCGCCTGACCGCAAACTTACAGCATCCCAATATTATTCCGGTCTACGATATTGCGCTGGACGAAAACGGCAATCCCTACTTCACCATGAAGGCTTTAAAGGGCGAAACCTTGAGCGAAATCCTGTGTAAGTTACGCTCAGGGAATGCCCGTGAATACACCTACACGCGTTTGATCGGTATTTTCCTAAAGGTTTGCAACGCCATCGACTATGCCCACGCAAAGGGCGTGATCCACCTCGATCTTAAACCCTCAAACATCATCGTCGGAGAATTTGGCGATGTCCACGTGCTCGACTGGGGATTGGCAATGCTCGTCACCCACCCTGATGAACCTACAGGGAAAACGGGTATCCGCGATGTCGTGGGCGGAACGCCGGGCTACATGGCACCGGAACAAACCAAGGGCTCGCCCGCAGACATCAACTTCCAAACCGACATTTACATGCTCGGTGCTATTCTCTACGAAATCCTAACATACCAGTGCCCCATCGAAGGAAACAACACGAAGGATGTTCTCCAGAAAACGGTGCGCGGCGAACTCCTTGATCCCAATAAACGCTCCCCCGAAAAAAAAATTCCCAGCGCTCTCGCCGCCATTGCCATGAAGGCCATGCAAACCCACCCCGCCAAGCGATATTCCACTGTTCCCGCCCTGATCCGCGACCTCCACCAATTTCAGGACGGCTTCGCTACCAGCGCCGAAAATCCAACCTTTATTACCCACCTTATCCTGCTCGTAAAACGTCATAAAATGGCCGTCGGTTTGATTACCGTATCGGTCGCTGTGATTGCCGCCGTGCTGGTCAACAGCTTCGATAAAATCAAACAAAGCGAATGGATCGCGCTCAAAGCCCTCACCACGCTTCAGGAGAAGAACGACTATATCGCCACCACCGCCAAGCAGGTGGCTCCCGACTATCTCAACCTTATGGCGCAGGAGGAGCAGGACTATGCCTTCGCCGCCGCCGAGCAGGCTCTCAATACCAGCCTCGCGTTCGACCCGTCGATTAGGGAGGGATGGATTCAAAAAAGCCGAATGCTTCTCAGCCAGCGGAAGTTCAATCTCGCGTGGAATATCCTCTCCGACCAACCTTCCGCTCTCCAGCGGCTCGCCAAAAAATACAAAGATCTAGGGCGCGTTCCTGATCGCGAAATTTCACAATTGGTGCGCGATTTCCAGAATCACGATATGGCCGACGGCATCCCACGCCTCTTCTACCACCTCAACCGAACGCCCTTCGATCCTGCCACACGCTTTCCCGCCATCGCCGAATCGCTTACAGCTCTCAATCCTAAGATTGAAACCCTCCATTTTTCTTGGGAACCGGCGGGAGCCAATGGCTGGAACATCGATCTCAGCGGGAATCAAGAACTCGACGACCTCTCGCCGCTGTGCGGACTCAGCATCCACCGCCTCGCCGTAGTCGGTATCGGATCGCCGGATCTCCGATTGCTCACCGAAGACGGCATAGAGGAGCTCTCTCTTTCGAAAGCAGAGATCAACCACCTGTTCGAGCTCGACCAGCTGGCCGACCTGCGGGTGCTCGACATCAGCCACACACGAATCCGAAACCTGTCCGATATTGTCAAATACCCCAAGTTGACCACACTCGATATCAGCGGTATCGATGGGCTGGCGATCCCGCTACATCTTGTCTGGTGCCGCGAGCTACGCACCCTCACGGTCTCCGAAAAATTTAAGGATAATCCAACCATCCGTGCCCTCGCTAACCGGGGCGTCATCATTATCTATGCGGATTAAACGGGAAGTACGGATGAATCTCTATACACACGGACAAGTTTTCACTACCCGCTTTGCGAGAGCACACAGCGCTTGGGGAGATTCCTCCTCTCTGCTCCTCTGTGCCAGACGCCCCCTTTAATATGAGCGAAGAACAATACAATCCAACGCGGGTCACCCTGTTGGCTAAGCTGAAGAATACCGAGAACACCAAGGCATGGTTGGAGTTCGAGGGGATCTACCGTGCCTTTATTCTCAGCCTCATCGTCCGCATGGGCATCAACCAGCACGATGCCGAGGACATCAGCCAGGCCGTGCTCACCAAAGTCTGGCAAAAGATCGAGGATTTTGAGTACAACGAAAATAAGGGGAAGTTCCACAACTGGCTCGCTGCCATGACCCGTAATACCGTTCGCGACTTTTTTCGCACCAAGAAAAACTTCATCACTGGCCGCGATTCCGTGGAGTATCAGGAGCAATATCTTGATATCGAAGAGCAGGTACTGCCCGACATCGAGAACCTCGCCCGCGAGGAATGGGTACTGCATATTACCAACCTTGCCTGGGAAAATATCAAGAGCGACATCTACAAAACCAAGCGGAATGTCTTCAAGATGGTTGCGCAGGAAATTCCTACCAAGAAGATCGCTGAAAAGCTCGGTATTTCCACCGCCAGCGTCCGCGTCTACAAGGCCGAGGTGTTCGAAAAAATGCGTGCCGAAATCAACCGTCTCAACCGAGAGTTAGGCTAGGCTAGGAAATCTTGAAAAAATCCTAAATGGAACGGGTATAAACTCTTTGATCTATAGATCCGTTGTCCGATAAAATCCTACGGACTAGTCGAGAAAATAGTTATAGCCACGCGCCTCTTCGCTTTCGATAACCTCCATTGCATCTTCCGGGCTGATGGCGGCGATAATCCGGCTTCGAATTGCTTCATCTGAAACCATGGCCGAGAGGCTGGAGAGCACTTTAAGGTGCATGCTTTTTTGGCCTTCCGGGGTAACGATCAACATGATCAGTTTGACGGATTCATTATCCGGCGCATCAAAATCCACACCATCGCGGCAGATTGCCATAACGCCTTGGATGGCCTGCCCTTTCTTTATCCGCCCGTGCGGAATGGCGATCCCATGTCCCATTCCGGTTGAACACTTCCGCTCTCGCTCGACAATCGACTCATAAAGCTCTTCCTGACTGATATGTTCAACGCGGTGCGTTCGCATTAAGAAGGCTACCATCTGACGAATGGCATCCCACTTATCCTTGGCCTGGAGATCGACGGTAATGAACTCTTCGGAAAGGAATTCCACCAATCGTTGGCGGTCGCGGCCAGCCTCGCCCGAGCGGGCGAGTGCGGCTTTAGTACAGAACGGACCGATGATTTCGGAAACCGCCACCCCGGCGAGGATAATGGCACTGACTGCTTGGCGTATCTCTTCCGGAATTGAGGAGTCGGATCCCAGCAACACCACCAAACCAATGGCAATGCCTGACTGCGGATAGAGGGCATAGGCCATGTTTTGCCAGATGCGTGGCGAGGTTTTGCCAAGGATACCGCCAATAGCTGCCCCTAGGCTTTTGCCGAAAACGCGGGCGAGGATATAGACCGCCGCCAACGCCCCGACCGCCAGCATCGCATCGAGGTGGAACGAAACGCCGGCCAACGTGAAGAAGCAGACGTAGAGAAGGGGTTCCAGCGGAACCAAGGTGGTCAATTGTTTTTCCGCCACCTGCGTGCTGTTGGCAAGGTATACGCCAAAGAAAAGGTTGACGAGTAATGGACTAAGACCCAGATAGGCTGCGAGGCCGTCACAAACCATGATTGCAAGCAGGATGGTGCTGAAATCATGGAACTTGGGCTTGCTCACCAGTTTCTTGCTGATCCAACCCGCCCCGAAGCCGAGCACCAGCGCTCCAAACAAGTGGTAGCCTGAGAGTAGGAGGGCTTCGTCGATCTTTCCTGCGGTTTCGCCGCTCTCGAAATAGGCGGAAACAAACGTACGCATCATGACAAACAGCAGGATGCAAAAAATATTGTTTAGCGCTACCACCGAAATCAAAGTTTTCACGAACGGCCCCTTGGCTCGCATTTCTCGGATTAGCGCAATTGTAGTGGCCGGGGCGGTGGAGGCGGAAATGGCTCCTAGTAGAAGGGTCATGGGCCAGCTCATATGGAACAGCCGGGCTGCGATGATGACCACTGCCATCGTGCACCCTACCTCGAACAGCGATGTGGAAATGATCCGGCGGAGTGAATTGTGGATACGGCGATAGGAAAGGTGTCCGCCAATGCTTACCGCCACCAGGCTCATGGCAAAAGTCGAAAGTGGTTGCAGGTCGTGCAGATGCTCATGCGTGCCGATTAACCCAAAGCAGGCCGGCCCAACCACGATGCCGCCCAGGATGTTACCGGTCACATGGGGAAGCTTGATTAGCTTGGCGACCCACCCGCCGGCAAAGCCAGCCAGAACAAGAATGCTTACCACGAGGAACGGACTGAATTCACTCGAGCCGGAAACCATCTCGAAAAGCTGTCTTAATGTGTCCATTCAACTCCTTTGAGGATACCCTCGGTATTGTGACAGATTGTGGCAGAGCAAAAAATGGTTAGCAAGGAAACTGGATGAAATCTCAATCCGGCGAGTGGCCTCACAAACAATCACACCCATTTTCAGGTGGCTCATTTGAGCCAAAACCACTTGTCTCTTTTCCGATCTCTGAACTATATTCCAAAACTTTTCCATTCGCCTCGGTAGCTCAGCTGGATATCTGGATGGGCTAACGAATTCCTATGTGCACTGCCTTGGGTTATTTCACCAACTCCGTTGTGACGAACGGAACGTTCCTTTACAACGAAGCTGGATGTGTTACCCATATTGCGCGCACTGGAACCGGTGGATATTCTGATTCCCTCGCCCTCGAATGGGACAAGCGCTATAGATTGGTTAATGTAGATGCGGCTTCCAGCCGCATTGCGTATGGCTATGACGTGCTGAATCGCCGCACGTCCCGCACCTCCATCGCGGGCGGCATCACCAATGTCGAACATTTTGTCTACAACGGAAATCAAATCATCGCCGACCTCGACGGCTCCGGAAACCTCCTGCACACCTACATCTGGGGCGCTGGCGGCTACAGCGACTCCCTTTAAACGAGTGATCGACGAGGACTTCATGGTCATGGTAGCCGTTTTGATCCATCGCTCCGTCACATTGGAAAAGGTTGCCTTGGCATCGCCACCTTTCGCCAGGGCGGCGGCCTGCTCGGTCAGATCCTTGAGCCGACACTTAACCATGATCCCATCTGTGGTTCACAGAGAGCGCTTGATTTGCTTTCCGCCCCTTTTGAGTATGTGGCGTAATATATGTTTGAACTTTGAGAGCGGTAGAGGCACTCTGCCACACGTTTTAAATTCTGCTGGCTTTGATTGGTGGGATGCTTCGCTTTCATGAAGC
Source organism: Kiritimatiellales bacterium (assembly GCA_003230915.1). Taxonomy (GTDB): domain Bacteria; phylum Verrucomicrobiota; class Kiritimatiellia; order Kiritimatiellales; family Pontiellaceae; genus Pontiella. The sequence continues at coordinate 8,421 of QIHI01000090.1, read as the reverse complement.
CAATCTACAAGGTTACAATTTAGGGTTACACGTCGGGAAACAGCGAAGTTAGAAACGACAAAAAAACCCTGTAAATAAAGACTTAATTGACAATGCCCCGGTAGCTCAGCTGGATAGAGCAACGGACTTCTAATCCGTAGGTCACAGGTTCGAATCCTGTCCGGGGCACCATTTCTCAGCCCATTAATCGCTATTCATAACGCAAGGCATCGACAGGTTCCATCTTGGCAGCTCGGAGCGCAGGTACGAGACCCGCGAGCGTGCAGAAAATGAGAACGAGGCCGCAGACGATGGCTACGTCTGAGCCCATCGTATGCGAGGGTAGCTTGCTGAGCTGGTAGAGTTCTGGCGGAAGCAGTTCGAGGTTAAACTCACTCGACATAAACGAGAGTAGTTCGTTCCTGAATTTAAGTATTAACAGTCCCAGCCCCACACCCAGCACATTTCCAAGTATACCCTGCACCAATCCCATCCAAAAAAAGATGCCGGTGACCCCCCCGTTGCCGAAGCCAAGTGATTTAAGTAGCCCGATCTCCCGAGTTTTCTGAACAGTTAGCGTTATGAGCGTGTTGGTGATGCTAAAGGCCGCAACGAGTGCCACGAAGGCGAGGAGAAAGAACATCATGTTTTTCTCCACATGCAGCGCGGCGAAAATCTGACTGTGCATTTCCATCCAAGTACGCGGAAAGAATCCAATTCCCAGTTTTTCGTGGAGTTGCATAGCGGTCTCGGCAGCACGTAGTGGGTTATCGAGCATCACTTGAATCGAGTGCACGCCTTCCTCGACGTCGTAGAGTGCCCGTGCGGTTTCAAGCGAGGTAAAAACAAACCCAACATCATATTCGTACATACCCACATGGAAAATACCCGACACCGTCAACTCTTCCGGCAGACGGATTTCATCTTCGCTCACAAAACTCTGCGGAGAATAGACGGTCAATTTGTCGCCCACCTGAATATTCAACCGGCGTGCTAGGTCGCCACCAACGACAATCTGCTCGTCGCCTACGGCAAATTCACCGGAGATGATATTTCCAGGAACCTGACTAACGGAAGGTTCGTATTCTGGATCGACCCCGCGCAGAATCGGGGTGTGTACCCGTTCATCAACTTGAATCAGCACTAATCCTTCAAGGCTGGGAGCAACGCCTACCACACCCTCGATTTGCGAGGCCTGTTCGAGCACACGATCCGGATTGCGTACCAGACCACCCTGCTGAACAATGCTCACGTGCGCATTGAATCCCAAAATTTTATCGCGCCAGACTTCGTCGAAGCCCGTCATGACTGAAAGTACGACAATGAGCACGGCTACACCGATTGTCACACCCAGCATTGAAATCACCGTTACCGCCGAAATAAAGGAGCGTCTGGGCTTCAGATACTTAAAGGCCAGGAAGAGCGAGAATGGTATTTTCATCAATAAACCTTCGAGTTAAAAGTCGACCTTCTCAAATCCGGACGATAAAGCAACTTTTTCCAAGGAGCGGTGTCCTATTTAAAGGCTAAAGTAAAAACCGAGTCTGTTGGATACCCACTCGATCACCCACAAAGCAACACTCGGAGATGAATTTCTAGAAAATCAGGAATGCTTTTCATTTTTTGGTTCACTTGAATTTAATCCTTCTTGATCAGTTGTATCGGATTTTTGATGGCACAGTCAGCTCGCCGACTATGCCTACCCTCCTCTGGATCGGGATAGCGGTATTCCTTGCCTTCATAATTAATAAAGATCACCTCATCTCCTTCCCACCGGAGCTGCTCGCTTCCGAGGATCGGTACCTTTCCGCCACCGCCGGGGGCGTCGATGACGTATTGCGGAACAGCCAGCCCGGAGATATTGCCATGTAACGACCGAATGAGCTCAACTCCCTTGCCTACCGACGTGCGAAAGTGCGCGGAGCCGCGGACGGGATCACACTGTAGCAGATAGTAGGGTTTCACATTGATTTCGAGGAGTCCGTAGAAGAGATCGACCAACGTTTGCGTATCATCATTTATGCCTTTAAGGAGAACGGTTTGGCTGACCATGCCGATTCCGTGATCCGACAGTTTGCGGCAGGCGGCCTGCGTTTCGAAGGAGAGTTCAGCCGCGTGGATGAAGTGTAGGCTAAGCCAGACTCGATGTTGGCGTAAGATCGTGCAGAGTTCATCGGTGATCCGCATGGGCAGCACGGCAGGCACCTTGGAACCAATGCGGACCATGCGGATATGCGGAATGCTCCGTATACGCGCCAGTAGTTCGTCGAGCACTGCATCGGTCATCGTAAGCGGATCGCCCCCAGAAAAAAGTACATCCCGAATTTCGGTATGCTCCTCAATGTATCGAAAACTTTCTTCGAATGCAGATGCGGTTCCTGTCGGTTTCCCGACCATGCGCGAGCGGGTGCAGTAGCGGCAGTAAGTGGAGCAAAAACTGGTGGCCAAAAACAGCACTTTGTCGGGATAAGTATGAATGAGGTGCGGCGTGGCGCGGTGATCTTCTTCCCCAAGCGGGTCGGCCAGTTCGCCGGTTCCAACGCAGTTTTCATGGATCGTTGGAATAATGGTACGACGTAAGGCGGGGTGTTCAAGCAACGCGGCATAGTGTGGAGTGATAGCAAAGGAAAGAGGAATATCGGCCTCAAACGCAGCACGTTCGGCGTTGGTTAGAACAATGAATTTTTCGAGCTGCCCACGGGTGGAAATCTGATTCGCGATTTGCCATTTCCAATCGGAAGATGTTTCAGGTTGATGCATTTAAATACCTATATATTGACAAGTAAAATTTCGTCGGCATTATACGCGGATGTTTCCAGAAAAAAATCAGATTGATCGGCAATTAACCTTGGTGAAATCGGCCATGCACGACTGCCTGAAAGGCACTCATGTTTCCAGCCTCATTTCAAAGAACAAGGATTTTTTTGGTCAAGGAAAGATGCTTCGATCCCGGTTGGCCTTGGCGATCGGAAATAGTAACGGCCGCAATGAAAAAGAGTTGATCCATGCTGCGGCGGCTGTGGATCTCATCCACGGAGCCAGTCTATTGCACGATGATGTGATCGACGGTGGCATTCTACGGCGCGGCGCACCGACCTTCTGGAAAAAATATGGCATCAACGGAGCCATTCTCTTTGGGGATCTACTCATGTTCAAAGCACTATCGCTTTTAGTGGAGATTGGCCGTATTGACCTCTTAGAAGAGCTGATTGCCAAAACCGGCGACGTCTGCTGTTCCGAGGTCGAGCAGGAATTAATTCTCCGGGGTGCCCTCGGAACATGGGAAGAGTGCGAACGGGTTGCACGTTTCAAAACAGGATCGCTCTTCGCCTTCGCAGCCGTTGCAGGGGCCGACCCAAAGGCTCCCGGTCAAATGGATGCACTGCGCGAGGCAGGATTCATCGTTGGCACCGCCTACCAGCTCGTCGACGATATTCTCGATGTCTCCGGAAACGAGGAGATCTCCGGAAAGACGCTTGGCACCGACCAGCAGCGGGAAAAAACGACCGCAATCACCGCCACAAAAAACGCCCCGGCGGAACCGATGGAGTATATTGATTCAATGCTCGAAACCTCCACTGCACAGCTTGCGGCGTGGCCGAGTTTGCAGTCCGCTTGGAATGACTTTTTAACCGCGACCATTCAACCTGTACTTAGTAAGTACCTTTCCGCTGGATAAGCCTCTTTTTGTAAGGAAAGTGACTAAGCAAACAAACATGAGTCTGTTTATAATAATTTATCAATATTCTGCTTTCCACGATTGGGTTGAATTGATAAATAGGCACGCATCATTTGCAATCGAAACCAAACGAGGAACCTGTTTTGGCTGAATTCAAGATAAAAAAAGGCTTTGACATCAAGGTGTTAGGCAAACCTGCACCCGAAATCGAAGAGTATGCGAATCCCCAGTTGTTCGCTGTCTATCCTAACGAGTTCGAAGGACTCAAACCGCGCCTGAAGGTTGCGGCGGGCGACCGTATCAAACGCGGTGACATTCTGTTTGAAAACAAGAAAAACGAGAAGATGCTCTTCCGTTCGCCTTGTAGCGGAACCGTCAAGGCCATCAACCTCGGTGCCCGCCGCGCCCCGATCGAGATTTTGATCGAAGCTGGCACACAGGAAGTGAGCGTGAGCTTCGATTCCTACACCAAGGAATCGATCAACACCCTCTCCCGCGAACAGGTGGTCGCTCACCTGCTTAATGCCGGGATGTGGCCGCTCATTAAACAACGCCCCTTCAATAAGATTGCCAATCCGGAATCCACGCCCAAGGCGATATTCATTAACGCCGCGAGTTCGGCGCCGTTCCAAGCCGACTTCAGCCTTGTACTAAAAGGCGACGAAGAAGCCTTCCAAGTTGGCATCAACGCGCTGGCCAAACTGACCGAAGGCAAGGTTTACCTTTGCAAATCAGCGGGATCGAACATTCCTGACTTTGAAAACACTGAAAGCCATACTTTTTCAGGAAAGTATCCTTCGGGCAATACGAGCGTACACATCAACCGTATCAGCCCGATTCAACCCACCGATACGGTCTACACCCTTGTGGCACAGGACGTGATCCTGATTGGAAAGTTGCTCATAACCGGCGAACTTCCCCGCACCAAGATCATCGCCATTGGCGGACCAGCGGTTCGGGAAGCAAGCCGCAAGCACTACCGCGTTGCGCTCGGTGCCAGCCTTACACCGCTGTTTGCCAAAGTACTTGAAACCGATCAGGAACTCCGCGTGATTTCGGGCAACATTCTATGGGGCGATACGGTCAAATCCGACACCAGCGTCCGCTATTACGGATCGGAGTTTTTCGTACTTGAAGAAGACCGCTCGCGTCAGCTGATGGGTTGGACGATGCCGGGACTACTCCAGTATAGCTCGCACCGCGTCAATCTTTCAACACTGCTCTGCAAGGCGAAGACCTGGAAACTCGGCACCAGCCTGAATGGTAGCCACCGTGCAATGGTCGTGACTGGATGGATGGATCGTCACCAACCGCTCAACATCATGACCGACTTTCTCATTCGTGCGGCCCTTGCGCACGATACCGACGAGATGATCCAGCTCGGCATTCTTGAAACAGACCCAGAGGATTTTGCTCTGGCCTCGTTCGTGGATCCGCATAAAACCGATGTCTGCAAGATCATCAAGCAAGGCCTTGAGGAAATCGAAGAGGAAGGAATCTAATGAAATTTTTATTCGACTTTATGGATAAGAACATCGCCCCACTTTTTGAAAAGGGCGGTAAGCTCGAACGGCTTTATCCGTTGTTCGAGGCGGGCGATACCTTTACCCGCACCCCGGCGGAAGTGACACCCAGTGCACCGCACGTGCGTGACTCCATCGACCAAAAACGCCTGATGGTATTTGTGGTCTACGCCCTCCTCCCCTGCCTGTTCTTCGGCATGTGGAACGCAGGTCACCTCTTCAACATCAATAACAACGTCGAGGGTGCCACTTTCCTCACCGACATGCTACGCGGTGCAACGATGGTGCTACCCATCGTGATGGTCTCCTATATGGTAGGCGGGGTTTGGGAAGTCCTCTTCGCCATTGTACGCCGCCACGAGATCAACGAAGGCTTCCTCGTTACCGGCATGCTCTTCCCGCTGGTGCTACCCCCCACCTTGCCGCTATGGCAAGTGGCTATCGGCATCTCATTCGGCATCATCATCGGCAAGGAAATATTTGGCGGTGTGGGGTACAACATTCTTAACCCAGCTCTAACAGGCCGAGCGTTCCTCTTCTTCGCCTATCCGGCACAGATTTCGGGCGATAAAGTATGGATCGGCTCCGCCAAGACCACGCTCGACAATAGCCTACTCGGCACCGTAGCAGAAAACGTGGACGGCGTAACCGCCGCCACCCCGCTGGCCGTCGCCGCGGCGGCGGAACAGGGGTCAAGTGCTATTCAGGCGCTGGCCGACTCAGGCTTCGATCTTTGGAACATGACCGTCGGCACCATCTCCGGATGCATAGGATCCACCTCGGTGATCGCGATTCTTATTGGTATGGCATTCCTACTGATCACCGGAATTGCCTCATGGCGGGTCATGCTGAGCGGTGTGATCGGTGTTGTGGTCATCGGAGCCCTGTTCAATGCCCTTCCGGCCGAAAAATTCTCGGCCTTCTCGCAGTTACCCTTCTACTACCACCTCGTCATGGGTGGCTTCCTGTTCGGTATCGTCTTTATGGCGACCGACCCGGTCTCCTGTGCCGCAACTAACACGGGCAAGTATATTTACGGATTTCTGATCGGCGGCCTGACCGTCGTGATCCGCGTCGCCAACCCTGCCTACCCCGAGGGGGCAATGCTCGCGATCCTATTCATGAACGTGATGGCACCGCTGATCGACCACTTTGTTGTCCAGTCGCACATCAAAAAAAGAACAGCTTATGCGAGGGCTTTGAACCATGCGTGAAGATACTAGAACCATTTTATTTGCAGCCGTCATCTGTGTCTCCTGTAGCCTGTTACTCTCCGGCACCGCCGCCGGACTCAAGAAGATGCAGGATGCCAACAAAGCGTTCGACGTGAAACGGAATATCGTCAAGGCCTTCGGAATCTCCATCGGGGAAATGACGCGGCCTGTAATCGAAGATACCTTTGAAGCACATATTGCTAAGGACACCGCCGGCGACCTTCCGATCTACACCTGGACGGACGAGGGCGCAGACTCTCCTTCAAAATATGCCTTTCCGGTTTCTGGCAAAGGATTGTGGAGCACGCTCTACGGCTATCTGGCTCTGAATGCCGACCTTGAAACCATCGCTGGCATCAGTTTCTACAAACACGGCGAAACGCCCGGACTGGGGGCTGAAATCGAGAAGGACTGGTTCCTGTCTCAATTTACTGGGAAACGCCTCTACGCCGACGGTGTACCGACTGACTTCAAAGTTTCTAAACCCGGATACGCTGAGGGCGATAGCGCAGTCGATGGAATTTCGGGTGCCACCCTCACGGGTAACGGCGTTGAAGATCTAGTCCGCAAAGACGCCGCCCTCTACGCCACATATTTTAACAATATCAAGGGGAACTAACCATGACCTCCGCTGCTAAAAAACTATTAATGGATCCGTTTTCGGACAACAACCCAATCACCATCCAAGTGCTGGGAATCTGCTCCGCTCTGGCGGTTACGGTGAAAGTCGACACGGCCATCGTGATGACGCTCGCCCTAACTGCCGTGGTCACCCTCTCGAACTTTGTAATCTCCCTGCTCCGCAACGTGATTCCCAGCGGAATCCGCATGATTGTGGAAATGGCTGTGATCGCTACGCTCGTGATTATTGCCGACCAGTTGCTACAGGCCTTCCTGTTCGATATCAGTAAACAGCTGAGTGTATTCGTAGGCCTGATTATCACCAACTGCATCGTCATGGGTCGCGCCGAAGCCTTCGCCCTCCAGAATCCACCGAAGGACTCCCTGATCGACGGCCTCGGCAACGGTCTCGGCTACGGTATTGTCCTAATCGCCGTAGCATCGATCCGCGAGGTTCTTGGCTTTGGATCGTGGCTTGGCTTCAAGCTTTTTCCAGAAAGTTACATGGGCAACGGCCTCGCCCTGCTGGCCCCAGGAGCATTCATCATTCTCGGTCTACTAATCTGGGCGCAGAGAACCGTTACCAAGTACGTAGAGGACTAAGACCATGGACTTATTAAGCCTAGCCATTAAATCAATCTTTGTAGAAAACATCCTGCTGGCCTACTTCTTGGGCATGTGTTCCTTCCTCGCCTGTTCCAAGAAGGTCGACACCGCCATCGGGCTCGGGTTCGCCGTTATCTTCGTATTGGCCATCACCTTGCCAGCCAACTGGGCCATTCACCACTTCCTGCTCGCCCCCGGCGCGCTGGCGTGGGTTCCTGGCGGCAAGCTCGCTGGGCTCGATCTGAGCTTCCTGAACTTTATCTGCTTCATCGCGACCATCGCCTCCATGGTGCAACTCGTGGAGATGATCCTCGATAAGTTTTTTCCGGTGCTCTACCACGCCCTCGGTATCTTCCTGCCGCTGATCACCGTGAACTGCGCCATCCTCGGCGGATCGCTCTTTATGGTGGAACGTGAATATGGTGCGCTCGAGTCCACCGTCTTCGGCATCAGCTCTGGTGTGGGTTGGTTGCTAGCGATCGCCTCCATGGCCGCCATCCGAAAAAAGCTCCGCTATTCGCACCTCCCGGACGGCCTCAAAGGGCTGGGCATCACCATGATCATGACCGGCCTGATGGCCATGGCCTTCATGTGCTTCTCCGGAATCAATCTGTAATCAACTTGAACTGAGAATCTGCACCTATGGAAAATTTAACCTACATTGTATCGAGTGTTGTTGTCTTCACCACGGTGATCATGCTGTTGGTGATCCTACTAATGGTGGCCGCCAAGAAGCTAGTCCCTCAGGGATTTGCCAAGCTAGAGATCAACGACGGCTTCATGAACATCGAGGTCAAGC
>QIHI01000030.1 GCA_003230915.1 Kiritimatiellales bacterium | reverse complement strand
CTCCGCGAACCCCCAGCCCCCACCCAAACCCCCATAGGTTCGCAGCCCCCACAACCACTTGACCACAAAGCACTTGAAACACCCCGCTCTTTGAAAATTAAATAACGAATCCTCCGGGAAGCAGGTTCGCGCAAACCCAGTCATTGACAGCACCCCTGCAACCCATTACAAAAACACCGTCGCGCCCCGCTCGGGGCGCGTGGATTGAAACCAAGGTGGCGGCAACGTGGCCCGGATGCCGGGGAGTCGCGCCCCGCTCGGGGCGCGTGGATTGAAACTTTGTTCCGTGAGCGTTTCAATGCTGCAACATGGTCGCGCCCCGCTCGGGGCGCGTGGATTGAAACACATTAATGGTGCCTCTCCTCCATCTCTTATGGAGTCGCGCCCCGCTCGGGGCGCGTGGATTGAAACCGATTTAGACCTGCAATATCATCGGCGGCGGCGTGTCGCGCCCCGCTCGGGGCGCGTGGATTGAAACGAGTGCCTCGTGAACCTCGGGATCTGGGTCTGTTAGTCGCGCCCCGCTCGGGGCGCGTGGATTGAAACTTGCGAATATCGAGGCGTTCATCTTAAATGTGTCGTCGCGCCCCGCTCGGGGCGCGTGGATTGTGAATTTGAGGTAGAGTACTCTTTTACATATTTTTTCATAAAACTTAATGGCACTCTGGATGCGCTCTGTTTTTGCTTTGTTTTGGGAGGGGGTTCGTTGTATATACGCGCTCGTTTTAAAGGGAATTCCATGAAATCGATTGAAGAGAAGATACAGGATTTAAAGCGTGAACGTGGTGCCGTCATTATTGCGCACAACTACCAGCCGGATGAAGTGCAGGCAATTGCTGATTTTACGGGGGATTCGCTGGAGCTTAGCCGCAAGGGTGCTGAGCTTCCGGAAGAGGTGATTGTGTTCTGCGGTGTGCATTTTATGGCCGAGACCGCCGCGATTCTGAGCCCAGAAAAAACGATCTTGCTGCCCGATCAATTTGCTGGCTGTCCGATGGCGGATATGATTACTGCCGAGCAGCTTCAGGCCAAGAAAGCCGAACATCCCAGCGCGGTCGTGATAACCTACGTAAACAGCAGTGCGGCGATCAAGGCCGAGAGCGATCTCTGCTGCACCTCATCCAATGCGATGGCGGTAGTTTCGTCCGTTCCGGCGGATCAAGAGATTATCTTTGTTCCCGATACGCATTTGGGACATTACATTCAAGACGAGTTAAACCGTGAAATGATTATTTGGGACGGCTATTGCCCAACCCACTCGCGTATTCGCGATGTGGATATCCTGCGCGAAAAGGAAGACCATCCGAACGCGATCGTGATGGCGCATCCTGAATGTCCGCAAAATATTCGCGACATCGCCGACGAACTTCTCTCCACCGGCCAAATGTGCAAAGTGGCGGCCAAATCACCACACAAGGAATTCATCGTGGCCACCGAGATGGGGTTACTCTATCGCCTGCGGAACGAAAATCCAGACAAGAAGTTTTATTCGGTGAGCGACCGGGCAGTCTGCCCGAACATGAAAAAGATCGATTTGGAAAAAGTATTGTGGTCGCTCGAGGATATGCAGCACCGCGTGGTCGTGCCGGAACCGATCTGTTCCCAGGCTCGCAAGTCCATTGACGCCATGTTGGCGGTTAAGTAGGAGGTTGAGCTGTGCCTGTCCCCCTGGATTTGGTTTGCCGCTGTTTTTTTGTGACCGAGTCGGAAATTACTGAACTGGTTACAGAAAAAAACTTTACGTCCATTGGCGAGGTTACAGAAGCCTGTAGCGCGGGTGGCGGGTGCGGCAGCTGCCGTCCCGATATCGCCCAGATCATCAGCACCATTACGGGCAAAGAGGTTGACCCTTTTTCCGATTAATCCCAACGAGGACACCATCATGCAGAATATGGTCTATTTGGATAACAACGCCACTACAGCCGTGGCGCCCGAAGTTCTGGAGGCGATGCTTCCATTTTTTGAAACCCAATGGGGTAATCCTTCCAGCCTGCACACCTTCGGCAGTGGAACAAAGCGCCATATCGACGAAGCCCGGGAAAAGGTGGCGGCGCTACTCGGCACGGCCGATCCCAGTGAGATTATTTTCACGTCCTGCGGCTCCGAAAGTAACAACATGGCCCTCCTTGGCGCGGCCTCGGCTATAGGCGGCACTCCCCATGTACTTACCTCACAGGTGGAGCATTCGGCGGTGCTGGGCCCCTGCAACAAGCTGGAGAAGGACGGTTGCCGCGTTGATCGGGTTCCGGTAGATGGGGTCGGTTATCTTGATCTGAATGTACTCAGCGAGGCGCTCACAGAAAGCAACGGACCATTACTGGCTTCGTTCATGTGGGCTAACAATGAAACCGGCATGATTTTCCCGATAGCGGAGCTTGCCGAAAAGATCCATGAAGCGGGCGGAGTTTTGCATACTGACGCTGTGCAGGCGACCGGAAAGCTGTCAATCAATGTGCAGGACGTCCCAGTGGATATGCTTTCCATTTCCGGCCACAAGCTGCATGCGCCCAAAGGGGTCGGTGCGCTGTATGTGCGCCGAGGAACACGGCTGGACCCTTTGATGTTGGGCGGGCATCAAGAGCGCGCCCGTCGAGCCGGAACCGAGAATGTGCCTTATATCGTCGGACTGGGAAAAGCCTGTGAACTGGCACTCGAAAGGTTGGAGGCGGATACCTGCCGTGAAGCCCAACAGCGCGATCGGCTTGAATCCGGAATCTTGGCTACCTGTAAAGGAGCGGTGGTGAATGGCGTGCCAGCGTGCCGCCTACCGAACACGACCAACATTAGTTTTGAGCATTTGGAAGGCGAAGGTACGTTGCTGATGCTGGATGACATTGGCGTCTGTGTTTCCACCGGCGCGGCCTGCGAGTCGGGATCAATCGAAGCCTCGCACGTGCTAAAGGCAATGAATGTGCCGCGTTCGCAGATGCAGGGAGCCATTCGTTTCAGCGTCGGACGCTACACCACCGAGGCCGACATCGATTATGTACTCGAACAACTACCTTCGATCATTGAACGCCAGCGAGTACTGTCGCCACACCTCAGCGATTAACCCCGAGAGTTTTATGAAAGCAAAAGAATGGATTTCAGATTTGCGGGTCTACGAACCAGGGAAGCCGCTCGAAGAGGTGGCACGCGAATTGGGATTTGGTGATCTTACGGAGATCGTCAAGGTGGCCTCGAACGAAAATGAGCTAGGCCCGTCGCCGATGGCAATGAAGGCGATGCAGGAAACAATTTCCGAAATGCACCGTTATCCCGATGGAGGCGCGTTCTACCTCAAGGGCAAGCTCGCCGATAAGCTGGGTGTTGATCCCGAAAACCTGCTGTTCGGTTGCGGCAGCAACGAATTGATCGTCTTTCTTTGTCATGTGTTTCTGAGGCAGGGGATGAATCTGGTTATGGGTGCCGAAGCCTTTGCGGTTTATTTTCTCGCAGCGGCCATGTACGAGGGGAAAGCCATCCGAATCCCGATGCCCGAACACGTACATGATCTCGATGCTATGCTCACGGCCATCACGCCCGAAACTCGTCTGGTCGCCATCTGTAACCCCAATAATCCGACCGGAACCATGGTTTCGCCGGAGGCCATAGATTGCTTTATCGAAAAACTACCCGAACATGTTGTTGCCATCTTCGACGAAGCCTACTTTGAAGTCATGCCTGAGCACATGAAGCCCGACGTGCTCAAGCACATCCGCGCCGGCAAGGAAAATATCATCGTACTGCGCACCTTCTCCAAGGCCTACGGACTGGCGGGGCTACGCATCGGCTATGCCATCGGCCACCCCAAACTGATCGGACTGCTCAATAAGGTTCGTCAACCCTTCAACGTCAACGGCATGGCACAGGCTGCGGCCATGGCCGCACTCGATGACGTTCCGCATATTGTCCAAACCCGTGAGATGGTTTTCCAAGGTCTAGAGTTTTTCGCTCGCGAACTGCCGAAACTCGGTCTTGAAACCGTACCGTCTGGTGCCAACTTCATCCTCGTAAAAACGGGTAACGGGCGGGAGGTTTTTGAACGTTTGCAGAAGCTTAAGGTGATCGTTCGCCCGATGGATCCATACGGCTTGCCCGACCACATCCGCATCACCATCGGAACCCCAGAACAAAATCAAACGATTCTCAATGCACTCAAAGCGGTGCGAGTATGAGCGTACCCTTAAAAAAGATCTGAACCATCCAAACCCGCCGATCTCTTCGACGCTAAATTTCGTGAACTACTTGAACGGATAAAAAATAAAACCTCTGCTAAAATCGTCCCTCCTGCTCTAAGCCGGCAAGTCAATGATGGGTACAGAACGTTGTGATATAGAAAAGCCGTTTTTTCTATTTTCACCGCTTGACTCACCGAATGATCCGGCTACTATGTGCGCTTCTTTCCCGAAAAAAGGGCGGTTAGCTCAGTTGGTTAGAGCACCTGGTTTACACCCAGGGGGTCGGAGGTTCGAGTCCTCTACCGCCCACCAACCTTCACTTGAAATAACGAGCTTTCGGCTCTCCCTTAAAGCACGGGCTTATCAGGCCATTAAAAACTTCCATCACGTCTATAATAACGACAGAAGGCCTCCCTGTTATCCATGCTTGGCACACCAAATGCTCTTTGTGTGCTGGAGGTAGATTATGATGAAAAATGAAAATACAGCAGAAATGATTGAAGAGAGCACGTCCTGTGTGGGTGTGCATGAGCTGATCGATTGGCAAATCGTACAATACCGGCAGGCGGTCGATGCCCACCGTATTGATCTTTCTAAAGCCGAGGGGCGTTGCGTGGCCTGGCAGGAGGCCGAAAAAGACTTCAGTAATAGTGATCGTACCAGCCTTGGGGAAAGGGGGCGTGTTGAATACTGCGGGCTACTCTGCCCACACCGGGAAAAATGTCTGATCGCCCTGCGCTTTCTGCGCAACAAAAATATCGAACCGCTCTATCGAGTGGGCTAGAAAGCGTTCGGAGAAGGTCACCTCCGCGATCCGATCCTAACTTTAATTTAAGCCGAAACTTGGGTTTCGGCTTTTTTAATGGACGGCTCGCATCTAGCATACTTCCTCATGTTTAGGTTTCTCTCAGTAATTGAACACCAGAGTCTAATCTTTGCGCAAGTGCTGTGCGTAGGGGTTGTTTTCTGGACGGCTTGGCCGGCGCTACAACAACCTCGCCTCGAGGGCGACGACTTTCGCTACCTGCATGGAATTCAGCAACTTTCGGCAGGCCATTCAGAAGGCCTCGTCGATGCTGCGGTGGTGGAGAATCGCTGGGATCACCTCTGGTTCATGGAAGAGGACGGTCGCATTCGTTTTTTTCGACCGACGGTCTCGGTATCTTACGCGCTGGACTGGAAACTATGGGGCGATCGCTATGCCTTCGGCCTCACGCTCACGAATGTGTTGATCCATTTGGGGTGCTGCCTGCTGGTGGCCTTTTTGTTACATCGCTGGTTGGGAAGGGGTTGGCCTGCCGTCATGTCTTCGATTCTTTTTGCAGGCCTATGGTCCCACGGGGAATGTATCTGGTACATCGCGGGGCGCACGGATTCGTTGGCGGCTCTTGGTTTTCTTGGAGCCTTTGCGCTGCATATTTCCGGTCGTCCAACGCTGCGCTGGTGGGCGATTCTTTGTTTTGTATTTGGGTTTTTGACGAAAGAGCTGGTGGTGGCTGCCCCGCTGGTTTTCATGGCGAATGATGTGCTGGTTAACCGTAAACGACCGGAGTGGAGACTGTATGCGGTCTATGCCGTGGCGGCGATTTTAGTGTTAGGGCTGAAGCAATTTGCGCTGGACGGGGCATCGAGTAATTTTGTCTATCCCTACCTCATCTCTCCATTCCGTCCGGATTTTATTGAGCACCTGTGGATGCAGGCACGAAGTTATTCGGCCAACCTGCTGTTGGCGCAAACCACGGCACCTTTCGCGGACGGTGAAACCGTTGCCGCCTTGAGCCACATTATGGGAGTTGTACTGGCAGGAGGATTGCTCCTGACGGGCGGAATTCTACTTCGCTCCGATGGTCGGTTTTGGCTCTTTCTTCTATTGGGAGTTTCCACTTGGTTACCCACCAGCTTTGTCTACTTGAGTGAGCGTTATCTCTACCTGCCGTCGGTCGCTTTCGTGGGACTACTCGGGTTGTTAGTCGCCACGCGGCAGGCCAAATGGCGCAACATGCTGATACTTGTATTAGGTATTTATACGGTCTTTCATACCATCCAACTAAACAGAAAGCATCGTTTGATCTGCGAGCAGCCGGGCACGGTGCGTGAGATGGCAGGGCAACTTGATTCGGTGCACGATCAGATCAAGAAGGGTGGTCATCTGTTGCTGGTGAATGTTCCCGGATATTTCCTTCGAGCGCAATTTATGAAGGAAACGTTCAGGATTTTATTCGATGACCCCGAATTGACGGTTCAGGTGTTAACGATGATGCCGGGACAAAATGGAACCCAAATGCTGGCCGGCGATCTTCCACCCACGATGGGGGCAGCGGTCGTTCTTCGACGTGTGGGAGAAAACAAGCTGATTGTGGCTGGGAAACAGTATCAGCGCGTACAGGAATATGAACGGTTTCCGTTTTCATGGGCCAATTTAGAATCGGGTAAGGAATACCGGACTCCAGAACTCAAAGCCCGTATTTTGACGGGGGAGGCACGCGGTGCAACCGCCATCGAGTTCACCTTGCCCGAGCCGGTCGATCAATACCAGATCCTGATCTGGAAGGCCGACTCAGACTTTACCCAGCACCCGTGGATTCGGCGCGCCAACGCTCGTGTTCGGCTGGAGTCGCTGTAGCTGTTTTTGGCTACTTTTCGCGGCGCGATTTCCGAATCAGACGCATGGCCTTGAAGCTAATGAGCTTTCCCGTATTTTCATCCCACAGGTGGATGAAGAGAGATTTAAAACTCTTGCGAACCCCGATGGGGTTGACGGGGTGCAAGGTCTGGATCTCGTTGTGGCAGGCCTGCAGGTTGTAGTTGGGGATCGAAGGGTTCAGGTGGTGGATATGGTGCAGTCCAATGTTGCCGCTGAACCATTGAGCGATCTTGGGCAACTTGTAGTATGAGCTACCTTCGAGCGCGGCTTTGATGGAATCACGGACATCGTTACGCGCCCAGTAGACCTCTTCGTACTGGTGCTGCACATAGAACAACCACAGGCCGAGCGTGGCGGAAATAATGATGATCGGTAGCTGAATGAGCAAGTAGGTCTTGTATCCAATCGTTGCACCACCCAGCAGGAGCAGGAGCAACACGGCGAGATTGGTGATGTAGACGCTCAATCGTCCTTTATGCTGGATGCCTGTTTGGGAAAACCGTTGAAGGATTAAGAATACAAAGGTCGGGCCACAACCGAAGAGAAAGAAGGGGTTGCGAAAAACGCGATAGGTGATTCGCTTTAGCCGCGGTGCCGCAATGTATTCTTCGACGGTCAATGTCCAGATGTCGCCGACTCCACGTTTGTCCAAGTTCCCCGCGGTGGAATGGTGGCTAATGTGCGCTTTGCCCCAGTCGGTGAAGGGTGTGTAGACCAGAATACCGGCGAGATAGCCCATCCATTTATTGGCCCATTTAGATTTAAAAAAAGACGAGTGGCAGCAATCGTGAAAAATGATGAAGATTCGGACGAGGAACGGTGCGGCAGCAAGGATGGCCAGCCAGCCGATCCAAAGCGGATACTCGTTTTTAAAAATAATAATGGCCGTTACCCAAAGCAAGAGATAGGGAGTGAATGTGTTGACGACCTGCCAAGTTGCTTTACCCGGAGTGGGTTTCGCAAATTTCATGATAATCTTATTCAATTCCTTCCGTTTATTCGGAGGGGCTTCGGGCATTTCGTTCATAGCTGTTCCATCGGTTTAATTGGGGCGTTTAAACTACCTGAAAAGAAAGGCATGGCGAGTCTATATGCCAGAAAATCGAGTTTGGCTCAGTCGCTTTTTCGCTTTGCCTTGAGGTGGCATTCCGCTTAACTCTGCCGCTTTTACAACCTAGGATTCTCCCATGTTCGAAAATCTATCCACCGCGCTACAAAAGACCTTCAAGAACCTGCGTGGCTACGGTAAGTTATCCGAAAAAAACGTGCAGGATGCGCTCCGTGAAGTGCGTCTGGCCTTGTTGGAGGCCGATGTTAATTTCCGCGTAGCGCGCGATTTCGTGAAGCGCGTACAGGATACCTGCATGGGTGAGGAGGTGTTCGAAAGCGTTACCCCCGGCCAACAGATCATCAAACGTGTGAATGATGAATTAGTCGAACTCTTTGGCGGCGCTCACCGCGAGTTCGAGCTGACCGGCCATCCAGCCGCGGTCATGCTGATGGGACTGCACGGTTCGGGCAAGACCACTACCGCAGGCAAATTGGCCAATCGGTGGAAAAAATCGGGTCGCCGAGTACTGCTGGTTGCCTGCGATATCCGCCGGCCTGCCGCTGTAGAACAGCTCTCTATTTTGGCAAAGCAGATCGGTGTTGATATCGTCAAGCCGGAGCAGGACGAAACAGTACCCATGCTGGGCAAACGTGCGGCACGAATTTCCAAAGAGAAAAAATACGATGTCGTGATCTACGATACGGGCGGCCGTTTCCAGGTGGATGAAGAGCTAGTGGCTGAACTGAAGCAGTTCCGTGCTTGGACCGAGCCGCACAATGTGGTGCTGGTGCTTGATGCCGCCATCGGTCAGGAATCCGTCAATGTGGCAGAGGCCTTCCGCGAGGCGGTCGGGCTGACGGGTATGATCCTGACCAAACTCGACGGCGATGCGCGGGGTGGGGCGGCATTATCCGTCCACGCCGTGACCGGCTGCCCTATCCTGATGACGGGCAATGGCGAAAAGATGGAGGATCTGGAGCCGTTTTATCCCGACCGCATGGCCTCGCGAATTCTTGGCAAGGGCGATGTTATCAGCTTGGTCGAAAAGGCTCAGGGGCTAGTGGATGAGAAGGAAGCCATAAAGCTTCAAGAAAAGATGATGAACAATCAATTCGATCTGGAGGATTTCTTGGCACAGATCCGCCAGATGAAAAAACTGGGTTCGATGGAGAGTATTTTCGATATGATGCCGGGTGATGCAATGAAGCTGTCGACCAAGCAAAAACAGGCGATGGCGGCCTCGTCTGAGCAGGAAATGAAAAAGTTTGAATCGATCATCCAGAGCATGACCATCTGGGAGCGAAAGCACCCAAAGGAGATTGACCGGTCTCGCCGTCTGCGGATTGCTACGGGCTGTGGACGAAAGTTTGCGGATGTGAACCAATTGATCAAACGGTTCGAACAGACCGGAAAAATGGGAAAACAATTCAAAAAGATGGAAAAAAGGTTGCTACGCTTGAAGAAGTTGACTAAAAAGTAGCGCTTTTACGGAGAGGTAGAGATTTACACGGAGAAATAACACTATGGCAGTTAAGATTAGACTACGCAGAATGGGCAGCAGAAATGCCGCTTTTTATCGGGTTATCGTTCAGGATTCGCGCCGTGCGCCAACTGGAAAATTCATTGAGACCCTCGGTTGGTACGACCCTAAGCAGGAAGGCAATAACTTTTCACTAAACCTTGATCGGACTGACTATTGGCTCGGTAATGGCGCGCAGCCTTCCGATACCGCTGCCAGCCTAATTAAGAAAGCTCGCACCCTGCCTGTTCAACAGGCCGTCGCTGGCGAAGTGACCGAGGAGGAGGTTCCGGCTGCTGCAGTTGAGGCAGAAGAAGCCGCTGTGGAAGAAGTTGAAGCCACTGAACCCATTGCTGAAGAAGTCACTGAAGAAGTCACTGAAGAAAAATCCTAAGCCATGAAAGCCTTACTTGAAACCATTGCAAAATCACTGGTCGATGCACCGAACGATGTGCAGATCACCGAGATTGACGGCGAGAAAACCATTATTTTCGAGCTCCGCTGCAATGCGAAGGATATCGGAAAGATCATCGGAAAAAGCGGCAAGACGGTAGGGGCCATGCGCACCCTCTTGAACTCCATCGCCGCTAAGCAAGGTCGCAAGGCCATGCTCGAAGTGGTCGACTAGGAAGTTCCTATCCATGGAACGTATGAAAAGAGCGAGCCGATTGGCCGCTCTTTTCTTTTAGGTGGACAATGAGTGAAACGCTTAAAATCGACGTCATCAGTCTCTTTCCGCAGATGCTCAGCGGCTTTCTGCAGGAAAGCATGATGAAGCGGGCGGAAGCGGCTGGTTTGGTGCAGTTCAATACGATCAATCTGCGCGACTTCGCCACCGACAAGCATAACACGACCGACGATCGGCCATTCGGCGGCGGCCCCGGCATGATTCTAAAACCTGAACCTGTGTTTTCTGCCGTTGAGTCAATCAAGACTCCCCAAAGCCGCGTTATTCTCATGTCGCCGCAAGGTCAACCCTTCCAGCAGTCCCATGCCCGCCGCTTGGCCGACGATTCCGCGCACCTTATTTTCATTTGCGGTCATTATGAAGGGGTGGACGAACGCATTCGCGCGGCTCTCGTGGATGAGGAAATATCCATAGGCGACTATGTGCTTACGAATGGTGTGCTTTCCGCCGCCGTGGTCATCGATGCTGTAGTGCGACTCCGGCCCGGCGTGCTCGGTGGGGGCGAAGTTGCTACGGAAGACGAGTCGTTTTCATCCGGCCTACTGGAGCATCCACAGTACACACGCCCTCCCGAATTTCGCGGGATGAAAGTCCCAAAAATTCTCTTTACCGGAGACCACGGAAAAATCGCTGAATGGCGTCACGATCAAGCCATGGAGCGGACTACGGAACGCCGTGCTGATCTGTTGAGAAATGACCCTAAAAATTGCAGAAACAACCCTTGACCGGAAAACGAAGTTGGCTATTATCAACCGCTTCTCAAACTAAAGCTAACGAGAGAGAGATTTATGAATACTGTAGAAAAAATCAGTCAGGAACAAGCCAGTCAGGATCGCCATCCGGATTTCGTGATCGGCGACACTATCCGCGTTCACTATAAAATTAAGGAAGGTGGAAAAGAGCGTGTCCAGCTCTTCACGGGAACGGTCATCGCCCGCAAAGGGGGCGGAGTCACTGAAGCTATCACCGTCCGGCGCATTTCTTATGGAGAAGGGGTCGAGCGCGTGTTCCCGCTGAACAGCCCGAACATCGACAAGATCGAGATCGAGCGCCACGGTAAAGTTCGCCGTGCCAAGCTCTACTATCTGCGCGATCTGGCGGGCAAGAAAGCCCGCATCAAAGAACGCCGCGTATAGGTTTAAATCGAGGCGATTCGATGCCCGATGTCCTGCTTTATGAGAAAGAAGCCTGGTCATCGGGTTTTTTGCGTCTAGCAGGAATTGACGAAGCGGGCAGGGGACCCCTGGCTGGGCCTGTCGTCGCAGCGGCTGTGATCTTCGATCCTACGTATATCCAAGCTGAACGGGCTCCTGTCTTTGGACGATTGACCGACTCGAAAGTTATGCCTGAAAAACTTCGAGAAGAGTATTTCAAGGTGCTGACCGAATCGGCAGCCACACTCATTGGAGTTGGAATTATCGAAGCCGAGGAAATCGACCGGATCAATATTCTTAAAGCCACGCATAAAGCCATGGCACTCGCAGCCTCGCAAATCAATCCGCAGTTCGCTTTGGTCGATGGCCTTCCGGTTAAAGGCTTACCTTGCGAGTCCAAAAATATCATTAAGGGCGACGCACTGAGCATCTCCATCTCGGCCGCGAGCATTATTGCCAAGGTTACGCGTGACCGCATCATGGTCGATCTCGATCAACAGCACCCAAAATACGGATTCGCAAAACATAAAGGCTATGGAACCCGAGAACACCTTGAGGCGCTCAGGAGATACGGGGCAATTCCCGCGCACCGAAAAACCTTTCGACCCGTGGCCGAACTCAACCAGCTCGACCTTCCGATTTAATCGGCATTTGAATGGGACAGCGTAGTTCCCGTGGGGACGGTCGTTCGATGATTATCTTGACAGGTTTACTTGGTCGGCCGACGACTTGAATAAACGAATTCTTGGCTGTGGCGATGGCCAGCCAATTTTAATGCGGAGCTGACTGCGCAAGGAGGAGATGTCATTTCCTCCGACCCGCTTTACTCCTTTGGTAAATCCCGCATGATTTATCGTAGTGTAGAATAAGATGAAATAGATCTATAACCACCACATCTGGAGTGTTTTAAGATATAGTATTAGACATAAGATATATTATGCGACGTACAGGATGTAAATAATTCTGTCAGTAACTATTAGCACTCTGTCTGATACGAACCGTTGGATTCTCAGAGGGTTAATTTTCTCCGGATAGCCGTAGCCGAAGTTCACCGACTCGAGAAACTATTGGATTACACTCCTAGCTCAAAATCGCTAGATTCGTTCGGGCGTTTCGATGCCCAACAGGTCGAGGCCTTGCTTGAGGGTTGCTGCTGTCGAGCGGCAAAGCCTAATCCGGCTTTCACGCACACCCTGTTCGGCTTTGAGGAACGGTACATTTTGATAGAAGCTACTATAGATCTGAGCGAGGTCGTAGAGGTAGTCAGCCATGATATTCGGCCTATGATTTTCTGCGGCACCGTGGACAGCTGCAGAGAAATGGGAAAGTTTGACTGCCAGACGTCGCTCAATCTTATGTTCAATAATTATTGAATATTGGTTGAGTTCAGTGTCGGGATACTGCGCATGAAATTTATCGTAGACCGATGATATTCGTGCATAAGCATATTGCAAATAAGGTGCGGAGTTCCCCTCCATGTTCAGCGCCTTCTCCCATGTAAAGGTCACGAGACTTTGGGGATTTTGGCTGAGGTCGGTGTATTTGATGGCACCGATTCCAATAGCTTTTGCTAGATCTTTTTGTTGTTCGGCGGGCATATCTGGGCTGCTGGACCTCACCATTTCCAAGGAGCGCGCTTCGGCTTCATCGAGTAAGGCTGCCAGCTTTATCACATTCCCCTCTCGGGTGGAAAACGTGGCCTCCGGCAGACGCATTAGTCCAAACCAGACGTGCACTAGGTTGGCGTTCAAGCCGAGCTTTTCTGCAATGGTGAAAAATTGTTTAAAATGAAGCTGCTGGCGTTCGTCGGTCACATAGACGATGCGCTCAGGAGAAAACTCCTCGAGACGTGCTTCGACCGTTGCGAGATCGGTTGTAGCATAGTTATATCCTCCGTCGCTTTTGCGTACAATGCAGACTGGCATTCCCTCGTCTTCCAGATCAACAATCAGTGCCCCATCGCTTTCTGTGGCCAGCCCTTTTTCTTCAAGAGACTGGATGATTTTCGGTAAACGGTCATTGTAGAAACTTTCGCCGCGGTAAAGGTCGAATTTAACACCGAGACGATCGTAGATGGTATTGAACTCTTCGATAGAAAGTTTAATGAATCGTTCCCAGAGGGCACGATTTTCAGCATCTCCCTGTTGGAGTTTGACCAATTCGGCCTTGGCTTTATCCCGCCAGGTAGGGTCTTCCTTCGACTTGTTGTAGCTCGCCACATAGACCCGTTCCAGTTCTTCGATCGGAGCCTCGGCAAGCGCCGCTTCGTCGACAAAACTTCGGAAGCCCACTATCATCAAGCCAAACTGGGTGCCCCAGTCGCCAAGGTGGTTATCGGCGATAACATTATATCCAAGAAAACGGTAGAGTCGGTCAATGGCGTTTCCGATCACCGTTGAACGTATGTGACCAATGTGCATGGGTTTAGCGACGTTCGGACTAGAATAGTCGATGATGACGGTCTTCCCCCGCCCAACCTGTTCGGCACCCAGATGGGGATCGTTTTCCAAAGATTGGATATGCTCCGCCAAGGCTATATTAGAGAGCGTGAAATTAATGAAACCTGGTCCGGCAATGTCAATTTTTTCAACGAAATTTGGAAGCTCGGCTGCATCGATAAATTCTTGTGCAATCTGGCGGGGGGCTTTCTTGAGAACCTTGCTCAGCTCCATAGCTGCATTACATTGGTAGTCACCAAATTTATCGTTGTTGGTCGGCGCAACACCTAGAGGGACGTTGGTATCCTCCACTCCAAAAAACGACTTCATTGTATCGGTCGTCCAGGCTGATAGCCGTTCTTCAAAAGTAGCAAATTCACGCATGTTTTTTTCTCCGTAAAGGGGGCGAAGAGTATTTCAAACCTTCGGGAAAATCGAGGATACGGAATTCTCTAGGTTTAGGAATACGAATCTATTCGCTGGTGGTTTTTTCCTCCGCCGCAATAGGCTCACCTTTGAAGGTGAGTTTTTTCTTGTTGGCGCGGACGGTGACCACCGAGTTATTTTCGATGCTACCGCGGAGGATTTCCTCGGCAAGAGGATCCTCAAGAAAGCGCTCGACGGTTCGGCGGAGTTGACGTGCTCCATAGGTCTTGTCGTATCCCTTTTCCAGAAGGAACGTACGTGCTGGCTTGGTAATCTTCAGATCGATATTTCGACCTAGCACCCGGTTCTGAATATTCGCCAACTCAAGGTCGATGATCGTTTCGAGATCGATGCGAGTAAGCTCGCGGAAGACAATCATCTCATCAAGACGATTGATCAGTTCTGGTCGGAAGGTTTTTTTGGCAATTCCTTCCATCACCTCCTGAAGCTTCTTGTAATCCATCTCTTCGTTAGAGGGGGCGAATCCAAGCGCACCCGCCTTCTTGACTTCCTCCGCACCGAGGTTGGAGGTCATGATGACCACGGTATTACGGAAATCAACGCTCCGGCCGAGACTATCGGTCAGACGGCCTTCCTCCATGATTTGAAGTAGCATATGCATGACATCGGGATGAGCCTTTTCAACTTCGTCGAACAGTACGACGGAATAGGGTCGGCGCCGAACTCGTTCGGTAAGCTGTCCCCCTTCCTCATGGCCAACATAGCCCGGAGGAGAACCCACGAGACGAGATGCATTGAATTTTTCCATGTATTCCGACATGTCGATTTGGATAAGCGATTCAGGATCGTCGAACATGAAATCTGCCAGTGTTTTTGCAAGCAGAGTTTTTCCAACCCCGGTAGGTCCAAGGAAGATAAAAGAACCGATCGGTCGCTTGGGATCCTTAAGGTCGGCGCGCGAGCGGCGCAATGCGCGGGCGATGGCGGCAACGGCTTTTTTCTGGCCGACGACTTGCTCTCCGACAACCTCTTCGATACGGAGCAGGCGTTCCATTTCTTTTTCGCCCATTTTCATAAGCGGAATACCCGTCCATTTGGAAACGATAACCATGATGTCCTCGTCGGAAACTACCGTACGATTTTCATCGCGTTCTTTACGCCATGTATCGAGTAGATTTTCCAGCTTTTCTTTTGTCAGGCGCTCTTGGTCGCGGAAGCTGGCGGCATCCTCGAACTTTTGTTCGTGGATGGCGTCGTTTTTCCTCTTTTCGAATTCAACAATATCCTCTTCAAGAATTTTGAGTTCGGGGGGGCGGCTCATGCTGCCAATGCGCGCGCGCGCGCCAGCTTCATCAATCAAGTCGATGGCCTTGTCGGGGAGGAAGCGATCGGGCAGATAGCGTGAGGAATATTCCACGGCGGCCTTAAGAGCACTGTCGGTAAAACGAGCATGGTGATGCTCTTCGTATTTTCCACGCAGTCCCTTCATGATTTCGAGGGCATCTTCGACGGAGGGTTCCTTGACGTTTACCATTTGGAATCGGCGTTCAAGCGCGGCGTCCTTCTCGATATACTTCCGGTATTCCTTTAGAGTGGTTGCGCCAATGCATTGTAGCTCCCCGCGAGAGAGAGCCGGTTTAATAATATTGGCGGCATCCATCGTGCCTTCAGCGGAACCGGCTCCAACAATCGTATGCAGTTCGTCGAGGAAGAGAATAATGTTCTTTTCCTTCCGAATCTCATCCATGACCGCTTTGATGCGCTCCTCGAATTGGCCTCGGTATTTCGTCCCCGCCACCATTAATGCGAGATCGAGCGTGATGACCTTCTTATCGGCTAGTAGGTCGGGGACATTTCCGTTGTTGATAATCTGTGCCAACCCCTCGGCGATGGCGGTCTTGCCAACACCGGCCTCGCCGAGCAAGACGGGATTATTTTTGGTGCGCCGACAGAGGATTTGAATGACCCGTTCAATTTCGTCTTTACGCCCAATAACAGGATCCAATTTTCCGTCCTTGGCCAGCTTGGTCAGGTCGCGGCCAAAGGTGTTGAGGGCCGGTGTCTTCGGCTTTCCCTTACCGCGCGGCCGAGGCGTTTCCATCGGCGGAACCTCATCGCTGTCATCAAATCCACCGTCGGTTTCTGGATCGTAGTTCGGATCGAGGGTCTTCATGATTTCATAGCGGGTTTCGTCGAGGTCGACCCCAAGGTTTTCGAGTACACGAGCCGCAATCCCCTCCCCTTCACGGAGTAGGCCAAGCAGGATGTGTTCGGTGCCGACATAGCTATGGCTCAATCCGCGTGCTTCGCTAGCGGAAAGAGCCAGTACTTTCTTTGCGCGAGGCGTGAATGGAATATTTCCAATGGTCTTAGTTTCCGGCCCAGTGCCAACCGCTTTTTCGACCTCCAACCGTACAGAGGCCAGATCTATGCCCAGCGCTTGAAGTGCATTCACGGCAACCCCGTGACCCAACACAATTAGACCCAGCAAAACGTGCTCGGTGCCAACATAACCGTGGTTAAAGCGGTCGGCCTCTTTCCGTGCGAGTTGTAATACCTGTTGGGCTCGTGGAGTGAAATTATCCATAATATTTACCTCTAATCTAAATCTTCGCCTTCCGTGGCGATTTCCATAAAGTCGCGTAGCATTCCGGCACGAACCACATCGCGGTCGTCTGGTTCGAGGGTCTTGTTTTCAAGCTTCTGAAGGTGTGCGGGTTGAATGGCGATAAAAAGCATATCGACCTCCCTTCGGGAAAACTGATCGATCATGTTGAGATCCAATCCAAGCCGTAGGGTTGAGAGTAAATTAAGCGCTTCGCTACTCGTTATCATCCGAGCATTGGAAAGAGTGCCGAATGCTCGGGCAACATGATCTTCAATCACTAAAGCGCGATCCTTCATGAGACGTTCTCGAGCATTGTTTTCGTGTTCAATCAGCTCCAGTACAATCTGTTCGAGGTGCGCAATAATTTCGTCTTCGCGGCGACCCAGCGTGATCTGATTGGAAACCTGAAACATATTTCCAGCGGCCTCGGTTCCTTCGCCCCACATGCCGCGCACAGCCAATCCGATTTTTGAAATCCCATTGATGACTGGATCCATTTCCTCCATCAGTACCAGTCCAGGCAGATGCAGCATCACGGAGGCTCGCATTCCAGTACCCACATTAGACGGGCAAGCGGTCAGGTATCCGAGCTTCGGAGAGAAGGCATAGGTTAATCCTTCTTCCAGTTCATCGTCAATCCGATCGGCCGCCTGCCATGCCGCTGTTAGGTTAAGACTGGGCTGTAGTGACTGAATACGAAAATGATCCTCTTCATTAACCATGATCGAGAGGCATTCATCCGGCGAGGCAAACACCCCGCAACCTCCGTTCTTCATCGCCAACTCTTGGCTAATTAGATGACGTTCGAAAAGGATTTCCTTATCCAGTTCCGATGTTTCAGCCATGTTCCAACGGATAAAGCGAGCCTCCATGGATTGGAAGATTTCGTTGGCTTGCATCCAAACGGCTTCTTTTTCTTCTTCGTTTGCCCACCCCGGAAAACTATGCGCTTCGATGTTGCGAGCCAGACGGACACGACTGCTGACCACAGGTCCTTCATTGATTCCGGATTCGAGCCAGCTTCCGTGGCGGCGCACCATATCGTCAAGCGTCATGGGAGCCTCCATTTTCCAGCGATTCAATGTTAGTTTTCAGCGCATTGATTTTGTCGCGGAGATTCGCGGCCACTTCGTACTGCTCCTTGGCGATGGCGGTATCAATATCCTTTTTCAGCGCGGCAACTTGTGCGGCCAAACGCGCCTCACTGCCCTGCCGTGCTGGAATTTTTCCAACATGTTGGCCGCTGTGGTGCATGGCTTTTGTCAAGGCACTAAGCTCACCCATGAAGGAATTATAGCATTCTGAACAACCGAGGCGGGTCCGCTTTTTAAATTCGGTCCGTGTAATTTGGCAACGGCTACACGAGAGGTCGAACTCCGTAGCGGCAGGCGAAACGGAAGGGAGGTGAGCACCAAGTCCCAGCAGAACATCAGTAATTGAAATCGGGGAGTTGAGGTCGATCCCGCTATCTTGGGCACAATCCTGGCATAGGTTTAGTTTCTTGACGTTACCGTCAATCACCTGCGTCAGGTGGATTGTGGCATCCTTTTTCTGGCAGCATTCACATATCATGGATTTTCCTTGTTCAAATAGTCCGACAACGAGAAAGAAAGTTCGTTGAACGACTACTTGATCAGAGTGCCCTCCGAGCGGGCGAATTCGGCATAAAGGGCGCTGAGTTCGCTCGTGACCGTTCCTGGCTTCCCATCGCCGATAGATCGCTTGTCGATATCGACCACCGAGATGATTTCGGCGGCGGTTCCGGTAAGGAAGACCTCGTCGGCAACATACAGATCGTAGCGAGCCATCACGCTCTCTCGGACTTCATAGCCCGCTTTCTGAGCGAGTTCCATGACCGTGTTGCGGGTTAATCCTTCCAATGCGCCACAGGAACTCGGCGGCGTGGTGAGTACTCCGTTTTTGACGGCAAAGACATTGTCGCCGGAGGCCTCTGCCACTTCACCTTTATGATTGAGCATCAGGCCTTCCATGCAACCGGCGTTGATCGCTTCGATTTTAGCCATGATGTTGTTAAGATAGTTCAGGCTTTTGATGCGTGGATTGATCGCCTCGGGATGGTTGCGGACGGTGCCGACAGTAACGATTTTCAGACCTGTGCTGTAGAGCTCCTGTGGGTAGAGTTGGATCTTGGCCGCAATAATGATGACTTTATCTTTTTTGCAAAGGTACGGATTCAAGCCCAGCGTCCCCTTGCCGCGCGTCACCACGAGGCGGATATAGCCATCCGCAATCCCGTTGGCTTTGCACGTTCCGACGACAGCCTGCGATATCTCCGCTTTCGTCATCGAAATTTCCAGCGCAATGGCTTTTGCCGAATCGTAGAGTCTATCGAGATGTTCATCCAAAAGAAACACGCGCCCATTATAGGCGCGGATGCCTTCGAACACCCCATCGCCATAGAGCAACCCGTGGTCGAATACCGAAACCACCGCGTCTTTTTCATCCACCAATTTATCGCCTAAGAATATTTTCATTCATCGTTCCTTCACTACATTAAAACGCCATCTTTCAGAATGAGTTGGCGCGCGCAACGGGCGGCCACATCCTTACTATGGGTAACAAGAACGAGAGTATGCCCTCGGTTCTCGACCAGTTGAAACAAATAATGCAGAACTTTATCGCCTGTATTCGAGTCAAGATTTCCGGTGGGTTCGTCGGTGAAAATAATGTCCGGCTCGTTCATCAGTGCCCGTGCCAAGGCCGCACGCTGTTGTTCGCCCCCTGAAAGCTCCTGTGGACGATGGCCAATACGGTCGGCCAGTCCCACCTCCGCCAAAAGCTCCGCCGCGCGAGCCTTGGCGTCACCCGCTTTGCGCAACGCCATGGCTGGGAGGGCAACATTTTCAAGAATATCGAGTTCGGGTAGCAGGTGGAACGACTGGAAAACAAAGCCGACATTTTCGGCACGGAAACGTGAACGCCGAGCGGACGACATACCGTAGACACTCTGCCCTTGGAAGTGGACGGTTCCGGCCTTGGGGTTATCCAGCCCTCCCATCACATGCAGCAACGTACTTTTCCCCGATCCACTCTCCCCCATGATCGCAACCGTTTCGCCAGCTTTGATCTCCAAGGAAACTCCCTTCAAAACCTCCAGCGTTGTTTTGCCAATGGTATAGGTGCGTTCAACGTTTTCAACGTGCAGAATCGTTTCCATGTTACCCAATGCACTCCTTAACGATACTGACGAGGCGTTCAGCGATTTCCTGGGTCTGTTTCTGGGTCGGCCCTTCAACCATCACGCGGCACATGGGCTGCGTTCCAGAGTAGCGGATTAACACGCGCCCCTTGTCGCCAAGCTCGGCTTCGGCCGCTGCGATGCCTTTCTGCAGTTTCACAATTTCCGGAATCGGCGGTTTTTCGGTGACATCGATATTGATGAGAACCTGCGGGAATACCGTCATGACTTCAGCCAGTTCGGAGAGCGGTTTCCCCGTTTGACGCATGATCGCCAACAACTGGAGGGCAGAGACGATTCCGTCGCCGGTAGTGTGGTAGTTGTGGAAAATAATATGGCCGGAATCTTCGCCGCCAAGCACGGCATCCTTTTCCTGCATCAGCTCCAGTACGCAGCGGTCGCCCACATCGGAGACATCGGTATTGATCCCCAACTCTTTGAGCGCGATGTGGAAACCAATATTGCTCATCACCGTGCCGACCACGAGGTTGTTTTTCAACAGGCCGTTGTCCTTATAATGCTTCGTACAGATCGCGATAATTTGGTCGCCGGTCAATTCCCTTCCCGTTTCATCGACGGCAATCAAACGGTCGCCATCGCCGTCGAACGCCAGCCCTACATTGGCCTTGAGGCCTTTCACTTTAGTGCACAAGTTCTGCGTATGCTGAGAGCCGCAGCCATCGTTAATATTGGTTCCATTCGGTTCGGCGTGAATGGTGGTGGCCTCTGCACCCAGTTCAGAAAAAATGAGGGGTGCGCATTTGTAAGTTGCGCCGTTGGAGCAGTCGAGCACGACCTTCATGCCGTCGAGCGTCATGCCATCTGGGAAGGTGTTTTTGCAGAATTCAATATAGCGCCCCATCGCGTCGTCGATGCGTTTTGCCTTGCCAATCTCCTGCGCCACCGGGCGGATATTATTGATGCGCCCGCTCAGCACAAGATCCTCGATCTCTTCCTCCAACTCATCGGCCATCTTGTAGCCGGTGCGTGCGAAGATTTTTATGCCGTTGTCGAAATAAGGATTGTGCGAAGCTGAAATCACAATGCCCGCATCGGCGCGCATGCTTTGGGTGATGAAAGCCACGGCCGGTGTTGGGATCGGCCCGAGCAGCAGCACATCCACGCCCATTGAGGTAATTCCAGCAGTCAGCGCGTTTTCAAGCATGTAGCCGCTCAGCCGCGTGTCTTTACCAATGATAATGCGTGGGCGTGTTCCTTTTTCCGCATGGTGTTCCTTGCAGGTATACGCTGTGGCACGGCCAATTTGTAGCACCATCTCCGCCGTCATGTTCCCCTCGTTCGCCATGCCGCGAACGCCGTCTGTTCCAAAAAGCTTTCCCATGAATCTATTTTCCTAATTTAATGATTGCGGCCAAAGCTTCGCAACTTCGTCGACCAAGGATTGTAACCAGACTTGACCCACGTTCTGGGCTTCCGGTCCCAACGATTGAATGGTTTCCGTGTATGCACCGCCGACCGGAACGCTTTCAAGCGCCGCGAGGAACGTTGCCTTGGCCGTAGAGTTTTCGGCCCAATCGGATTGTTTCAGCTCGAACTCAATGGTTTCCCATGAAGTATGGAGGAGTCGTTGCGAAGCAATGATGGATTCGGGCGCACCGGCTTGTTTTTCCAGCCACTGAAAAGAGGACTTCATCTTTTGCGCGAGGTCGCCTAGGCGTTTGATGCGTTCGGCCAATACCATTTCAATATTCCGTAATCCGCCTTTATAGCAGGCATGGTCGAATTCGTCGCGACGCATGAAGGTTTGCCGCACGTTTCGATACCATTCCTTCAGCGCAACCATATTTCCGATATAAAGCAGGTTGTTGTTTACGATGCGGTCGATGCCACCATACACGCCCGTTTCATAAGGCCGCGTAACGGGTCTTGGTGATTCCGGAATATGGAGCTGGCCTGGTTTAAGTAGATCCGTACGGCAAGTTCCTCCAGCGGCGATGATGGCTCCATATTCAATCCGTGCGGAGCCGACCAGCCCGCCCTGTCCACCCAGAAATATAGGTTTTTGATTTAGGAATACGCCACGCGGCACATCGCCGACGAGCGAGGCGGTGGCCTTGTCCTGATGTGGAGTATAGTTAAAGTGAACGTAAGAGGAACCGACTTCGGAATGATCCGTGCGGCTGGTGCCGCCCGCCATGAAAATATCGCAGAAGTTGATCAGGCTACCGAGCGTAGTGAACGGGAACAGGATGGTTTGCTTGAGTCCGACGGTATGCGCGCCACTGGCCTCTTCCTCTAGAATTGTTCCGGCACGGATGTGCGCCCCGCTCCCCATGTTGGCCCCGTCGAAAAAGGTTGCTCCCGAAAAATAGCCACCCTTCAGTTCGACGTTCCGGCCAAGCTGGCAGTTTTCGACCGTTGCGGGTGCTTCCGCACCAAGTACGCAACCGGAGCCAATGGAGGTTTCCTCCCCTCGAATGCGACATCCGGGATGGATCTCCACTGCGTCGGCAATGCGGGTAAGATCCACTTCGGTGCCGATCATAACCCCTGCCTTCAACCATTCTTCTTTTGTGCGAAGCTTCATTTTACTTTAGACACCCTCTGACTCAAGGAGACGTTCGGCTTCGAGCGAGGCGGCACAGCCGGTTCCGGCGGCGGTGACGGCTTGGCGATAGATCGAATCAGAAACATCGCCCGCAGCATACACGCCTTTAATCTGGGTCTTCACGCCGTCGGCAATCAGGTAGCCGACATCGTCCATATCGAGCTGCCCGACAAACGCATCGGTATTGGGTTTGTGGCCGATCGCGGAAAAATACCCAATGCACTCGATTTCGGAAATTTCGCCGGTCTTGATATTTTTCACACGTACGCCCGAAACCCCCTTTTCATCGCTCAAAACCTCTTCGACGGTTGAGTTCCAGCACATCTCGATTTTTTCATGGTTGATGGCGCGGTCGGCCATGATCTTGGAGGCGCGCAGCTCGTCGCGGCGATGGATGAGCGTAACCTTGGAGGCAAAGCGGGTCAGAAAAATGGCTTCCTCGCAAGCGGTATCCCCGCCGCCAACCACGACCACGGGCACATCGCGGTAGAACGCGCCATCGCAGGTGGCACAAGCAGATACACCGCGTCCAATTAACTTTTGCTCGGATTCAATACCGAGGTATTTTGCGGTGGCACCCGTGGCAATAATCAGAGTCTGGGTTTCGATGACTTCATCCCCAGTGATCGTTAATTTGAAGGGTCGCTTTGAGAGGTCGGCCTTAATGACTTCGCCAAACTGGTACTTGGTGCCGAAGCGTTCCGCCTGATCGCGCATCTTGGTCATCAGGGTCGGGCCATCGATCCCTTCCGGAAATCCGGGATAGTTTTCGACATCATTGGTGGTGGTCAGCTGCCCCCCCGGCTGCATGCCTTCGATGACGAGCGGCTCAAGATTGGCGCGGGCCGAGTAGATGGCGGCGGTCAGGCCGGCGGCACCGGCTCCAATGATTACAACTTTTTCCATGGAAGAGTCCTTTATTTATGTTGAGGAGTGCTAAAACAGCGCATCTAACACCAATCTTCCCGTCCTGTGCAATACAGATGTGCCGCAGACATAAATCGGTTGCCTTTATCCACCACTCCCGACTACAGTCCCGCCCCTCAACAGAGGAATGGAAACATGACCCATAACGATACCTTGCGGCGGTTGCGCTATGCCCTGAACATCAATGATGAACAGGTCATGGAAAACATTGCCGCTACCGGAAGGAAAACCACGACCGACGAAGTACTCAACTGGCTGAAGCGGGAGGACGAGACAGGCTATTCGGAACTTACGAGTTCCCTGCTCTGCCGCTTTCTCGACGGACTCATCATCAACAAGCGCGGTCCACACCCTTCTGGAAAAACACCCGAACCGCTGGAGTTCCTGTCCAACAATGAAATTCTAAAAAAACTACGGGTCGCGCTCGAACTCCAGGCCGACGACATGGTCGCCATCTTCAAGCGCATCGACTTCACCGTCACCAAGGCCGAGCTTGGTGCCTTCTTCCGCCGCCCCGAACACCGCAACTACCGCAAGTGCCCCGAGCAAGTTCTGAAAAAGTTTATTAAAGGGCTAAGCACAAAGGCTTGATCGTTTTTTGCTTAAAGGTCCGCCGACGAGTACGCATCCAACTTATTGAATCACCGCCTCGATTTCACCGGTTGTGATGCCATCCGCCCCATACTACTTGGCCAAGAACCCCTGTAGATCAGCCTTAATCAAAACCTCTTACGACTGCCGTTCGATCATCTTGCCAATGACGTACGGATAGCCCTCCTCACCGAGGAGGAGGATAATTGCCTGCTCTAATTGGGCCTCCGTGAATTTCATGATGCGTTTATCTCCGCTTCCAACAAAGTGAGTCCGGCCATAATTTCATCAAATGAAGGGTGTCGACCAAAGATCATTTCCCCCATCGCATCGTAATCTATCCGCATGGCCTTCAGCACCCGCTCTGGCGGAATCAGCTTCAGCGACCCCGGTTTAGCCTGATCATACTGTGCCCAGCCGCGTGGATAAAATCGCTTCTTAAACTCCACCACGGTTTCCAATAGTTGGAAATCAGCCAATGCCGCCGCCTTCATCTCAGACTGTGCCATCAGATACAAATCATAATAATGCCGGGAATAGCGCATCGGAACCGACGAAGTCTCCGGGCGATTCGCCTCATGATGCAGAATCGTCGCCTTTTCCCAGAATGTGCGCTCAGCATCAATAACACGGACCGGGCAGTTCGGATCTTCAAACAAGGATTGAGCGTCCTCTACTACGTATGGACGAATCGTATGATCCGCATGCGGAAGCCACGACGCTAATGGACCTATCTCCAGCTGGATATAAGGTAAAAGGGACGCGCTTTCTGATGTTTCCGGATATTTGACCCGAACAATGTGCCCTAAATCCTTTTCATTCGACAAAACCTCCACCGAACAATGGCTGCCGAGCGCGATCTCCAGCATAGGAACCAACGTTTCAGAAATATAGATACGGGCCTGTTCATTGATTTCCCTGTTCAGTTTTTCCTGCTTAGTTTTTGAACGTTCGGCCATCGGATCAATGTTGGTCGCCACCCGCCAATCCAGAATAAGATCAATGTCTTCCGAAAAACGGTCAATCAATCCAAATACCTTCGACAAACTGGTGCCGCCCTTAAAAATCAGCAGCTTCGATAAAGCCGGATGTTCAAACAGATGCTTCAACGTCCAGCATACCCAGAAATCTTTTTCCACCACCGCAGCCGACCCCATGCCCATGCGCTCTGCTGCAATAGAAAAAAGTTCATTTCGTTGTTCGGCAGGAAGCGCTGCGACCCGATTCATGAATTCAATTCCTCTGCAATACCTCGGATAATTTCATGAACCCAGGCCGGTGCAGTTTTCGTATCCCGGACCATCTTCTTCCATGTGACAGCCGGAAGAGCCCCGGAAAGTTTCTTTCGAAGATCTGAATCAATCCGATTCTGCCCCAGAGCCTTCAAAGCTTGAACCACCAGCTCGCTGTCCCGATGCTTAAAGCCCGACTCTTTCAACGACCGCTTTTTAAAGATCAGTTCACGGTAAACCGCTCCTTCAACGCTATTTCCCTTTGGGAAATTATCTGCGCTTTGCTTCGAGCCGATCTCAACCGTTTTACTCGGCCCATCCGACAAATAAACCGCCTGCGCCGGAACCTGCGTGGATAATCCCAAAAGGTTCAGCGCCGTATTTTCCGAAGGCTGGATACGCCAACCCGACTTACGAGCCAACGCCCGGGCAACCTGATCCAGATCCGGACCCATGGGCTCATTTAGCAACGTGCTGTTTTTCGGATAATCATACAGCCCACGCAGAACCCGCCGAATCGTCCCCTTGGACTCCAAACTCGACAAAGCCTTCCGGACCAAATCATCTCCGCCAAGGTCCATGAAATCATTCTTTGAAAATGACCAACCCCTACCTTGCCCATATATCCTCTAAACCATCTTGTTTTCAACTGATTGCATAAAATATATTTAATATATTATTTCACAAAATACACGGTTGTTTTGTGAATTTATTTAAGCCAACAACCCCATGAATGAGAAGGTCCATCCGACTCCCAGTGGATGCGGATATCCAAGGATTGGAAAACCCGCTCTCCATTTTCACAGCTCTTGGAATAAACCCTTCCAACCATTGGAACTCCCATTCCGATCATTTTCTAAGATTTATCGGCTGATTTGTTTTCCGCTTTGAGGAGCTCGATGAACGCGGCTTCTAGTTGGGCTTCTGTGAATTTTATTAAAACTCTCGCTTGTTTTTGCGCACCCGATAAAGGCGTTCCTTAAAATCGTCATCCGCCTCTTATTCAACATCATCCCACGCATCATCCTCAGAGCCTACCCCATCGACAAATTCAATTTCCTGCCCCAGATATAAACGGGTGTCGTGATTCATCAGTTGATTGATAAACGACGTGGTCATCACATCATTCATTCCCATCGACGTATTAAATCCGATCAAACGCGGAGTAATCTGTGTATCCGATTCATGCATCTTAGCCTTGATGGAACCGAGTGCAACAATGCAACTCTGAATGGAGGAAATACTGATTTCGCTAGGCATCGGCAATAGATTTGAAATCGATTCTCCGCTGATCCCAAGCGTCTGCACAACTAGAGACCCGGAAGCCTTATTCGCTTCCACCGCCGCACCGAGCGCAAAAAGACTGCCCAAATTCACCGACCCCTTCTCAATCGAAATATGAGCCTTCAAGCGTAGACCAACCCCCGCATAAACAGGAACCACCGCCGCCGCACTTTTATCCGAAATAATGATCACCTGATTATTGGTGGTCGCCAACGCATAAACAGGAACCGTTGTGCATTTCGTATAATCCAGAATCACCACATATTCACCCTTCGAATAGGAAGCCCCGGCAGGCCCATAGGTTATGCCGCCAGAGACATTATAGGAGCCGATTGCCAGTCGTATGGTTTCATCCGGTAGCGCCGCAAGAATCAGCGCATTATCAATCTGATTTGAAAACGCCGCCGAAGCCGCCATCTGAATCGGAATCGGATCAATCGGGTAATATCCTCTACTATATTTTTCCTGCTCCGTTTTGAGGTCGCTCGTAACACACCCCGAAAGAAGCAACGCACCAAAACCAACCCACAAAATTTCAAACTGCTTTTTCATAATTCCCCTACTTTAAATGATGAAATAATAGAACGGACACTTGGCCATTTTCTAAGATTCAGCGGCTGGTACCTTTCCATTGGCATGGGGCAAAACTAGCTAAAATCTAACGGGGAGAGCAAGACTAGATCATTAATTTATAGGACTGACCCCTTTTTTTTATAGGACTGACCCCTTTTTCCTTTTTCTGAATCAACCAACCATTGCGGCCTGACACCTCGGCGAGGGTGTCGAAGAACCGCTCATGATCCGCTTCATCCTTAAAAATAGCCTCTTGATGATTGCCCCGGCACATGACGTGATAGGTCGCCCCCTCAAATTCAACTCGTGGTTTTCTAGCCATGCGAAGCATGGAAGCAGAGGAATGATCATCCTTCAAACTTAAAATAACGAATTAGGCGGACTGACCCCTTTTCTGACCCCTTTTCCAATCGTCATGATCACCACGGCCACTACTATTGAAATTTTCTTCATCCGAATCTCCAATTTAGTTCGTCTGTGTGAAGTTACGGCAAGCCGTTCAAGCGGCACGATCAGTATTGAGCCGCCACCGCGCCAATCGCGCTTTGTATAGTTTAGATGTTAATCGCGGCAAGCCAAATTGACAATAGACAGCGAGCTAGAGTTGGCTTTC
>QIHI01000008.1 GCA_003230915.1 Kiritimatiellales bacterium | reverse complement strand
CTTAAATAACACGGCATCTTTGCGTTGAACTATACTGCAGTACGAATCTCGGTCAGCATCTGACCCGATGTCATGTTGGATTGGATGACCACGCCGCGCTCGGCAATGCTCCCGATGCGCTGTTCCACTTCGACAATGGGAAGGTCGAGGAAAATGATTTTTGCCATGCTTTGCAGATGCTTCATGGCTTCATCGCAATAGACCGCGCTTCCGCCCGTTGCAACCACGCAGTTTTCACAGATTAGCGACTTCACCGTATCGCATTCCACCGTCTGATAGGAATCCATGCCGTTTATATCCTGAAAGGTTTGCATGCTCGTGCCCGCGCGCACCTGCACCAGCAGGTCGGTATCGATGAAACCCATCGACAGCCACTTTGCCAGCTGTACGCCGACCGTACTTTTTCCGCTCGCCAGCATCCCAATCAATACTATGTTTGTTTTACTCTCGAATATTTTAACCATTCACTCCACTCTATGGTGAAATTTATACCTGATAGTCAACAACCGCACGCTCGCAGACGAGCGGCTTGACGAAGTCGACGACTGTTAAATGCTCCGGATGACCCGCATAGGTCGCAAGATCTTCCGCCGTTAGAAACTCGGAGCAGAGTACCATGTCCATCGAAGCCTCCTTGCAGGAAACATCCAACCCAACCTCGATATCCACCAAGCACGGCACCACACCCTTGAGCGATTCCAGTTGGCGTTTCATCTCCAGTTTATCCGCCTCAACCACTTCATCCTTAAACTTCCACATCACAATATGCTTAATCATCAGTTCATCTTCTCCTCAGTGTGGTGGAAATTTAAACACCAAGACCCCAAGGCCACAACGTATAATTCAAAGGTTCTTCCTAGGTATTTTTATTCCCCAGACGGATAAATCGAATCATTCACACTCAATTCGAGTTCAATCCGTTCTCTACTCATGGCTCTTTACCTGCGTTCATCCGTTTCATCTATAGCTCTAAATTCTTGATTCGCGAGCCGAGTTTGGGGATATTTCGCGTTTTCCAACAAGGAGCGACTGTATGATCAAGGCCTGCGATTTAAAGAAAACATCCATCATCGATCTGGATGGGGTTCCGCACATTATCCAAAATATTAGCCAGCAGTCGCCCACGGCCCGCGGCGGCGGCACGATCTACAAAGTTCGACTCCGTAACGTTTCCACGAAACAAAAAGTAGATAAGACCTATCGCGGGGAGGATGCCCTGCAAGAAGCTTTCTTCGAAACCAAGGAAGTCCAGTATCTCTATCAGGATGGCGACCGCTACGCATTCATGGATCTGGAAAACTATGAGCAGTTTGAACTCTTCGAGGACGACATCGAAGAATGCCTTCCCTTTCTGATTGAGGAGATGGAAGGCATTAGCGCCATCATTTCCGACGATAAGGTACTGGCCTTGCGCATGCCCGACACCATCGACTTGGAAATCGTCGAATGCCCGCCCGCCATGAAAGGCGCATCGGTTACCTCCCGCACCAAGCCCGCCACGCTAACGACCGGATTGATTGTTCAGGTTCCGGAATACATCGAGCAAGGTGAAAGCATTAAGATCGACACCCGCGAGCGTAAGTACCTCTCCCGCACCTAGGATTGGCCGCCTTCACCACAGCGGATGGCGGCCATACCATGATGAATACTTCCGTCGGCAGTGAAGGAAGGTGCTTGGAAAATCCTAACGGGGAAAATACCGACCGGTAATCTACCCGAAAAAGGCGTTCCCAAGGGCGTGGACGGCTTTTTTATGATCAACGTCCTTTATGGCGAACATCATGCTGATTTCGGAGGCCCCTTGGTTGATCATTTCAATATTCACACCTGCGTCGCCGAGGGCTTGGG
This sequence comes from Kiritimatiellales bacterium, assembly GCA_003230915.1. GTDB lineage: Bacteria > Verrucomicrobiota > Kiritimatiellia > Kiritimatiellales > Pontiellaceae > Pontiella. Next base: position 27,097 of record QIHI01000008.1, on the reverse strand, counting down.
TGGCCTTGGCGGCCATGCCGACCGCATAGTTCATGCCTTCGCTCACCACCATAAGCAGGGCGAGGCCGTGTTCGACACAAATTTTATCGGGTTCGAGCTCGGTTAAAATACGATCCACCACACCCTGTTCCTTGTCAGCACCCAGTTCAGCCGACTGGAGAATGACGGACATATTATCGATTCCAGACGGTGTGTGCTCGTAGGAGATGCCTTCCTCTTCTAGGATCTGGAGCAGGCGGCGACCAAAACCGACTTCGCGGTTCATCATGTATTTATCGATGTAGATTCCGCAAAAGCCGTCGGCGCAGGAAATGCCAGTCACCTTGGTTTGCTCATACTTTCGTTTCGGTACAATCATCGTTCCGGGTGCTTCGGGGCGATTGGTATTCTTGATGCAGATCGGAATTTCAGCATGCACCGCAGGGATGATCGCCTCGTCGTGGAAAACCCCAAAACCGGCATAGGCCAGTTCGCGCATTTCGCGATAGGTCATTAGTTCGATCGCCGGTGCCGTCGGAACAATCCGTGGATCCATCGCATAGACGGAATCGACATCTGTAAAGTTTTCGTAGACCTCGGCCTTGACGGCTGCCGCGAGAATTGCGCCGGTAATATCGGATCCACCGCGTGGGAAAGTGGCCACGTTCCCATCCTTGGTCTGGCCGAAGAATCCTGGGAAAATAAGGATTTCGGATTCCTCTTTCAACGCCGCCAGCCTCTCAAACGATTCGGGTAGTACTTCGGCATTGCCGAACTCGTCGCTCAGCAGCATACCAGCCTCACCAGGGTTGACATATTTTGCGGCATGCCCCTGCTTGTTGAAGGCCTCGGCAATCATCTTGGCATGATTATCCTCGCCGGAGGCCTTCATGGTATCCGTGAACTGGAGCGCGTTGGATGAGCGGTTTTCGATACGGCCGCGCAGGTCGGCCTCGATGGTAGCAACCACCGTTTCCGACAGGTCGAGATCCTTTTGTATTTCGGCATAGCGCGCAACTACCGCCTGCAACGCGGCTTCATGGTCGATGCCTTCGAGTACCCTATCGGCCAGCTCAATAAGCAGGTCGGTCACCTTGGTATCTTCGCTATTCCGTTTTCCCGGTGCGGAAACCACCACGATGCGCCGGTCGGCTTCCGCCGTGACAATATTAATCACCTTCGAAATCTGCTCCGCGCTCGCCACGGAGGAGCCGCCAAATTTTACAACTTTCATTTCAAAACCCTTATTCAAAATCTTCGATACGCATACGAATGGGGTCGGCATCGGAGACCTTTAGAACATTTATTTCGTCGATGGCGGCAACGAACTCCGCCTCTTTGGCTTTATGTGTGAGTACAACAACCGACGCATACCCTTTTTTAGGGCCTTGTTTCTGAGTCACAGAAGCAATACCAATATGATGACGACCGAGAATTTCCGTTACTTTGTCCATGGATTCAGGCCTGTCCAGCAGACTGAGGCGGATATAGCAACGCTTCTCGATGTTGGCGGGCGAACCATATTTCAACTCGTCCTTCTGCAGCATCATCGTAACGCTGACTGGTGTTCCGATACCATGCAGCTTGTCGGCAGCGGCCTCCATGATGTCGCCGATGACTGCACTGCCCGTCGGCGAGCGTCCTGCTCCACGGCCATAGTACATCGTATCGCCGACCATATCGCCTTTGACGAAGACCGCGTTGAACGCGTCGTCGACCGAGGCGATCATATGTGTTTTCGGAACAAATGCGGGTTCAACCGACAGCTCCACTTCGCCAGCATTGCCCTTAATGATGGCCAGCAACTTAATGCGGTAGCCCAACTCGTCGGCATTGGAAATCTCTTGATCGGCCAGCCCACGAATGCCTTGAACCGGGCAGGCATCCATCGGCACCGGCGCGCCGTAGGCCATCGAGGCAAGAATGACCGCCTTGTGCGCGGTATCGACACCATCGATGTCGAGATCAGGGGGTGTTTCGGCATAGCCAAGCTGCTGTGCATCGGCAAGGATTTCGTCGAACGGGAGTCCTTCGCGCTCCATGCGTGTGAGAATATAATTACACGTTCCGTTCAAAATTCCGTAGATGCTTTCGATTTGATTGCCGACCAGGCCAGCACGCTGCGAGCGTAGGATCGGGATGCCGCCGCCAACGGCGGCTTCATAGTAAATACCGGTATGGTTGTCGCGAGCGGTCTGATAAAGCTCTTCGCCGTGATCGGCCAGCAGAGCCTTATTGGCGGTAATGACCGGTTTTCCCAGCTTCAGTGCTTCAAGCATAAAAGTGCGTGCAATCGTGGTTCCACCAATCAGCTCGACGATCAGATCAATATTCTCATCCGCGATAACGGACATCGCATCCGTGGTCAACACGCCTTCGGGAAGGGCGATGCCGCGGTCGGTGGTCATGTCGAGATCCGCGATTTTTACGACCACCGGATGGATGCCGGTTCGCTCAGCCATCAAGGCTCCGTTTTTTTGAATGCCTTCCACCACGCCAGCACCCACGGTACCGAAGCCGAGTATTCCGATCCTAATCTCTTTCATGACCTGTTTCCTATCCGTAAAAAGTGAAGCACAACCTTAGTTAAAAGCCCCTTCGACTCAAGCCAAAAGGAGACGGGCTAGTCCAGCGTATTGACCAGAAGGCCGGAACGGAGTTTGGGTTCGAACCAGGTACTTTTGGGGGGCATGAGCATCCCAGCGTCGGCCACGGCGAAGAGCTGATCCATCGAGGTCGGATACATGGAAAACGCTAATACGGCCCGGCCACTGTCGACCCATTTTTCAAGTTCTTCAGTTCCTTTAATTCCCCCGATAAAATCAATCTCGTTACTTTCGCGTGGATCGTCGATCCCAAGGAGTGGAGCCAGCACATCGTTTTGCAAGATGCTTACATCGAGTGCGGCTACCGGCTCGGTGGCATCTGGCATACCCTTTGGCGTTAGCGTGCTCCATTGTCCATCAATATACATACAGATTTCGCCCGCATTCAAAGGACTAGAGACTCCATTCTGTTCGACGTAAAATTTAGATTCCACGGCACCGAAAAACTCGTCCTGCGTTCCGGGAAGCGAAAGGACGACACGGTTGTAGGCCAAAATCTTTAACTCGCTCTCTGGGAACATGACCGCAAGGAAATAGTTGTAAGGTTCATCGCCCGTATGATTCGGATTGGCGGCGCGGCGCATGGCGGCGACCTTGACGGCGGAGGCCGAACGATGATGCCCATCTGCAACGTAAGTAGCCGGGATTTCACCGAATGCGGCTTCGAGTTCCGTAGCGTTATCAAACTTCCAGACGGTATGAATTACGCCGTCCTCGGCGGTAAATTTATAGAGCGGCTCGGTGCCTTTGGCGGCATCGACCACCGCATTGATGGTTGAACTATCACGGTAGGCTAGAAAGACCGGACCCGTGTTGGCATTCTGTGTATCGACATAGCGAATACGATCCTCTTCTTTCACGCGGCGCGTTTTTTCATGGATTTTGATCTTGCCGGTTTCATAGTCCTCCACATGGCAGGTCGCCACGATTCCATATTGAAGATGGTTGTCCATCTGTTGGCTGTAGAGATAGATCGAAGGCTCCTCTTCGCGAATCAGCACCCCATCATCCATCAATCGCTGTAGGTTGGTTTTGGCCTGATCGTAGACCACATCGCTGTAGGGATTGGTGCCTTCCGGCAGATCAATTTCGGCACGAACCACATGTAGAAAGCTATCCGCATTACCCGCCGCAAGTTCCGCCGCCCCAGCCGTGTCCACTACATCGTATGGAACCGATGCCACGATCTCCGCTTTGCCCATCGCCGGACGCCACGCCTTGAATGCCTTTACGTTCATGAGAACTCTCTCCGTTAATTAAATTAAAAGGGCGCACCATGATGCGCCCCTCCGGGATGGTCAAAAACCTCGTTGTCTTAAAAACTCTATTTACCTTCCGACTTGGGCGAGCGGCCCATCAAATCCAATACCGCCTGGCGCGGGTCCTTTCCTTCATGCACGACGGCGTTGACCTGCTCGGTGATAGGTACGGGAACGCCAAGTTCTGCGGCAAGCTCTTTGGCGGCCTGACAATTCCACACGCCTTCGGCTACCATCTTCATGCTGGCCATGATTTCATCGAGCTTTTCACCTTTGCCGAGCCGTTCGCCCACACTGCGATTGCGGCTGTGGTGGCTCATGCAGGTGACCATCAGGTCGCCGATACCGCTGAGCCCGGTAAAGGTTTCCGCCTTAGCACCGAGCGCGATGCCAAGACGCGTGATTTCGGCAAGGCCGCGCGTCATGAGCGCGGCCTTGGAGTTGTCGCCAAAGCCCATGCCATCGCCAATGCCCGCCGCAATAGCAATAACATTCTTGAGCGCCCCGCCGAGTTCAACACCGACCACGTCGTCGAGGGTATAGGCGCGGAAGGTATCGTTCACAAAATACTGTTGGATTTGCTCGGCGATCGCATGATCCTCTGCTGCGATTGCGACGGCGCACGGCACGCTGCGTGCTACCTCTTCGGCATGGCTGGGGCCGGAGAGTACGGCGATGGAATGGTCGAGAATTTTACCGGCGACCTCGCTCATGCGTTCGTGGGTTTCTTCGTCGAGTCCTTTGGTTGCGCTGACGATCAGTACGGATTCTGGGAGGAACGGTTTGAAACTCTCGACGACATCCTTATAGAAGCGCGAAGGCACCACCAGCACAACGAGATCGGCATCTTCCACCGCGGCGGCACGATCATCCGTCCAGTGAATCGACGGCGGAACCTTAACACCGGGCAGATAGGTTACATTTTCATTGAATAATTTAATCTCTTCGAGATAGTCTGGAAAGGGACCCCAGACCGTGACATCGTGTCCGTTGCGCTCAAGAACCATGGCCAGAGCCGTGCCCCAACCTCCATCTCCAATTACGGTTGCCTTCATGCCTTACCTTCCTTCTTTTTTCCAAATCGATTTTCAGTACCATCGAGTAAACGGCTGATATTTGATCGGTGTAGCCAAATGATCAGCGCGGATAAAACGGTTAATGCAAGATTCACGACCAAGCCCTTGTCCACCACCCAGACGCTTATCGTAATGGCAACAGAGGCCACAATGGAGGCCAACGAAACATAGCGCCAGATGACCATACAGATGATCCAGCAGGAAACTCCCACCCCGACCGGAAGCAACGCCACACCAGCCAGCATGCCCGCGCTGGTAGCGACGCCTTTGCCTCCCTTAAATTTGAGGTAGATCGGGAACGTATGACCGAGGATGGCAGCCAGCCCGAACAGTACGCCCCATTCGCTATCCAGATTTGCAAGCTGTGGAAAAAAAAACGAGGGAATGAACCCTTTGAGCGCATCGAGTACGAGGGTGAAAACACCCCATCCTTTGCCGATCACACGTAGGACGTTGGTGGCACCAATATTTCCGCTTCCCTTCGAACGGATATCCACACCGTGTAGCTTTGCCACAAGCAGACCGAAAGGAACGGCGCCGAGCAAATATGCGGTGAGGGTTAAAATTGCGATATTCATAATTCCTCTATGGACCAAACAACCATTTTCCCAAGCTCTTCAGCTCATCCTTGAGTTCTTCGTTTCCCCCGATCTCCTCAACCTGTTCGCCCAGAATATCGATCAAGGAGTCGGAGTTTATAGGATTGGCCGTATTTGTATCGGAAGCCGCGCCGTTTGCCAAATCTTTCAGCACGGCCATAATGGTTTCACTCTCACCCATTTCATCGACCGCCACCGCGAGCGCCTCGACAACGGCATCGGTTAAATCGGTCGGCAGCTCCTCAAGACCCGCCTCCTCGGCGGCGAACCCTTTCAGGAACGATTCGAGCAACGTCCCAGCATTTCCGCTGATGGCGGCGGACAGCGCCTGTTGCAGATTAACCGTCGGCTCCTGCAGAGAACCCTCGATCTGCACGGGAAAACGCAGTGAGCCAATGGAAGCCATTCCACCGAGTCGTTTCGCCAACTTCTCTTCGAGTACGATCTCTTTCAAGCTCACAACAACCTCGGAATTGCGGAACCATCCGTCGCGGCACTGGATGGATGGGTCGAGACCGAATGGTGCGGAGTGAATGCCGATCTTACTGTAGGCCTCCTCCATAATGCGTGGGTCAATTTCCATGACTCTCCCCGTCAAATCGAACGAAGGAGCCTCCAGATCGGCAAGCGGGGCTATCACTAAGCGCAAGTCGGTCACAAAACTGGTGCGACGATTTCCGAGCGAGCCAATCACGGCCAACTCGCCCCATGGCAGCGACGAATCCTGCTGTGTTGAGAGATGACGCCCCGTTACCCCCAGATCGAGTACAATATCCAATGAATTGAGTTTGAGGTCCACATACCGCACCTTCGCGCGGCATACTAGCGCCTCAATCAGCACCTCCGGCAACAGCTTTGCCTCCGCCGGTTCCAGCATGGGGGTCGTCTCCCGCCCAACTTCGGGAATCTCTCTCGGAGTGGATGGTTCTGTCCTGGGAACCGGTGAGGACGGCGATGGGGCAACCACCTGCAATGCATTAAGATTAATCTCGCCGTCCTGATTGCGAACCACATTGAGCACTATATTTTCCACCTCAATGGATTTCACGAGGATCGGGTTTTTATTGAATAACGACAAGAGATCAATTTCCAGCCGCACGCGTTCAACCGAAGCAAGATTTTCGAGCAGAAAACCATCTGGATTTTTCACCGCCACGTCGTCGAGATAAAGGATGCCGTTGGGCAGGTTGATCGAAAGTCGCCCCACCCACGCGTCAATACCGGTCTCCGCTTTGATGCGCGGTAGCACTACTTCGCGCATAGTTTTAGTTAGGCCATGCTGGAGAAATAGGTGCAGTCCAAGCAGGATCACCAGACCCAATCCAAATAGTGCGGCTATGACTTTAAAGGTGGTCTTCATTCAATCCTCATCTTCACGGATGCGCAGCATAGCGAATGGCCGGCGCAAGCCAAGGCCAGAGGCGGCCGGCGGCGTCGGTTTCGATCTCGACTTGAGCCTCTTTAGAGAGCTTAGGAAAAAAGTCCAACCCCGTTTTCTCCTCCAGTTCATCAACGCTGACTAGCCGTGATTTAATTCGTGTATAGGGCGGACAGTCGCTCTCAACCAGAAAGGCCAGCACGCGAAGGTCGGTGCCACTCTCATCGGCCAATATCTTATAATATCCCGCCGGAATCGCCACGCCAGACCCCAGCCGCTCGACCGGATCGGAGAAGACGGGGCCCGTGACAACCCACACTTCGCCAAAATAACGCCCATAACGTTTGGAAACCCGAGCTTCCAGATCCTTCCAGATATACCGATTAACCCGCGGAACCTGCGGGATAATATTGCTCATTAAAAAGGTTTCCCATTGGCCGTCGACCCCGTAACGAGTAGCGATGGCATGGTTAGGCGCCATATGCCCACGGTCGTAGCCCGTTCCCCTAAACGCCGAGCCCGGTACCTTTGCATCGGTTCGTTGGTCAATCCGAAAACTCGACGGCCGTTTCCCGGATTCCAGACGGGGAACGTCAAATACGCGATAGGCCACCCACAGCGGGTTTTTCATCGATTCGCTGTAGCCCACGAGATAGCTCTCGTTTTCAAGAAGCCTGGTTCGGCTAAATAGCTTCAAGCCCTGCGAGGGATTCCCACCATAGACATGTTCAGCGTTGGCTCCGTCGGTCATAACCGTGCGACAATCTCGACCCCACAGCCCCAATCCATCCCAGCCTTCGATCGTTTTAAATCCTCTCAGCCGCAGCGACCGGTCCAGCCCGGGCATCGCCTTGTAGACCGGTTGACGCACCGACCACGGTAAAAAATAGTAACCCACCGGAACTCCTAAATATACAGCAAACCCCACGGTGAGCAGCAGTACGAGCCTGAAGAGTTTTGGTTTTTTTCTTTTCGATACCATAGGAGCCGGAGTATAGCGGGATCGGCTTCGAGGAGGCACCCGAAAACCCGGCTAAAAAGCTAAAATTTAGCTTTTGACAACTACGACGAATACGGTTAACTTCCGCGATCAATTTTTGAGAGACACTAGACGGAGAATCCATTATGTCGATGCACAGCAGCTTGAAAGGCGCGGCCAAGATCCGCACAAAACGTAACGTACTCAAACGCTTCGAGCGGATCGAGGTTTTGAAGAAAGCCGGAAAATGGCAGGACGGCGACCGCGCACACGGACTACCGAAAACTAAGTCCGAAGACTAATTTCGAGGCAGACGTATTTCGAAAGCACTCTCGGCATTGCCTTGAGTGCTTTTTGATTTGGATGATCCTATGGCTCAGAAAGACTCCATTCGACTGCAAAAACACCTCGCCGACTGCGGACTCGGCTCACGTCGGTTTTGCGAAACCCTAATCACCGCTGGCCGCGTATCGGTCGATGGGAAAACCGTTACAGAACTCGGTAGCAAGGTTGATCCCACCGCGCAGAAGATTGTCTGTAATGGAAAAACGGTGGCCAAGGAACCCACCGTTACCTACCTACTCAACAAGCCACCGAAGGTCATCTGTACCTCCGACGATCCGCAAGGACGCACCACCGTACTCGATCTGCTCGAAGAGTGTCCCGCGCGCGTATATACCGTCGGCCGCCTCGACTTCATGAGCGAAGGGCTGATCATCGTTACCAACGACGGCACCCTTGCCCATGCGCTGATGCACCCACGCCACCACATCGAAAAAGTCTACAAGGTTTGGATCGACACGCCGATTGGCTATCACCAGCTCCAAAAAATGACGCGCGGCATCCCGAATCAGGGTGAAACCTTGCGCGTGCTCGACATCGACGAAGGCAAGCACACCCGCACCGGAGTCGAATATACCATCACGCTCGGCGAAGGCAAAAACCGCCACATCCGCCGCCTGATGGAACACTTCGAAAAAAAAGTCTTCCGCCTCATGCGCATCTCCATCGGTTCGATCCGGCTCGACGACCTCAAGATCGGAGAATGGCGTCCCGCCAAACCCGCCGAACTAAAGATTCTGCGGAAATCTATCGCCGAGAAAAAGGAATCATAAAGAATCCGTTTGTAAAACCTCCAACGGGAGGGATACCGGCCATCGTTCGCGCACCTGAAAGACACCTCGCACTACATAGGGGATCAGGTCATTGCATCAATCATTTTTTAACCGTTGGGACAGAAGTGATCCCATTTCATGGATTACGGACGTATGGCCTTACTTATTCGCGCGGAAGTGCTCGATAAGCGCGTTGGTGGAGGCGTCGTGCGCGAGAGCACTGTCGCCTTCAAGTTCGGGAAGGATCGCCTTGGCGAGAACTTTGCCAAGTTCGACCCCCCACTGGTCGAAGGAGTAAACGTCCCAGATAATGCCTTGCACAAAGATCTTGTGCTCGTAGAGAGAGACCAACTGACCGAGTACGGACGGGGTCAGTTTATCAGCCATGATGGAGTTGGTCGGGCGGTTGCCTTCGAAGGTCTTGTGCGGTATCAGTTCGGCGGATACGCCTTCGGTTTCGAGCGCCTCTTTCGTCTTACCGAAGGCCAGCGCCTCGGTCTGTGCGAAGAAGTTGGCCATCAGCTTGACGTGGTGGTCGCCAATGGGATTCTGTGATTTACAGAAGCCGATAAAATCGCATGGGATCAACTTAGTCCCCTGATGAATAAGCTGGTAGAAGGCATGCTGGCCGTTCGTTCCGGGTTCGCCCCAGATCACCGGGCCGGTCTGCCATTCCACCTTTTCGCCGGAGCGGGTGACACACTTTCCGTTGCTCTCCATGTCGCCCTGTTGGAAGTAGGCGGCGAAGCGAGAAAGGTATTGATCGTACGGCAGGATGGCCTGCGTATCCGCATCAAAAAAGTTGTTGTACCAAATACCGAGCAACGCGAGGATCACCGGCATGTTTTCAGCGAATGGTGCGGCACGGAAGTGAATGTCCATCTTATGGTATCCGGCCAGTAGCTCGCGATAGTTCTCCGGCCCGACGGCCAGCATTACTGGTAGGCCGATGGCAGAGGTCAGTGAATAGCGGCCGCCGACCCAATCCCAGAAGGTAAACATGTTGGTGGTATCGATTCCGAATTCAGAGACCGCCACGGCATTGGTGGAAAGCGCCACGAAATGCCTCGCAATTGCCGCCTCGTCTTTGAGCGATTCCAGACACCAGCTGCGAGCCGAGTGCGCGTTGGTCATCGTCTCCTGCGTAGTGAAGGTTTTCGAGGCGACGATGAAGAGTGTTTCATCCGCTTTTAAAGGCCGGAGTGCTTCGGCGATATGTGTGCCATCAACGTTCGAGACAAACACCACATTGAGGTCGCGCTGCGAGTATGCCTTCAGTGCCTCGCAGGCCATCACCGGACCAAGGTCGGAACCCCCGATGCCTATGTTGACGATGTTCCTGATCGGTTTTCCGGTATGACCCTTCCATTCACCGGAGCGTACCTGATTGGAAAACACAACCATCTGGTCGAGCACGGCATGGACATTCGGGATCACGTTTTCGCCGTCGACCTCGATCACGGCATCCTTCGGTGCGCGTAGTGCGGTGTGCAAAACGGCACGATTTTCGGTGCCGTTAATCTTTTCGCCAGCAAACATCGCTTCGATCCATCCCTTCAGACCGGCAGACTCAGCCAACGCCACCAGCTTGTCCATCGTTCCGGTATTAATACGGTTCTTGGAGTAGTCGAGCAGCAGGTCTTCAGCTTTCAGGGTAAATTGCGCCGCGCGGCCGGCATCGGAAAAAAGATCACGGATATGCGTGCCTTTCATTTCAGCATAATGCACTTCGAGTGCTTTCCATTCTGAACGTTCAGTCAATTTTGTGGTCATTAGTTTCTCCTGCTTTAAATGCTTTTCGAGCCGCCAAAGGTACAGCCATCGGCCGCCGATTAAAAATAATAATACCGCAATCTACATTAGCAAAGCAGGCTTGTTTTGCAACAGATCAGCCGCTAGAGTGCGGCCTCTATAACTCATATAAGGATTTTCATGAAACACAGACCTCTCCTCCTGATGGCCTTGCTCGCTGCGACGCCCATGCTAGGTAGCTGCAACGTTGAAAAGAGTGAACTCAACACGAAGAAGATTTCCCAGTCGGTGGCCTATTCGCTACCGGTCTTTCACCTCAATCAACTGCCACTCGACGAGAATATTTCCACCAACGCCTTCAACCTGTACATCGACGCACTCGATCCGTTACGCAGCTACTACCTCCAATCCGATATCGATGCCTTCACCATAGAATCTGCCGGACTGGCCAAGCGCCTGCGCAAGGGCGATATCAGCTTTGCCATCCGTGCGTACGACATCCTGATGGAGCGGGTCGAAAACCGTATGACCTTTATTGAAGGGCTACTCAAAAACGGGTTCAACACCACAACCGACGAAACCTTCCTGTGGGATAGGCAAGAAGCCGAATGGCCCGCCACCGAAGCCGAGTGGAACGAGCTCTGGCGCAAGCGCGTTAAAAACGAGTATATCGCGCGGCTCGTTTCCCAACAGGTCTATACCGACGAGAAGGAGGAAACTGAAACCAGCATGATCGACTCTGCAAAAACCAGCGCTACTAACAGCGTGGTCGAAATCGAAGAAGAATACGATGCGGAGGCCGAAGCCGCCAAACTCTCTCCCGAGCAATTCATCCTCGAGCGCTACAAGCAGTTTGCACTCACCATAGAATCGTTCGACGAAGAGATGCTGCTCCAGCGCTATCTCACGGCATTCTCCCATGTCTACGACCCGCACTCCGACTATTTGTCGCCCAGTAATGTCGAAGATTTCAACATTAACATGAAGCTCTCGCTCGTCGGTATCGGTGCCATGCTGCGGCCCGACGACGGCTCCGCCCGTATCGTACGCATTATCCCCGGCGGCCCGGCCGAACAGGATGGACGCCTGAAAGCCGGCGACAAGATTATTGCCGTCGCACAGGGCGATGAAGAACCGGTGAGCATCCTGCACTGGCCGCTCTACAAAGCCGTCCGCCTTATCCGCGGCGAGATCGATTCAAAAGTCGTACTCACTGTCATCCCCGCCTCCGACCGCTCCGGCACACGCACCAAAAAAATCGACCTCATCCGCGCCGAGGTAAAGCTCGAGGAGCAAGCTGCTAAGGGTGAGGTCAAGGAGATTGAGCTCGATAACGGTGACACCCGGCGGCTCGGCGTCATCACCCTACCCGACTTCTACGCCGACTTCTCGGCCGCCAACAAGAACGCGAAGGATGCACGGCGCGCCTCTAGCGACGTCCGCCGACTGATTAACGAACTCATGCTTGAAGGGATTGAAGGGCTGATCCTCGACCTGCGTAATAACGGCGGCGGCTCATTGGTCGAATCCATTGACATTGCCGGACTGTTCATCTCCTCCGGCCCCATCGTGCAGGTCAAAGAACGCCGCGGTGTTCAAGTGCTTCCCGATGCCGACCCGGAAATCAACTATGACGGCCCAATGATCGTTCTGGTTAACCGGCTCAGCGCCTCAGCCTCCGAAATTCTCGCCGCCGCACTGCAGGACTACAAGCGAGCTATCATTGTGGGTGGCAAGCAGACGCATGGCAAGGGCACCGTCCAAACCCTTATGTTGCTCGGTGGCGAGCGGCGCGGATCGCTCAAACTGACCACCGCCGGCTTCTACCGCATCAATGGCGGCTCCACCCAACTCAAGGGCGTCACCCCCGACATCATCATCCCCTCCTACCTCGATGTAATGGATATTGGCGAAGACTCACTCAAACACGCCCTACCATGGGACACCGTGCGCCCAGCCATGTACCGCATCGATACCGGTCTGGCTAAGCTCATCCCCCAGCTCACCAATCAGTCCAAAGAGCGTATTGAAAACGACGAGGAGTTCCAACTCTTCCTGCAACGGCGCGAGCGCCTCAAGGAGCGCTACGAAACCAAAACCGTTTCGCTCTCGCTCGCCAGCCGCATCGCCGAGGCCGAAGCAGAAAAGGAGCTAGACGATATCCAGTCCGGCGCCTTCCTCGACGAGGACAAAGAGGAGGAAGATGCCAACGATATCGTACTCGATGAAACGCTCTTGATCCTCTCCGACTTGATCAACCTCAAGAGCGCACCTCCACCCGCGCCAACCCTGATGGCTAGCGAAAATTCAATGGTCGAGTAGGAGTAGAGCAATGTCCGCATGGAGAGACGACCGCTGTGTCGGTCTAATGCTGGAACAGAACTTTGCGACCACTACAAGCCGAATCAATCCAGCATCAGACTGCCGTCGTCGTTGAACTTCCAGCAATCGGCGTAGGCAACTTCCCAAAGGTAGCCATCGGGGTCGGAGAAGTAGCCGCTATAGCCACCCCAGAAAACATCCGATGCAGGTTTTTCGATTTTCCCACCCGCCTGCGCGGCCAGCGCCAGTACTTCGCCGACCTCTTCCTTGCTACGTGTATTGTGGGCGATCGTGAAGGTGCGGAATATTCCGCGTTCGGCTGAAAAATCTCCATCCACTTCCTCGGCTAGTTTATCCACAGGATAGATTGCAAAGCGGGTGCCGGCTGTCTTGAAAAAGACGATGCCGTCGGCCAGAGTTCCGGAGGTTGGAAAACCCAGTCCTTCTTTGTAGAAGCGGTACGATCGCTCAAAATCGGCGACCCCGAAGCTGATGATGCTGATTCTGGGTTCCATGCGATCTCCTCTCTATTTGTGGTTATCCATCGTCGGTGGCGTGCTGTTTCCGGAGGCTTGCAGGTCAAGGGCTTCGGGGTGTGCCTGATAGTGCGCGCGGATGGCGGAGGCCAGCTTTTGCTTGATGTCTTTGCCAATGGTGCAGGTTCCGGCCTGGGGCAGTGCCGCGAGCAGGGTATCGAGCAAACGATCCTGCGGCGGTTCCATGCGCGAGCGCCAGGAGGCGAGCAGGTTTTTATCGACCCGTGGTGGAAGCGATCCGAGGATTCCAATATCGTTCTGGTTATGCACCAGTAACCCAGCGGTGGTGCCGCGGTCGAGCGTTAGCACCTGGAAAAAGTAGAGCGTGTGATAGGCCAGCTGCCCGGCTTTTTCCATTTCTGATGGTGCGGTTTCGATTAATGCGGGTTCTTTCAGAATCTGAATGTAAGTATCCATGGCCACTTCTCCTACCCGCTGGGCAAGGAGTAAATCGGCGGAGGGATCGGAGGTGGTATAATTTTCGAGATAGAAATGGGAAGCACCTCGCAACCGTCCAATAGCTGGGATATAAAAATACCGATCGCCTTGCGCGACGGCCTCTTCAAAAACATGGGGCGCGGCCTGCCGGAGTGCCTCGGTGAATTGCTCCACCTGTTTTGGATTCAAAACCGACGGGTTCAGATCGGCCATGATTCGCCAATAGCCCATACCACTTTTGAGTTCTGTCCAACTGATATGGATGTGCACGGAGGGTGCGTGTGGATGCGCGGGATGCACGATGGTGGAGAGAGCCGAGGCGGAATCCAGCTTGCGCTCCGGTTCGCCGTCGTAGTGAACCTGCGAAATATTGACGGAGGCCCGACCGAGCCGTTTGCTGTCGGCCATGCCGTAACGTATACCGCCGCCATGCCGCCCTTCATCGCGCATCCATTCGGTCAAGGTGAAGACCTCGCCCCCCCAAGCCTCCAAGCCGTGGACAAACCGCGACTGCAATGATTCAACTAATGAGAGGGCTTGGGTTCTTGATGTCATTTCTAAGGGATCTCTTGAATATAGCGAAAGCCGACATCGGACGGAACGACGGGCGTGTCGGAAGCATAGCTGCAGGGAAGAAAATTGGGCGGCGTAGAAGCACTGCCGCCTTTGAGCTGGTAGAAGGTGTCGCTGTTCGGCAGGGGTGTGGAAGTCATTTCACGGACGTTGCCGGCCATGTCGTACGCGCCATAGATGGAGACATCGCGCGGAAATTTTCCGGGGGGCGCCCAAAGGGGAAAGCGTGCCTTGCCTTTTTTATTTTCCTTGGTCAGTGCGAGGTTCGCCCCTGCCACATAGCTATTGCCCCAAACGTAGGTTCGACCATCCACACCACGAGCCGCTTTTTCCCACTCATCGGCCTGGGGCAGACGGAGAATTTCTCCCGTCTGGCGGCTCTTCCAGTCACAAAACGATGCGGCGGCAACACGAGAGATTCCAACCACGGGAAACTCCAAGCTCAATTGCTCGGCGGCTAGGTTTCCTTGATCGTCCCAGGCATCCACGTAGCGGCGGTCTTCCGGCCGGAAACGGATGCGGCTGGTGTATTCAGATTTCAGTTCTACATCGGCGATAGTGCGCCAAAATTCAAGATATTCAGCCACCGTGACTTCGTACTTCTTGATGAAAAATCCGGGGAGCGAGCTCCGATGCTTTCGATAGAAGCGCGACGCACTTCCTCCTTTGATAAAGTCGCCACCCGGCACATAAACCATGCCTTCAGGGATTGATTCTGGAACCGTTAGTTTCACTCGTTTATCCTCGCCATGGTCTATATAAACCGGAAAGGGCATCTTCCCTCCATCTGCACGGGTGACTTGTAAGACATACGATCCCGTTTCGATCCCATCGATTTCGAAAGGAGGTTTGCCGCGCCGAATCGCATCACCCAGTACTTTGCGCGGCTCTCCCTCGACATCAAAAAGGGGCCAGACCATCACCTCGCGAACGTGATCGGGAGCAGTGATGAAAAGGCGGCCATAGCCCATAATTCGATCCCTAACCCCTTTCAACTTCTCGATCGTTTCGGCATCTGCCTGTATATCCACCTGGTTAATACGCAACCGAATAATTTCGTACCATGCATTGGCTTGGCTGTACTGTCGGCAGTGCAGTGCAAAATCAATCCGGTTGCGCATGATCCCCACATAGCCGTCATGCACCGCTGATTTCCCGCGATACGGCTCCGGCACGCTTTCATACAGTGCCATGGCCACGTTATATTTTGCGCTTGCCGCCGTGCTACGCTCTTCAAGAAGCTCTTCGAAGTCCAGCTCCTGTTGGGTCTTGTCTTTTCGATCTGTCTGCTCGCGTAGCGCCTGAAGCTCGTCATATAACGTCGTGGCCTCGGCGATGAGCACATCTCCCCGGGCGCGTAGCTCGGAAGCGCGATCTATACTCGACCGATAGCTTCCATAAAGCATCGTGCGTCCCCCCCCGAACGCGAGCAACAACGCGGCCACAACTGCGACTGCCACGCTTGACTTGATCGGATTGCGCTTACAGGTTTTCCAAAAACGAACCCAGCGCGGTGCTTTGTATGCCCCCACCGTGAAGTTTCCGATAGAATTGCGAATATCTTCGGCCAAACGCTCCACCGTGCGGTAGCGAGCCACCGGATGCAACGCCATCGCCTTCAGGCAGATCGCCTCCAGTTCGCGCGGGATCTTCAGTTCCGGGCGGCGCTTGCGCGGTGGATCAAACTGTCCAGCTTTCACATTCTTGAGCAAGCGGCCAATCGGTGCTTTTTCAAACGGCGGACGGTGGGCAAGAATGTGG
The DNA here is from genome assembly GCA_003230915.1 of Kiritimatiellales bacterium. GTDB lineage: Bacteria > Verrucomicrobiota > Kiritimatiellia > Kiritimatiellales > Pontiellaceae > Pontiella. The sequence continues at coordinate 10,724 of QIHI01000008.1, read as the reverse complement.
TAGAGAATTGCACCGAGGCTGTAGACATCGCTCTGGAAATCGATCTCCTTAATGTGCCCTCCGGCCTGCTCCGGCGACATATAGTTCGGCGTACCGAAAATCGCACCGACGAGGGTTTGCGAGCCATCGTCCAATTCGTCCATGCGCAACTGCACGGTGCTTTGCTCCGCTTCTTCCGTACCGAGTTGCTTGACTAGTCCCCAGTCGAGAATCAAAACCTCGCCATACTCCCCAATCATCACATTTGCTGGTTTGAGATCTCGGTGGATTACCCCCTTGCTATGCGCAAATGCCACCCCATTGCAAATGGATAAAAATATTTCCAGAAGTGTGTTGAGGGGATATTTTTTCTGATAGAGTGAGGTCTTTTCCTCCAAATGGTCGAGAATCACTTTGAGGTCGTCGCCTTCAACCTTTTTCATCGTGAAGTAGATGCCCAAATCGTCGCTAACCCCCATCTCATGCACCGGCATAATATTCGGGTGCTCCAGCTGAGCCGTGCCGCGCGCTTCTTTCAGAAAGCGGTCGACCACCTCGTCCTCCTCGCGGAAATGTGCCTTGAGCGACTTAATCGCCACCTCGCGCCCCAGCAACGTATCTCGAGCACTATGCACCTCGCCAAACGAACCTTGGCCAAGCGGTGTGATGCCTTCGTAGTGCGCGCTGTGCGTTTCCATCTTGATGGATAGCACCTGCTTCACTTTTCCGAGTTCGATCGACGAAGAACCACCCGTCGTGGAATCGTCGGTGGCTATTAAATCCTGTATAGGGTTCGTATCGGGTGTTTCCATCAAATCCTCCAGCGTGAACAACTAGGTCAAACCCCAGAGAACATCACGGGCTTTCCAATCGATTCAAGCCCGCACGGATCGAAGAGGTCTTCCACACCTTGCTATTGTTGAGACTGTCAGGAAGGCAATATTCACGCATTCCCCTTTCCCCCGACGGAAGTTTCAGATGCACCCGGATCCAAATTCCGTGTACATCCCCTCGCTGAACATTTTTTGCTTTGATGGGATTTCCATCGTCATCGATATAGCTCCAATTTGAATCCATCTCTTCTATATAAGTAGAAACAGCCTCAGTTTGAAGTGCTACTTTAGATTTCGAAGCAGTCGACGCAACCGAAAGTTTTCCGCAATACACGCCTTGGTCGCACACCTGCCCGGAACTCTTAATGCTTTCCTGTTCATAGTAGATGCAATACTCCAGTTCGAGTCCATCCATCATAACACCCGAGCGATTATCTAATACTATTTCATAGCTGGTATCTTCAACTTCCACTCTTGAATTATAGTCGGAAGAACCCGCCGTTTCATTATCGACCCTCTTTCGCTTGGCGGAAATCTTGAAAAGATGTTCAATCGAAAAGCTCCTTAAAACCTCCCACTCTCGGATGTAAATCTGGTCCGCTTCGGAAAAAACAGTGATGGATACCTTCGCGGTTTTTCGGTTATCGCGTTCGATCGTGACGGTTTTCTTTTGGGCATCGTAGGCCTTCACTACCGCCTTGATGGTTTTCCCATCCGTACTCGTGAAATCTCGGTATTGTGTGGCACCCAATACCCCAATCGCTGATGTAATTAAACAAACAAACACCAATACATATTTCATCGTCGCTCTCTCCCCTAATTCAAAAACCTTGTCAGTCATCCCTAATCCTTCCAGGGAAACTTTTTATCGGAAAGTTTCTCAGGAAAGCTGAACTCCCGCATGATTTCTTTGCCAGAGGACATTTTCATGTATAGCCGAGCACGTATTCCGTGAACCTCTCCTTTGCCACCTCGCCGCTGATCCTCTCCAAACTGAGGAATCGGATTAACGTTGTCTTCATGGATTTCGACAGATTCCGTCGTGACCAGCGTTTTTGATTTCCCCGGTAAGGCCGGAATAGCCATTTCTCCACTAAAATGTTTTTGTTTTACTTCAGGTTTTTCTTCCCAAATCAGCTCCGATTGCTCGTAATAGATTTGGTATTCCATGCGTATGTCTTTTAGTTCGGAGTTGTTCGTATTTTGGAACTGTATTTCAAAAGCAATACGTTCAAAGGTTGTCACCGTTTTTTCAAAATCCTTTTCGATATGGCCTCCGGTATAAAGAACATCTTCGAGTTCTTTCTCTTTACGTTTTTCAACGACCATGTCATCGCATTCGATCTTCAGGAAGCTTGCGGATGAAAATCCTTTTGAAGCATCCCACTCTAGAATATAGGCTTGGTCGGCTTTGGAAAAAACAGTGATGGGCACCCTGGAGGTTTTTCGATTATCGCGTTCGATCGTGACGATTTTCTTTTGGGCATCGTAGGCCTTCAGTGCCGCCTTGATGGTTTTTCCATCTGTACTCGTGAAGTCCCGGTATTGTGCGGCGGCCTGCATGCAGGCCACCGTGGATAGTAAACAAACAAATAAGACTAAACGCTTCATCCTATGTCCCCTTTTTCGCTGAATTTACGTAAATAAGTGATAGTTTGTAAGTGTACCGCTCCAGCAAGTCGCAACAAGAATAAACAGACCCATTTCCAGACTTGGCAGTTTCCCAGCGTTTCGGTCTGTGGCTTAATGCTCGGCTATGAAGGAAACTTTTGGACTTTATCTGATTCTCACCGATCCCGTGGCGGGCTACGAGACCTGTGCCAAGGCGGCGGTCGATTGCGGCGTACGCTATCTCCAGCTCCGAATGAAAGATGCCCACCGTGCCTCCGTGCTCGAAACCGCCCACGCCATCCGCGCCATCACCCGAGGCACCGCAACGCGCTTTATTGTGAACGACGATCTTGCCGTAGCCATTGAGTCCGATGCCGACGGCCTCCACCTCGGCCAGGACGATCCGCCCCTCGCCAAAGCGCGCGAGGCATGGAACACCCCCGGCAAGCTATTCGGCCTCTCCACCCACAGCGCCGAACAAGCCAAACAAGCCATGGAACTTTCCCTAGACTATATTGGCATCGGCCCCGTCTTTCCCACGCAAACCAAAGCCTTAACCGATTCCGTACTCGGTCCAGAAGAGGTTGGCCGAATTGCACAAGCAACATCACTCACCACCGCCGCTATCGGCGGCATAACTTCTGACAACCTGCCCAGCTTGCTCAAGACCGGAGTGAAAAATTTCTGCGTAATCGGCGCGGTTAATATCGCCCCCACCCCTGCAACCGCAATCCGCACGCTACAGACGATTTGGGAAAATCACGTTTTTTGAACTTGAGCCACCTTCTGCCGACCACTACATTATTGCCCACTTTTTATTGGGCGAGTGGTGAAATTGGTATACACGCGAGATTTAGGTTCTCGTGCCTAACAGCGTGCGGGTTCGAGTCCCGCCTCGCCCACCATTTTTTAGTATCGAATATAAACGACCCCGGCCTTTTAGGCTTCGTAGGCAGAGGCCTCTAGTGCCCTTCCCCGATCGACCAAGAGCGAAATCCATCGGATCGCAAAAAAAAGGGGGGGGGATGACATAGCCGATCAGAGACTGTCCTCGCCTCGTCTTTGAGGAAAAGCCCGAAATACTCTAATGGGCGTGATTCCCGATGTGCTCTTCGCAAAAGCACTTACCACAGGTGGAGCAGTATCGAAAATGGATCGATCCATCCGTCTTATCCGTCACACCGCATTCCGCACAAACGTGAAAGGGCTGGGCATCAGCTACCACTCGCTCCGCATGGTACGCCTTACGCCGTTGACCCGCCTTGAAGTTGCTCAAAAAAGCCTTCCCGAAAAAAATCAGATAGGTTGAAAATGCAGCAACAACACCCAGTCGGCTTCCAATATCCGCCGAAAATAACGTCAGGACATAAAGGCTCGCCGTCAACCAACCCAACCACTTCACCTTGACCGGAAGAATGAAAAACAACCGGAATTCCATGTTGGGGAACAGCGTCGCAAACGCGAGGAATATGCTGCCGAGAAAGTAAGTATTAAAAATAATGGCCGACGGCACTACAAATGCCACCGCAACCGTCAACAGATAGCCCAGCAGAATATAGAGATTGAATCTGAAAGTGCCCCACTCCCGTTCTAGCGACGAACCAATCAGATGAAAAATATAGAAGGAAAAAAAGAGCCAGATCGGACTAAGCGTCCGAGGAATCATCATGAACGATAACAAGCGCGTCCAATCCCCCACCTGCACCAAGCCGCCCACGAGAACCAGATCTTCGTACTTTGAATAGCCTCCCATCAGCAGCACCACACCAATCAGCTGGATCACAATTAAGTAGAGGGTCAAATTAGGGATGGCCCAGCCGCCAAAACGTTTTTCAAGGGAAGAAATCAAATTCATGGCACAGACGGTAATAAAAACTGTCAACCGTTGGAAGTTCGGAATACATCAAAAGAAAATATTGCTCACAGGGATAACACACCGGTTCAGTGGTACAGCAATACTCTTTCTGTAATTTCGAAGAAGAGACTCGAGCGGCTTCAGTTGGGAAAATCCTTAGCCCCGGTTCATCAGCGAGCGGACGGTTTCCTTGCCGAGCGGGGTGAGGCGGAGGTGGTTTCCAGTTTTTAGCAACAGGCCATTACGAATGCCGGAGGCCACGACTTTCTTCGCATATTTCGGTGCCCATTTCAGGTCGTCCTGCAGGTGTCGGACATGGCTTTCTTGCTCTTCCTCAGGCGTGCCTTCATGGTGGAGCAAATGCACACCGAGCGTGTAGCAGGCAAAGACCCACTTCCGGTCGCGCGCGACGATCATTTTCGAAACCATGCCGTAGCGCGGCGAGAAAAAGAGCGCAACCGCAAAAAATAGTCCACAAACAACCGCCATGGTTCCTGAGATCGAGGTATCGAGCGAGAAGGCAACAATAACACCCGTTGCAGCACTGACTACCCCCACCCCTATGCTCAGCGCAATCATCACTGCCAGCGAATCGGTCAGTAAATAGGCCGTGGCTGCCGGAACAATCATCAGCGCAACCACGAGAATGGAGCCGACCGAATCAAACGCCCCAACGGCCGTGATGCTGACCATAATCATCAAACCATAGTGCAGCAAATGAGGGCGGAATCCGAGACTAGCCGCCAGCCCGGCATCGAAGGTCGATAGCTTTAGTTCTTTAAAGAAGCCGAGCAGGAACAGAAAGTTAACCCCCGCAATCAGTCCCATGCTCCAGGCCGAACGTGGGCCGAGATCAACTCCCCTGACCACGAAACGATCGAACGGAGCCAACGCAATTTCGCCGGTCAGTACGGCATCCGTATCCAGATGAATATCGCCGGCATATTTGCTGATCAGAATGACGCCGATGGAAAAAAGTGCCGGGAAAACCAAACCAATAGATGCATCCTCCTTGACCAGCTTTGTCTTCAGCAAAACCTCCGAAAGCATAACGGTCAAGACCCCGGTGGCGGCCGCGCCGATCATCAATAGCGGGGAGTGAAAATTCTTCACCAAAAAAAAGCTGATCACGATGCCGAACAAAACCGAGTGGCTGATCGCATCGCTTTGAAGGGATAGGCGACGTAGCACCAGAAACACACCCGGCATGGAACAGGCGGCGGCAACGATGCAGGCGATCAGTATGATGTCAAAAATCACAACAGTTCCTTTCCTTCCATCTCCGCATGGGTCGTTTCCACCTGTCTTAGCCCTACGGAGGTAAGGCGGATTCCGCCCGCTCCAGAGCGCTCGATCCAGCCCTGCCGAACGAGCGTGTCGAGGTAGCGGTCGATGCGTTCATGATTAACGGCTTGAAGGGAGCGTACCTCATGATAGTGACTTCTCGGCTCATGGTTTTGTTCCAGCCAATATAGCTCTTCCAATAACCGCGCCTGCGTAATTTCTCCGTGGCGGCTTCTGCGCCTTATCCATTGCCATAACAGTCCGCGATTGGGCGCGAATAGGATAGAGATCAGAAAGAAAAGCGTGATGATGCACACGGTCGATGGCCCCGTCGGCAGGTTCGTGATACTACTGCTCAGCAACGCCCCGGAAATGCTCGCTCCCATTCCGAACAGTGCGGACAGTAGCGCCATGATCTCCATTCGGTTAGTCCACTGCCGGGCAGCGGCGGCGGGGGCAACCAGCATAGCACTCATTAGCACCACTCCTACGGTCTGTAGGCCGACGGTGATGGCTACGACAATCAGAGAAAGCAGAACCATGTCGAGCCAGCGAACCGGAAGCCCAAGCGAACGGGCATAGTCGGCATCGAAGGTTGCAATCTTAAATTCCTTCCAGAACAGGAGCACCGCGCAAACGGAGATGATCGTGAAGGCCGCCATCACATGAACATCCTGCCGTAGCATAGTCGAGGCGTTGCCGTAGAGGAATTTTGTCAAACCGGCCTGGTTCGCAGTCGGCAGTTTTTGAATGACGCTGAGCAAGGTTAGGCCCAAGCCGAAAAACACGGCCAGCACCACGGCCATGATCGTGTCGGGCTTGATGCGCGAGCGGTTCACCACGGCAGGGATGGTCATGGTTCCTAGCCAACCGGCCACCATGGCACCGAGCGTGAGGGCGAGCGGATGTTTGACCCGTAGAATCAGAAAAACCAATGCAATGCCCGGCAAAGCTGCGTGTGCAATGGTATCGCCTAAAAGGCTCTGTTTACGCAAGAGCGCGTAGACTCCGAACACACCGGACAGCAGGCCAACCAGTGCACCGCCGAGCACTACCGTCGTTAGCGTATAGTCAAAATCGATCATGAAAATCCCTCAAGACCGTAGGAATGCCGACCGGCCACCATAGGCTCGGTGCAGGTTTTCTTTCGTGAGTACTTCGTCCACGGGCCCCAGTGCAATGCGGCGTACGTTCAACAGCATGCACCAGTCGAAATATTCCTTCAAAGTCTGTAAGTCGTGATGAACCACGATCACCGTTTTTCCCTTGGAGCGCAGCTCCTGGAGTAGCTGAATGATCGAGCGTTCCGTGGCGGCATCCACCCCAGAAAAAGGCTCATCCATGAAATAGAGATCCGCATCCTGTACCAGAGCGCGAGCTAGAAATACACGCTGCTGTTGCCCGCCCGAAAGCTGGCTGATCTGTCGGCGGGCGAACTCGGCCATACCTACCTTTTCGAGTGCATCCATCGCCATGTCCCGATCCGTCTTGCCGGGACGCATAAACCAACCGAGGTGACCGTAGCGGCCCATCGTAACCACATCGAGCGCGTGGGTGGGGAAATCCCAGTCGACGCTTTCGCGCTGCGGCACATAACCGACCCGCTTACGTTGGACAGCATAGGTTTTACCAAAGACTTTAACACGTCCAGCCGCAGTGGGAATCAGCCCAAGACAGGCCTTGATGAACGTGCTTTTCCCGGCTCCGTTGGGTCCCACAATGGCTAGCAAGGTGCCTTCGTCAATCGCACAATCGACATCCCACAGCACCGGTTTTTCATGGTAGGCCACGGTTAGATCCGTAACCTCCAACGGCAGAATTGGCGATGGGGAGGGTTTAGTCATGCCCCGACTCAAGCAACGCTGAAACAATGGTATCAATATTATGCGTCACCATGCCGATGTAGCTTCCCTCGAAGCTTCCGGCGTCACCCATGGCATCGGAAAAAAGTTCGCCGCCGACTTCCACATTCCATCCCTTGGCTCGAACCCCTTCTTGGACAGCCTTAATGTTTTTCACCGGCACAGACGACTCCACAAAGATGGCACGGATTTCACGATCGACAATCAAGTTTACCAGATCCTGCACATCCTTAGTTCCAGCTTCCGCCTGAGTGGAAATACCCTGTAAGCCCGCGACTTCAAAGCCATAGCGGTGGCCAAAATAGTTGAACGCATCGTGGGCGGTAATCAAAATACGTTGTTCCGATGGAACCCGTTCGATCTGTTCCAGCACATACGCATGCAAGGTATCGAGCTGGGTCAGATAGGTGGCGGCATTCTGATTGAACTCCGGTGCGTGGTCGGGATATTTTTCGGCCAGAGTTCGCGCGATTTCCCCGGCGGCATACTTCCATAACGTCACATCGAACCAGACGTGAGGATCGTGGTGCCCCGCGAATGCCTCCGGGGAGAACAGGAGAGATTCGGGAATGGACTTCGTTACCGCAACCGTCGTGCGCACTTGCCCCATCTTCTCGAACAACTCACCCATTTTTGCTTCAAGATGAAGTCCGTTGTAGAAAATAATGTCGGCCGCTTGCAAGGCCTGAACATCGCTCGGCGTCGCTTTGTACAGGTGGGGATCCACGCCGGGGCCCATCAGGCCATGCACCGTCACATGCTCTCCGCCGATCACGGTTGCCACGTCGGCAATCATGCCGATCGTTGCCACTACCTTGGCTCGCCCAGCGCTTTCAGAGCCCGACTCTTGCTTATTCGAACATCCGAGCAAAATGGCTGCACTCAAAACCAATCCCAACTTCTCAAAAATTCTAGTTTTTTGTTTCATAACTCAATCTCTAGTTTTGGCAACAGGAAGGTTTACCGCACCCCTTCGGTTTATTTTTGGAAAGTTCGCGGATCGTGGAATACGGAAAGAAGCCCGTATTATGACCGTCCGACCAATCAACGGTCACGGCATAGTTTCCAATGATGCCCACCGTTTTCGCATGGATATCCGTGGGCAAAGTTTGAGGGTCGAGAAGTGGCGCGCGCGTCATCTCGTCGATGCACAACGCGCAGGAGCAGGCCCTGCGTAATTCAAAGTTGGACACCGTGGCGGTCTCGCCGGTGTCGGCCCATGTCAGGGTAATGGTTTCGGTGTCGTACGCGACTTCCGGGCGGCTTGGCTTTTCGAGCGTTTTTTTACCGAGCGCACGAATCACGATGTCGGTGGTTTCGTTTGCGATATCGCTACCGGCCAACGTATCCAGCGAACCGCTCAGACTTCCGGAGATGGGAATCTCCGCCAGTGTCGCCAGCCCAAAGCGCTCTTCAAGGCTCTTCGCACCAGCCTCGCCGAAGATCAGGTGCTTCTTGTCGCAGCCATCGCAGATGAAGTAGGCCATGTTTTCGATCACACCCAGCACGGGTACATTCACCTTATCGAACATCATGATACCTTTACGCACATCGGTCAGCGAAAGCTGGTGGGGGGTGGTGATAATCACGGAGGCATCGATTTGGATCGACTGCGAAATCGTTAGCTGGATATCGCCCGTGCCCGGCGGCATGTCAATGATAAGATAATCGAGGTCGCCCCACGCCACATTGTGCAAGAGCTGCTGTATGTATTGCGCGACCATCGGTCCACGCAGAACGGCGGGACCATCGCCTGCAAGGAAGCCGAACGACATTAGCTTGATTCCCTCCGCCTCGTTCGGCATAAATTTTTGATCTGCCGAGGTGCGTACGCCCGTCTTGTGAAGATTAAACAGGGTCGGGATCGACGGGCCGTAGATATCGGCATCAAGCAGACCCACCTTTGCACCGCGCTTACCGAGCGTACGTGCAAGCAAAGCCGCAATAGTGGACTTGCCCACCCCGCCCTTGCATGAACTGACCGCCAGAATATACTTTACGTCCTTCAGCCCACTTTTGGCCTCAGTTTTGCGGGCTTCATGTTTGCGAGCCGTCATGTTGACGAGCACCTTTTCAACATCTGGAAGATCGCCAACCAAATCGATCGCTTGCTTCTGAAATACGGGGCTTAGCGGGCAAGCCGGAGTCGTTAGTTCGATGGTAAACGAAATCGTTCCGCCGTCGATAACCATGTCCTGCACAAAACCTAGCGACACAATATCGCGCTGAAAATCGGGATCGATAATCTTACTGAGTTCATCGAGAATCTGTTGTTCAGTAACCATAATTTTTTCCTTAAATGAGTCCTAGCGCAAGCAAGGCTGCGGTGGACATATTTTCACGTGTCCAGGGTGGGTCGAAGACCAGCTCGATCTCTACATCCTTCACCCCTTCGGTTTCCAACACCGCATTCTGAATATTGGCGGGAATCCGCTCCGCTTCAGGGCAGTTCGGCGCAGTGAGTGTTATACGGATATAAACCTTCTTATCTTCGTCAATATCTAGATTATAAATCAGCCCAAGGTCGTAGACGTTAACCGGAATTTCCGGATCGAAAACCTGGCGCAATGAGCGTACCACTTGTAAAAACAGGTCGTTATCGGTGTCTTTTAGTAGGAAGCGTTCTTTTTTCTTTTTTCCAAACATGGTTTTGATCCGTGATAAGTGAGTGTGATTTTTTTCTGCGTAATTCCGCATATTCTGCGGTTAAATTATTCAGTGGTTATTTCGTCCTGGAGTTTCTTGAGCGCGGCATCGAAGGTATGCCATGCGAGTGTCGCACATTTAACCCGAACGGGGAATTCCTTCACGCCCGTCAGGACTTTAAGCTTCCCCAACGGCACGTCTTGAGGATGAGTTTCTTTGTCGGTGAGCGCATGGTGAAAACTTTTGAACAACGCGTGCGCCTCGTCTTCGGTTTTTCCCTTGAGCGCCACGGTCATCATCGAGGCCGAAGACGTACAAATGGCGCACCCTTGGCCATCGAATGAAACATCCTCAACTATACCATCCTTGAGATTCAGATAGACATCGATCTGGTCGCCACACAAGGGGTTGACGCCATGGGCAAAACCATCGGGATTCTCGATCTTCCGATAGTTCCGCTTGTTTTTATTGTGGTCAAGAATGACCTCCTGATACAGCTCGCGCAGATTATCCATTATGAAAACATTCCTATCGTTTTTTTGATGGCGTCCGTCAACACATCGATTTCAGCGAAGGTATTGTACATCGCGAATGAGGCTCGTGCGGTCGCCGGAATTTTATAGCGATGCATGACCGGTTGGGCACAGTGATGGC
>QIHI01000115.1 GCA_003230915.1 Kiritimatiellales bacterium | reverse complement strand
ACAATGCGATGGCCGGAGCCGCCCTGCTGGGCAACACGGAAATCGCGGGTGGAAACTATATCTTCAAAGTCTGCGGTGGCGATTATACCGTGGTCTGTAAAAACCTCGAATACCGTTTTCTCCGCCCCTGCCACGGGCCGGCGGAATACTGCATGACTCCGCTCGACGACATCGATGCCCTGGTCGCTGGAGGCAAAGAATTCAACATCGCCATCCGTATGGACATCGTGCAGGTATTGGTTCCGATCGGCAGAAATAAACTCGCGAAGGAAGTCGGGAAGCACAGCGATAAGCCCACCAGACCCCGCCGCGTCGGGCGCTGCACCGCCACCTTCCACGTCACCCCCAAAGCTCACCATAAAGCGAAGAAACTCCGTCAAACCCTAACCAAATGAGCTCCGCCCCCACCACGCGAAACCCAATCCTTTGGGGTGCATATCTCGCGTGCTCATGGACGTGGTGCATCGGAATGTTCCTGCCCGCACTGCTTCTCCGCGATATGGGCTGGGCGGGATTTTGGATTTTCGCATTACCCAATGTGGCCGGTGCCGCCGCGATGGGTTGGGTCCTCCGATCAAAAATTGATTCGGTTCGGTTCGTTGAAACCCATCCCACTGCGGTCTGGTGGTTCTCGGCAATTACACTAGGGTTCCACCTGTTCTGGATTCTTTGGTTTGCCCACTTCATTCGAACGATCTTCCAAATTCCGAATGCATATCTCTACGGGGTGCTCGGAATTCTCGTCGTCTTCACGCTGGTTTCGTGGCGAGCCATAAGCGGCGGGCGGATGCCACAACTTGCGCTCGCGTTGCTCGTGCTGGGCCTCGGTGTATTGATCGCCACCTTTTTCACCCCCGATGTAAAAGAGGCGAACGCCGCCCTATTCGCCACGGTTCCTGAATCGGCAGCCGCACCACTCTGGATGTTTCCGGTCATGGTTTTCGGCTTTGTGCTCTGCCCCTATCTCGATATCACTTTCCACCACGCCCGCCAACAGCTTGATGGCCAGCGTAATGCGCGAATCGGATTCACGATAGGGTTCACTTTCTTCTTCGCGTGCATGATTGTACTGACCACCCGGTACGCTGGTGTGATCGTTGGAGCGCTCAATGAAACTGGGTTTATTTCAATCGCCACGCCTTGGCTCGCTGCGGGGATTTTGGCCCATATCCTCTGCCAATGGGTCTTCACCGTCCGCGTACATCTAGACCGCATCCGCACCCTGCCCAATGCCTCGGCGAAACAACCGGTGCTCATTGCCCTGATCCTATTCTCGGGGTTAACCGGACTCTTTGCGGCCCGATTTCCCTCCCACGCTGGCCTCACCGGCGGTGAGATGGTCTACCGCACTTTCCTGAGTGCTTATGGGCTCGTCTTCCCCGCCTATATGCTCTACCGCGTGGTCGTCCGTGGCCCGGCAATCCTGAACCTACGATGGATGTGGATTTCAGTCACCCTCGCGGCACCCATGTTCTGGCTTGGGTTCATGGAACGCCAAGCCATCTGGCTGATTCCTGGACTTGGTCTGGTGCTTCTGGGCGCGATCATCCTGCGCACAAGGCAACAGAAATCCTGATCTCCACAGATTTCACGAATTACCCAAATTCAAATCTATGTAATCTGCAGATGGCAGTATTTGTGGCTATGGCTTAGCCAAGCTTATTATCGGCGATATGCCAGTCGAGTTCTTCGATCACGCTGATCTCAACAATGCTCTCCGCCTTCGTGAGTAGCTCGCGGCACTCCGAACTAAGATTGAGCAGATGCAGGAACTTTCCCTGTTCGGCATAGCGTTTGGTTACGTTGTTGATGATCTCGATGCCGGAGTGATCGTAGACGCGCGCTTTTTTAAAATCGATCACCACATCCTGCGGGTCGCCCGCGGGATCAAACAGCTCTTTGAAGGATTGGGCCGATCCAAAAAATAATGCGCTCTCTAACGTATACACCTTCATGCCCGTGTCCGACGTGCTGACTGTGGCATGAATTTTCTTTCCATGTTCCCATGCAAAAGCCAGAGCGGATACAATGATCCCGATAAATACGGCCGTCGCGATGTTAACCAATACGGTAACGGTAGAAACCAGAATAATGATGAAGGCATCAATTTTAGGAACACTTGGAATAATACGAAAACTCGACCATTCAAAGGTGGCGATCACCAGCATAAACATGACCCCAACCAACGCGGAGAGCGGAATCAATTCGATTAATGGCGCGGCAAATAAAAGGACCATCAGGAGGAAGGTCGCGGCAGAAATTCCAGACAGCCGCCCACGCCCGCCACCGTGAATATTAATCATACTCTGTCCCAACGTCACACAGCCGCCCATACCACCGAAGAACCCGTTCGTAATATTAGCCAAGCCCTGAGCTATACTTTCTCGATTGCTCCGTCCGCGAGTGCCGGTTAATTCATCGATCAGCGTTAAAGTCATGAGCGACTCAATTAAACCCACGCAGGCCGCCAAAAACGCAAAGGGAAGAATGAGATTAAAGTTTTCCAGCGTCAGCGGCATGATCGGAATCTGAAAACGCGGGAGCGAGGCCGCAATCGTGGTTTTAGAAGGGTCAATGCTTTGAACGAAGTCGATGACCGTGCGCTCCTCATGAATGCCGACCTTTTTTAAGAACAATGAAATTGCGGTGATACTAAGGATGGCCACCAAGGTCGCCGGCACCGCTTTGGTCAGCTTCGGGAAGAATTGGCTGATCAACATGGTGAGTATAATCAGGCCGATCATAATCCCCAATTGCGCCGGAGCGAGCAGCTGGGCATGTTCGCCGTGCCCCGTATAAAACATCTCAAATTGAGCTTTAAAAATAATAATGGCCAGGCCGTTCACAAAACCGAGCATGACGGGGTGCGGCACCATTCGGATGAATTTTCCCATCTTAAAGAGCCCAAAAAGAAGCTGAAAGATTCCCATCAAAGCCACGGTCGCAAAGAGATATCCTTCCGCTTCCTGTGAAGTCAATCCATCTCCATATAAGCCAATCATCAGCGGCGCAAAAATAACGGCCACGGCGCCTGTAGCGCCAGAAATCATCCCCGGACGTCCACCGAAGATAGCCGTAATCATCCCCATCATGAAGGCCGCATAGAGCCCGACAATCGGATCAACTTTTGCCACAAACGAAAAGGCTAACGCTTCCGGAACCAATACGAGGGCAACCGTCAGTCCCGACAAGATATCGTTCTTCACATTGCGCGGGCGTTCGATTTTCAGTTTAAAAATCTTGTTTGTTTTGGCCATGGGATTATTCCTTAGATACGTTCAATAAAACGCGGCGCACTATCCCAGAATCGTTTTTGATTACGAACCCTTTTCAGAATCAATTCGAAATGGCCGCAACGCGTGAGTCTTGCACCCCTTCATTATAGAGCTTGGGTTTTGTTTATCGCCTGTTGTACACTTCGCCCTCTAAAGGGGATATTGAATGAAAGACTTTTCGACCATACGCGCTCTGGTCATTGATGATGAACCGGCCATTTGCATGAGCCTGACCGCATTTCTGGAGGACTACGGCTTCAACGCATCGTCCGCCGAAAGTGCTGAAGAAGCCTTGGATTTAATGAAAAACAACACCTACGATGTCTGTGTGGTCGACCTTCGACTACCCGGCATGAGTGGAGAAGACCTGATCTTGAAGGCTCGCGAACGCTATCCCAATCAGCGCCATATTATCTACACCGGTTCAATCTCCTATAACCTCTCCGACAAGCTTCTGGCGCTCGGTATGCGGCCCGAACATGTCTTCCTCAAGCCCATCCGCGTACTCACCCTGCTCGTCAAAGGGATCAAGGCACTGGCTACTGAAGCTCAGGCGAATGAAGAATAGCCCACAAGCCAGCGTGCTGATCATCGGGCACAAACGGCGCATTGTCGAACTCAAGCTGCTGGCCAACACCCTGCTCGACGAACTCGGTCGCGATCCTCGATTCAAATCGCCTGACGTGCTCGAGGCCACCTCCTCGCTGGTCGACTAACCTCGCCATGCCTCCCTCTACAACCATCATCATGCGGTCTAAAAATGAGATGCCGTATCTGCGAGCCACGCTCGACATGCTCAACCGCCAAACGTTTCAGGACTACGAATTTTTTGTCATCGACTCCGGCTCCACCGATGGCTCCCTTGAAGCGCTTCGGAAACAGTGCGATGCAAGCCACCTAACCCAGATCGATCCTTCCGATTATATCCCCGGCCCGGTACTCAACACCGCTATTTCCCGCACCGACCACGCCCTCATCGTTCTGCTCAATGCCGATGCCATTCCCCGCTCTAAGGATTGGCTTGAAAAGCTGATCCAGCCGCTACTCGACGATACCGCCGACGCCACCTTCAGTCGCCAAGTTGCACGTCCCGATGCGGAGTTCATCGTCGCCTACGACTACCAGCGCGCCTATACCTCAAACCAAACGACAACCCCTTTTTTTTCCGCCGCCGCCTGTGCCTTTAAACGCGCGTTATGGGAGCGGCAATCCTTCCAGAAAGAAGGGTATGCCGAAGATGCGGTATGGGCGGCACGGTGCCGCAGATTTAATACGCGGTTCCTGCTCGTGGAGGAGTCTGAAGTCGAGCATTCGCACAACTACCCCTTGAAAGAGCTCTTCTATAAAAAGTATAGACACGGCAATAGCTTTACTAAATTCCTTGGGGAAACATCCCCTTTTGGACGCCGCATCTATCGGTGCGGTCGCGAATTGGTGCGCGACCTTTTCTTCGCGAGCCACCACTGGGCGTTCCGCACCATTCCCTATAACATGGTCTATCGGGTCACCATCCACGCGGGCCTGCACATGGGGCTCCGTGGAGGACGGTCGAGGCGGAGGGCGTAGAGCCTTCGATAGAGCCAGCACAGGATCGCCCGAAATAGAGGAACCTGACTGAGCTTAAAATAGCCCTGCTCCCGAAACGAAAAACTGGAGGGGTCGGTTCGATAAAGCGCCTGAATCTCCTTCCAATTCCCGCTCACCATAGCCAAACGATTGCAGATTCTCGTTTTCTGACGGCGAATAAACATCGTCGGTAATCCATATTTACGGGCGAGGTGCAACTTCAGGTCTTCATTCTGATTGTAGTAGCCTAGCCGCGTAGCGGGGTTTTTTGAGTGGGTGCACGATTCGATGAGAACCCTGTAGACGGAGAGCGGCTCATCAATATAAAAGAAGGATCCATGGCGCGTGAGCTCGCACCACAGTGGAACGTCGCCGTTGGCATAGTTTTGGAAGAGCTCGGGAGCCGCGTCAATAACGGCGAGGACTGCGGCACCTCGGGTGAACACCGTACACGTCATAATTTTATATCGACTCAGGAGCACATTGTACATGAAGTGAGAGGGGCTAGAATCGAGGGTATGCGACCTCTTGTAATCCCGTTGGATATGCGGGGATACTTGCGTATCGTAACCCGCAAGATACAGCGCACAATCCGAATGCACGAGACATACGTTTGAGTTGGCTTCCAGCACATCGAATTGTTTCTGCAATTTTAAGGGATCGAGCCATGCATCGTCGCCATCGACATCCGCAAAATACGTCCCGCGGCAGATTTTGAGCGTTTCGACGTAGTTATAGTTTCCTTGAGCTGCATAAGCCTCTCGACCGGGTTCGGATTGTGAGCGAAGTATAAGCCGAATACGCTCCGGATATTTTTCTGCATACTCAATACAGATCTCTCGAGTTCCATCGGTCGACTCGTCCTCGCCAATACAAATTTCATAGGGAAAGGTGGTTTGCTGCATCAATATACTATCGAGGCATTCGCGGATGTATGGCGCATGGTTGTAAGTGATCAAGCAAACGCTGACCTTCGGGGCCTCTTTTTTACGCTCTAAACTCATTCCTAAATCCATTGTTTTACCCGAGCGAATATTCGGTCAATGATCGGCATTGAAATCGCTTCCCCTGTAGGAAAGAGCAGAATTCGTTCCAAGATGTCCTCTGTAAACGGAAGCCTGCTTCCTACATGGGGATGCAGGGTTTTATACGGCTCCATTCGGTGGCATCCGGGCCAGAAATAGCGTCGCACTAATATGTTTTCAGCATGGAGACGTTCCATGAGTTCGTCGCGTGAAAGCGGATAGTCCTCGAGAACCTCTACAACCACATACTGCGCATTGGCCGCCGATCGATCTTCGACGGCGCAGTGCTCAACCAGCCGCAGGCCGGGAATGGTCTCTATTCTTTGGGCGTAGCGGTCGCGATTACGTTGGTTGATGGCTCGAAACTTATCCACGCTTTGGAAATTGGCCAACCCCATCGCCGCGCAGACTTCCGTCATTTTTCCGTTGGTTCCGATGTGATCCACCCGATCCCAACTCGAAAATCCGAAATTTTGCATCAACCTGATTTTTTCTACCAGCGCATCGTTGTTCGTGGCGACGACCCCTCCCTCAAAGGAGTTGAAAAATTTGGTGGCATGGAAGCTAAAAACTTCGCATTCGCCAAACCCCCCGATCTTTTTGCCGTTGAGTGTGTTGCCGAAGGCATGGGCGGCATCGAACAGAAGCTGGATCTGATGGGCGTCGGCCACGGCCTGCAGGCCGTGTACATCGCATCCCCGTCCATACACGTGTACGCCGAGGATGCCGGTGGTACGGGGCGAGATGAGCTGTTCGACCTCGGCCGGATTGAGGCACAGCGTTTCGGGGTCGATATCGCAAAACACAGGGGTGATCCCCTGCCACTGCAATGCGTGGGCGGTAGCCACAAACGTTAGGGCTGGCAAAATCACTTCACCGGTTAAACCCATCGCCCGAGTGGCGATTTCCAATGCGATCGTTCCACTGCACATGACGACGCAGTGCCGAACCCCGAGATAGTCCTTCAGCTGATTTTCAAACTCGGCCACCAGTTCCCCGTGATTGGTGAGCCATCGTCGATCGAACATTTGATCGACATATTCGAGAAATAGGGTTCTGTCCCCGATGTTCGGTGTGCCAACGTGCAAGGGAGTTTTAAATTCTATACTCAACTGAATTCTCCTTCCCGATAGGCGGGGAAATAGTCGATTTGGCCGTGTGGCGCCGCGAGTCTTTCGTAGCGCTTGGGGTTGGTGATGCGCCCACAGAAAAAAACGGGCTGCGTCTGCGTACTCCAGCCCTGCTTGTAGCGGCTCAACCCGTCGCTAGCCGAAACCGACACTCCCGCTCCGCCTCCAAGATCGAGTAGACGAGCTCTGCCGGAAAAATAATCAAAAGAGAAGCAATCCATTGCGTAGAAAGCTCCGGTATCGTAGCCCTCCGCACTCGCCGCCCCGAGATGGCAATGCGCCACGCCGTCCTGAATATAGTAGAGTTGCGCCCCCACCAGACGATCCTCGTAATAGGCCTGTAACACCCTCACCTCGGGCATCGCGAGGTGCTGACGGAAGGCGGTTTCGGAAAAAGCCTGGATTCCACGGATACCGTGTCGCACCACCAAGGCGCGGTATAGCGGGTTCCAATCCTCAAAAAATCCCGCAGGATCCCGGCACGCCTCAACCCGGATCTTACCCAGTGCCTTGCGGGCCTCCCTCCGATGATGCCTCGATCCAAGTTCTTCCGCGGGGTGCGATAGGTCGACGATATAGTGAGCCTTATAGACGGAGGCCACATGGAATATTTGCTCCAGCATCCTAGCCGTGTATGCCCCAAAGGGGTCGGCCACGAA
This sequence comes from Kiritimatiellales bacterium, assembly GCA_003230915.1. Classification (GTDB taxonomy): domain Bacteria; phylum Verrucomicrobiota; class Kiritimatiellia; order Kiritimatiellales; family Pontiellaceae; genus Pontiella. The sequence goes on along the minus strand of QIHI01000115.1, from coordinate 21,790 downwards.
GGCCACACTCAGGACCTCCTCGGGAAGGTCGGCGAGGTCGGTAGCCAGTCCGTTCCAGTCGGTGCAGCAGAAGAGAGGATAGGGTCCCATGGCATCAAAGTCGTCGGTTCCAGGGATCTGGCGCTTGAGCAACCAGCCGTCGGAGCGCGGCAGATGGATCGGTTCGCCGAATTCAGAGAGGGCCTCAGCGTACGCGCGGCTCGCATAGCCCGTGGCGTTCTGGCTACGACTTGTCATGCTCCCTCCGAACACCTTTGAATTTTAACTTTAATTTCTTCTCCATATGGCGCATAGCAAAAAACCAGTTTCGCCACCCCATCCGGCGAATGATGATGTTGTTGGTTTTTTCGATCCGGGAGGCCCACCCATTAATATAGTGCGCATAGCCCGCAAGAAAGTCCCCTTCCACATAGCCCTTGCCGTAAAAGAATTTTATGAAATGCCCGGTACTCACCGATCCCGGCGAAAGCTTACTGTAGGCCGGATTATATGTGCCGTGCGCGAAATAGACGCGATCTTTAAGCACATAAGAGATTTCAGCGGAAATCACGGTGTCTCCATCATACATCATTCCGAAAAAGACCTGATTCTTGGCAGCCAATTTTGGAAGTAACTCGTGATAAAGTTTCTGGGTTGCGGGATGTGAAACGGCCTCCCCAGCTTTCCAGCTGGCCATCTCGGTTGCAATGTATTCGTTGAGACAGCGTTCAACATCCTCTGGGGCTCCGGTCACGTTGTAGGAAAAAGAGGCTCCGATTTTTTTCTCCAAACGGCGCGTGCTTTTTCGCAGGTTGGAATGCGCTTTCCAGAAGACATTCCATTCGCCGTCCAGTCGAACCATCGGTGAATCGGGGCCGGGTCTTGTTTGGGTCCAGAAAAATGGAAGTGTGAATATTTTGCGCACCGCCCGAGTTAGAAAAAAATCCGAGCTCACTTCATCATAAATAAGCACATCCCACGCCCGGAAGTCTTTTTGAAAATAAGTGCGGAACCGTTTCCAACATGCTTCTTCATGCTGGCGGTCGATCATTGGATACGGTTTATCCACATCCGAGGTTTTCGTAGTCAAACCATGTTCTACGATTTTCAACGGAATACCGTAGCGGCTGTCATCCCATATACTGAGAGGAAAGATGGACAACAGCTCATTCGTACCTTCCTTCCGGAAAAGCAGAAAGAAAATATCTTCGGTTAAGCGGCAGTGCTTGCAGGAGACGTAAATATAGTCGAGCGTAGAGTAAATAGACGGACAGCTGCTCCGTTTCAGCAAGGCTTCCCATTCGGATTCCAGTTCATAGAGAGAGGAGTCCAACGGGCGCTTTTCTACCGTAATCTTTATGTTCTTTCCCATTGCGATTACAGCACTTTTTCCAGATCAACAACCTGGCTAGCGTGTTCCAGCACCGACGGACGGTGCGAGACGAAAATTATGGTGGTATCGCTCAAGGCGGTCAGGCGAGAAAGTACGGTATTTTCTGTTTCAAGATCGAATGCATCGGTACTTTCGTCCAGCAACAGTATGGAGGGTTTTGCATATAGAGCGCGGGCGAGTCCGATCTTCTGGATCTGACCGCTGCTAAAGGTTAATCCATTCTCTCCATATACGGATTCATAGCCTTGTTTCATGCTCATAATATACTCATCCAGCTCCATCATGGTTGCCACTTCGCTTACTCGTTTTCGGTCGATGTCCTCAGGGAAAACCCCGAGCGCAATATTTTCATACAGACTGGTTCTCATGATATTTACACTGGCGGGGACAAAGCCAATGTGTTGGCTCCACGATGCACTACCGTAGAGTTGCTGCGGACTCCCATCGACGGTCATCGCGCCTTCGTCGGGCGCATAAAGCCCCGCAATCAGATTAAGCACCGTTGATTTCCCGCATCCAGTTTTCCCCTTAATGCAAGTCATCTGGTGAATGGGAAAATCAAGCGAAAGTCCATTAAGGTGGAACGGGCTTTCGGCGGCGTAACGGAAGGCCACATTCGAGAGTCCGATTGACTGGCTTGGCACCAGTGGAACCTTTGTAGTGTTCTCTTTTTCTGGCTCATCGAAAGCCCCAATAAAATCATCCAGTATGGCCGACCCAAACTGAATATTTTCAACGCTGTCATAAATATCAGCAACTGCTGGCAGCAGGCGGTAGGTTGCAAAGGCATACATCCCGACCAAGGTAATGGGCTGGGTGTCGGGTCCTGAATAAACAGAGAAGTAGATGGCGATCAGTAGAATGAGGCCGTACGCTACAATCTCGAGTGCGTTCTGGGGAATCATACTGATCAGCGAATGCTGTATCCGGTTATGCACCAATCGCCCGCATGAATTGGAATAACGCCGGACAAAATACGTTGAAAGCCTGTTTAGCTTAATTTCTTTCTGCAGCTTCAACGCTTCCAGGACATGTTCATATATATCCCCTTCCAGGTCGGCATACTCCCGGCCCAGTCGATCAAGACGCGAGCGGATGCTGGCATGGATTAGCAGATAAATTAGGATGAGTGAAACGCTAACCACCAGCGTTACCATCCAGTTCACAAACAGCAGTAGCGCGATGATAAAGATCGTGGTGATCACTCCGGAAATCAGATCAAACATCGAATAAAGCGTATCGAGAATGACTCGGTCGACATCGGAAATGATCTCCTTCGCCCGCTCGGAGTTTTTCCGTTTCTCGAACAGGAGCACATCCGTGTGCAGATAATTCCGGAGAAGCCGTTCAGAGAGATCACGTTCTTTATTCTGCCCGAAGACCTCGCTGTACCATTGCTCAAACACACCGAGCATATTTCCGGTAAACATTAAAAATAACGAAATACTTCCAAAAGCAATAACCACGCCCTTGTATGAGGCAATTCCAGTTAGGCGGCAGAAAGTTTGAATGTGCTCATTCGTGGTGAGTAAGTCGGGCTCCGAGATTAACCCGATAAAAGGAAGAATAGACGCGATGCCCACCACCCCCAGCAATCCGTTTATCACCGAAAGAATCGCGATAAAGACCAGCTTTCGTTTATCCTTCGGATCCATTAATCCAAAAATTAGCTGAAACTTATCAAACAACAACTTTCCCCAATTAATATACGCTCTATTTATAAAGTGACGAATTTGTTATGCTGAATCAAGAAGCAACTCTCTTCGTGACAGTTCGCCAACAAAACCTCAACATGCTCTCCTACTTTTAATTATTATTTATAGAGCAAGAAAAGTGCCAATATGAAAGGTAACATGGCCATTCTATCATCCCAACAAGCGGACTGGATTTAATACGTAACGATGAGTAAATACACGATTAAAGGATCCGACGCACTGGACGATAAAATCGATTCCGACTTAGAGTATATCACCAAGGCGGTTGCCCCGCATTGTGATGCAGGAATTTTGCTTGGCGGGTACGGGCGCGGCGAGGGCACACCCTTCATCAACTCCGATGGTTCACAATCGCCGTTCAACGACTATGACCTCGTCGTCGTGGTCGATAAGCTCAACTCCAATATTCGCCAAAGATTCCAAGCCTTGGGAAAACAACTGACGGCGGCTCTTGGCCTTCCGATCGACCTCTACCCCTATCTCGAATCCAGCCTCCCGTTGCGCGAATTTTCGCTGCTCAACTATGAAATGAAATACGGCCACAAGGTGGTCTGGGGGGAGTCCCATATACTCGCAGCCATGCCTGACTACCCGCACAATGCCATCCCGCTTTCTGAGGGCACCCGCCTGTTGCTCAACCGCGGCAAGCTATTGCTCGATATTCAGCAGCGCCTTGCCAAGCCCAACCCGCTGAGCGACGACGAACGCATTCGCTTCATCAAGTTTATCTTCAAAGTCCGACTGGCCTTCGGCGACTGCGCCCTGCTCACCGTCGGGAAATACGATCTGGTCTACGCCACGAAAAAAGAGCGGATTGCAGCCATCGGCGAATGCCCCGGCCGCGACGCGGTGATCGACGGCTACCGGACGGCGATCAATCTCAAGGAATGGGGCGACTATTCGGCGTTGAAACCCTTCGACATCCAGACCGAGCTCGAGGCCACCCACGCGCTCTTCCTCCTCTTTTTCCCGTGGTATCGGATGCAAGCTCCCTCCCGTGCACGAACCCTCCCGGCGTGGATCAGGGAGCGATTGTATGCCACCCTTCCGAAACTGTTGCAAGGACGGCCCACCCTCCCAATCAGCCTTTTCTACAAACTTCAGCGGAGGTTTTCCTGATGCATGCCAAGAGGGAAAAGCTGAGCCTTTTTATCTTTATCGATGCCTTCGGCTGGGAGGTGGCGCAACGCCATCCTGAATTCCTAAAAGGCTTGATCCAAGATCGAAAAAAACTTGAAACCATCCTCGGCTACTCCTCGGCCTGCGATCCCTCCATCATCACCGGGCGAACGCCCAGCGAACACGGCCTGTGGTCCTCGTTTTACTACGACCCCGATGGTTGTCCCTACAAATGGGTACGGTTCCTGCGCTTCCTTCCCAACGCGATCTTCCAGCGCGGCCGCATACGCAACCAAATCAGTAAGCTTATCAAAAAAATCTGCGGCTTCACCGGCTACTTCCAGATCTACGCCGTACCGTTCAAGCACCTCCCGCTCTTTAACTATGCCGAACAAAAGCGCATCTGGGAGCCGGGCGGCCTGCCAAAGGGCGAGACGATCTTCGACCTGCTAACGCAAAAAGGCATCCCCTACTATGTTCACGATAGCGATGTTGCCGACGACGTCCGCTTCGAGCGGCTCATAGCCGATATCCAAAACCAGCGCATTGACTTCGCCTACTGCTCACTCGGACGCCTCGACGCGCTCATGCACGCCGTCGGAAACGACGATCCGAAAATCAGTGAACTCATGCAGGACTACGATATAAAAATCCGAACCCTACTCGCCGCCGCCGAAGAGAATTATGAGGAGGTCGCGTGGTATGTCTTCACCGACCACGGTATGCACAACGTCACCGAAAGCTACAACCTCATCGCCGATATCGAAGCACTCGGACTTGGATGGAACACCGACTACGTCGCCTTCTACGATTCCACCATGGCCCGGTTCTGGTTCCTCGACGAAAGCTCCCGCGCACCGATTACCGAGCTACTCGCGAGCCACCCTAAAGGTCGCATCCTTCCCGAGGAAGAACTGAAGGAACTTGGCGCCTGGTTCGAGGATGGCCAATATGGTGAACTCATCTTTCAACTCAACCTCGGCATTCAAATGGTTCCCAGCTTCATGGGCATCGAACCACTCAAAGGCATGCACGGCTACCACCCGTCCGACTCCGACTCTTTTGCATCGCTCTCCTCCAACCGCCCGATCCCCCAATCCATCACCAAAATCCAACATATTCATCAATTGATGCTTACTGAATTGGGGCTGGATTAATGGAAGAGTTAAAGCCCGACCCTGAATTCCTGCTCAAACTCGCCCAAACCAAAATGCCCTTTGGAAAGTATGCCGGACGATTGCTCATCGACCTGCCTGAACCCTATGTCGTTTGGTTCAAACAAAAGGGTTTCCCCGGCGGCAAGCTTGGCAAGCAACTGGAGACCGTCTACGTCATCAAAGCCAACGGCCTCGAACACCTCTTCGATCCTCTCCGCTAATAACCTTCACCTCATCGTAGACGCGCGCATCCTTGTCGCGTTCAGGAAGCACAACGCGTATTTCCTCTACCTTTCACCGACCTAAATCTCAACACGTCCCGCTCATCCCCAATGCGGCTGGAAGCCGCATCTACATTCCCGCTCCCGATCAAGAACATAACCAATCAGATGCAGTTCCGATTTCCATAGGTTGGATTTTTCTCTATGCTGTCGGCAATATAAACAACCCAATAGGAATGATTATGGACTCACTAGAAGGAAAGAAGGCACCTATGTTTACGCTAGAAGGAAGTGATGGGAAAAAGCATTCAATTAAAGATTACGCCGGTAAGAAAGTGGTGATCTATTTCTATCCGCGCGACAACACGCCGGGCTGCACCAAAGAATCGTGCGGATTTCGCGACCTGAATAAAGACCTCGCCGACCTGAATACCGTCGTACTGGGTGTGAGCAAGGATAGTCTGAAATCACATGATAAATTTATCGGCGATTTTAATCTTCCGTTTGTGCTGCTCTCCGATCCTGATAAAAAAATGATGGAGAAATACGGGGCCTTCGGCGAAAAAGTGCTCTACGGAAAAATCTCGATCGGCACCATCCGCTCCACCGTCATCATCGACGAGCAAGGCACGATCATAAAACACTGGCGCAAGGTCCCCAAAGCCGAAGCCCACCCCGCCCGAGTACTTGAGGTGTTGAAAAATCTCTAATAGTCAGGAGCCATCTGGACTATAATACAAAAAACGCCCCCAAAGTTCGGCGGCATTTTTTGTATTTCAGGATGAAGCGCGGGATTAGAGTGCCTTCATTCCGTCCATGGCGGCACGCAACTCTTCGCCAATAATCTCGACGTCGTGGTAGCGAATTTCCGCATTCACTTCGACGAGGATTTTGTTATCAACGGTGTTATCTGCGAGCTTAAGACCCTTTCCGATCACGTCGGTATCAACTTCCGCCATAAAGTCGGCTAGTAACGGAACGGCGGCGTGCGAGAACAGATAGCAACCGTACTCGGCGGTATCGGAAATGATGCTGTTCATTTCGAATAGCTTCTTCCGAGCGATCGTATTGGCGATCAGCGGCGTTTCGTGCAACGACTCGTAGTAAGCGGATTCCGGCTCAATACCGATTTCAACCATCGCCTCGAAGGCCAGCTCGACCCCCGACTTGACCATGGCCACCATCAGGATGCCATGGTCGTAGTATTCCTGTTCGCTGATCGCATCGGTCGTCGGGACGGTTTTCTCAAACGCCGTTTCGGCGGTCGCTGCACGCCAGCCTAGCAGGTTGACATCGTCGTTCGCCCAGTCGGTCATCATGGAGGAGGAAAACTCGCCGGTAATGATGTCGTTCATGTGCTTTTCGAATAGCGGACGCATAATGCCTTTCAGATCGTCGGCCAGTTCATAGGCCTTCAATTTCGCCGGATTAGAGAGGCGATCCATCATGTTGGTGATGCCGCCCTGCTTGAGGCCTTCAGTGATGGTTTCCCATCCATATTGGATCAACTTGGAGGCGTAGGCGGAATCGATTCCTTTCTCAGCCATCTTGTCGAAGCAGAGTAGCGAACCGGCCTGTAGCAGGCCGCAGAGAATGGTCTGCTCACCCATGAGGTCGGACTTCACTTCCGCCACAAAAGAGGACTCGAGTACGCCAGCGCGATGCCCACCCTGCGCAACGCAGAGGGCTTTGGCAATTTCGAGGCCGTCGCTATTCGGGTTATTTTCGGCGTGAACTGCGATGAGGGTTGGAACGCCGAAGCCGCGCTTGTATTCCTCGCGCACTTCGGAGCCGGGACACTTTGGAGCTACCATGATGACGGTGAGGTCTTTACGGATCTGAGTTCCCTCTTCAACAATATTGAAGCCATGGGCATAGGAGAACGTTGCCCCCTCTTTCATTTTCGGGATTACGGTTTCAACCACGTTGGTGTGCTGCTTATCCGGTGCAAGGTTCATAACGATGTCGGCGGTCGGCAACATTTCATCGTAAGTTCCCACGTTGAATCCGTTCTCAGAGGCATTGAGGAACGACTGGCGTTTTTCGGTGATGGCCGCATCGCGCAACGTATAGGAAACGTCGAGGCCGCTGTCGCGCATGTTCAGCCCTTGATTGAGGCCTTGGGCCCCACAGCCGATAATTACGATCTTCTTGCCCTGGGCCTTTTCGGTACCTTGGGCGAATTCAGCCGCATCCATGAAGCGGCAAGTGCCGAGTTCCTGACGTTGGCGACGTAGCGGCAGTGAATTAAAATAGTTCTGTCCCATGACTCTCTCCTGTTGGTGGTTGCAAAGGCCGGAACCTAGCGCAAACCCAATGTTGCGTAAATTGATTTATTATGAATACTATGTTGCGTTATTTGAAATAAAAGGTGTGGCCACAAAGAAGGAGAATATTTAATGAAAATCAATGATCTCTGCGACATCGTTAGAGAAACAAGCTTTGCTATTCACAAGTACCATCGGAATGGACATCTGGAGAAAATCTATGAAACGCACTCGTAAGTCGGCTTCGGAAACTAGGATTAAATGTTAAACAGCAACACCCGCTAACCGTCTATGACGAAGACGGAACTGTACTGGGGGAATATTTCGCAGATCTGCTTATTGTAGATAGTTTGATCGTAGAATTAAAGGCATGCAAATGCATTGCCAACGAACATATTGCACAGCTTCTTGGATACTTGAAGTCATCTCGAATACACGACGGATTACTGATTAATTTCGGAGCTCCTAAGCTCTTTATCAAAAAATATGTTATGGGCTGAGTTTCGTGCCTTTTTGTGTTTTTCGTGGCTAAGGAGGCCCTGTGGATACTCAAGCGTTAGAGATCTTTATTAAGACGGCGGAGCTGTTGCACTTCGGGCGGGCGAGCCGCGCGTGCAATCTAAGCCCTTCGGCTCTGACACGCACGATCCAGCGGCTGGAGGAAGAGATCGGCCAACCGCTCTTCCTGCGCGATAATCGTAGCGTAGCCCTGACCACGGCCGGGGATCAATTGCGGGTCTACGCCCGCAGTGCAGTGCTCGATTGGAACCATTTTCGAGAATCCATCCATGACGACAAGGTGACCGGAACCCTTTCGGTCTACGCCTCCATTACCGCCGTCTACAGCTTGCTACCCGACCTACTGGAAGCCTATCGAACGGCTCATCCCGACGTGCAGCTCAAGCTGCGTACCGGCGCCGCTGAACGTGCCGTCGAACAGGTGCTCAGCGGCGAGATCGACCTTGCCGTCGCCGCTCTGCCCGACCAAAAGATGACGCGATTGGAATTCATGCCGCTAGCGGAAACCCCGCTTGTTTTCATTGCACCAAAAAATTCCAAACGCCCAAGCCACCCACTCGATCTGTCGAAAGAACCGCTGGTAGTTCCGCAATCGGGTGTCGCGCGTCATCGGCTTGATCGGTGGCTACAACACCACAACATCACTCCCAATATTTCCACCGAAGTTTCAGGAAACGAAGCGTTGATTGCGATGGTTCGGCTGGGCGCAGGTATCGGTATTGTTCCACAACTCGCACTCGACCGCAGCCCGCTCCGCAAGGAGGTGCGCGTAGCGGCGGGTGCCCCAGAGCTGGATCCGTATGTAGTGGGGCTTTGCTCCAGCAAGCGAAATCTGAAACGCCCCTCTGTACAGGCCATGTGGCAGCTCGCCGCTACACTTGGAGGGATGAACTCTGCCCCATCCTAATCAAAACGGAGGCTCTATTCCGTTCTGCTGATAGAACGACCGGGCTTTGAGTTTCTAATCCTTGTACACCGCTTAGGCTTTCAGCGCTTCGGCGATGGCGTCGCAGACATAGTCGATGTTGCCGGAGGTGAGGCCGGCGAGATTGATACGGCCTCCTTTGACGACGTAGATACTTTTGTTCTTGCGTAGCCAGATAACGATTTCGTCGGAGAGACCACTAAAGGAGAACATCCCGCGCTGACGCTTGATAAAGGAGAAGTCGCCTTCAACGCCGCGGGCGGCTAGGCCGTCGACCAACGCCGAGCGCATTTCGATGATGCGTTCGCGCATTTCGGCCAGCTCGCCGACCCATTGCTTATACAGAGCCTCATCGTCGAGTACGGTTTTGGCGGCTAGACCACCGTGCGCGGGTGGGTTGGAATAGTTCACGCGGATAGTCGCTTTCAGGTGGCTCATCGCCACGGAAGCTTCGGCGGCGGACGGGCTGACCACCGTCAGCGCGCCAGTACGCTCGTTGTAGAGGCCCAAGTTTTTGGAGAACGAGCTGGCGACGAGGAAGTCGATCCCAGCGGCGGCAAACTTTTCAACGGTGCCACGGTCCTCTCCGATCCCAGAGCCGAAGCCTTGGTAGGCAAAGTCGAGGAACGGGATCCAGCCTTTCGCCTGCGCGACGGAAACTACTTGGCTCCACTGGTCGTTGGAGAGATCGACGCCGGTGGGGTTGTGGCAGCAGACATGCAACAGCACGATATCGCTGGACGGTACGTTTTCGAGTGCGGCCAGCATAGCCTCGAAGTTAACGTCCTTGGTTTCGGGATTGTAGTAGGGATAGTCGTTAATCTCAAACTTGGCCGCGCCGAAGATCCCCTTGTGGTTGGCCCAGGTGGGGGTGCTGACCCACAGCTTTCCATCAGGGTTGAATTTCTTCAGCAGGTCTGCGCCAACGCGCAGTGCGCCGGTTCCGCCGGGGGAGTGGATGGTCATGGCGCGGCCGGATGCAATGACTTCGCTATCGGCTCCAAAGAGTAGCTTCTGCACGTTGGCGGCATAGGCAGGATCGCCGGAAATGGGGAGATAGCCTTTGGTGGTTTGGATTTCGATCAGTTGTTTTTCGGCCGTCTTGATGCACTTTAGAATAGGGGTTGTGCCTTGGTCGTCTTTATAGACCCCGACCCCAAGGTTGACCTTGTTGGGGTTTGAATCCTTTTTGAAGGCTTCAGTGAGTCCCAGAATGGCATCGGCCGGAGCCGCTTCGATTTCTTTCCACATGTGTTGTTTCTCCAATTTTTAAGTGATGAGTGGAACGTAAGGTGCGATCTATTTCCCGCAGTATCGTGGGGCATGGCTAATACGCATCCGAGTTCCTTTGACATTTACATGCCCCTCAAGTATTGAAGCTTTTAAATACCCGTCGGAGCACGTCGGTACAACCTTGAAATGCGAATTTATGGATAACGAAAACAAGCCTAGACCCCTCCCTGAAAAAGTCATGCGCCGCCATGCGGAACTCCTTGGCGAACTATTGCCCGAAATTACCCAGCTGGTGATCGAAGAGGGGCGGCCAGCCGACAGCCTCCTCAACCGTTATCTGCGCGCCCATAAAGAGCTTGGCTCGCGCGACCGCCGCTTTCTTTCACAGGCCATTTTCTCCTACTTTCGCTGGTATGGCTGGACTATAAACCAGCTCAAACTGCCTATCATTGAAGCCTGCCTTGTCGGGACGGCACTCGATTCCACCGAGCTGGCCGAAAGCTTCCTCTTTCTGGAAAAACACTGCAAACTCCCCTTCCCTGTTACCCCGCTGGGCGGAAAAACCCTTGAAGAAAAAGCGGATGCGCTCAATGAGTGGTTCAAAGAAACCCCTGACTTCAAGAATTTGACACTTGCCGACCTCGTTTTTCCTGATCTTGACAGCATCGTCGATCCCGAAAAGCTCGGCAGGAGCATCGAACAGTTCCAAGGACGGCCACCGACTTGGATGCGTTCGCGTACCGACCCCGCCTCTCTTTTGGCCGTTCTGACCAAGTCAAAAACGGCCAGCACCGTCCACCCCCAACTCCCCTTGGCTATCTCGATGGGTGGCGGCATCAGCCTCGCCCATGTATTAACCGACCACGCCGCGCAGTTTGTAGTGCAGGATATCGCTTCGCAGTGCGTCGGCCTTGTATGTGCTCCGCAAAAGGGAGACGACTGGTGGGACTGCTGCGCCGGAGCTGGCGGGAAAGCACTGCACCTGATGGATCTGATGGAACAAGACGGCAAGGTGCTCGCCACCGATACCCGCGTTCCAACGCTCAAAGAGCTGAAGAAGCGCGCCCGTAAATACGGCATCCGCAACATCCGCACCCAGCCGCATAATGCCGTAAACGACGAACCCTTTACCAAAAACTTTGATGGCATCCTCGTCGATGCCCCTTGCTCCGGTTGGGGGACTTGGGCGCGAAACCCGGATGCCCGCTGGCGTACCTCCAAGCGCGATGCGATCCAATGCGCCAATCGGCAGGTTAAAATCCTGAATAATACAGCATGGTGCGTGAAGCCTGGCGGGGTACTCGTCTACGCCGTCTGTACATTCACCCGCCCCGAAACCGAAGAGGTCGTGATGAACTTTCTCGATGCAAACCCCACCTTCAAACTCGACCCCTTTGCCAACCCGCTCACCGGCGAGGCGACGGATGGCCAGCTTCAAATCTGGCCCTGGGAAGGCCCCGGAGATGCCATGTTCATCGCCCGCTTCATTCGCGAGGCGGGATAAAAAGGCATCATCAGCCATATCGCTTCCAGCCACCAGATGCGTGAATTTCCGGACAATGTACTTGAGAGCAACGGTCAATCCGTAGAACAATCGAATCCTTCAAAAGGAACCCGCAATGAAACGATTTTATCCTATTATCCTGCTGGCCACCATCGTCCTGCTCGGAAGCGGCTGTGTCAGCCGCACTACGACGAGTAAACGCGGCTACGGAAACGATTTTTCCGAAAAAAAAATCGTCTGGATCTGGCAGGAAGAATACCGCAATTCGGAGTAAAGAATTCTATATGACGGTCGGTATCTAGACTCATTGGAGGAGTACTATTGCTCATTGAGATCGCTGTGTCTTAACAATGAACGATAATTCTGCTGCAATGGCTAGACGAGCGCTCTTCTAATGAGAGCAATTAGATTTGCTCCCAGTTGCCGATTTTGGAAACAAACTTTAACCACTAATCTACCTCTGCAGCCCGAATGCGGTTGCATCTTTTTCCAATGTCTGGAAAATTCAATCCTTTATGTTTAAGGGGAAGATAGGCTGTGGCAAAATTCATCATTAATGGCGGGAAAACGATCGGGGGAACCTTCCTCCCGCGTGGTAATAAGAATGCGGTACTGCCGATGCTTGCAGCCTGCGTATTAACCGACCAGCCCGTTGTGCTCCGCAACGTCCCGCTCATCAACGACGTAAAGGTGATGCTGGAACTGCTCGAATCCCTCGGCGTCGAAATTGCCCTCGACGACCACACCGTCACCCTTTGCGCCAAGAGCCTGCACACCACCGAGCTCGACCAGGAGCTATGCACCCGCGTGCGGACCTCCATTCTACTTGCTGGCCCACTCGTTGCTCGCCACGGCAGCGCCACCATCTATCCGCCGGGCGGGGACATCATTGGCCGTCGGCGACTCGACACCCATTTCTACGGATTGCGTTCCCTCGGTGCAGAGATCTCTACCCATCAAGCCTACCGATTCAAGGCAGAGCCGCTGAACGCCTGGAAAATGGTTTTCGACGAAGCCAGTGTCACCGCTACAGAAAATGTTTTGATGGCAGCCACCCTCGCTAAAGGCACCTCCACGATTTACAACGCGGCTTGTGAACCGCACGTGCAAGATCTAACCCACCTGCTGAACCAAATGGGTGCAGATATCTCCGGCATTGGTACCAACATGCTTACCATCCGCGGGGTTGAAACCCTGCATGGCGCTGAATACACCGTGCAACCAGACTATATCGAAGTGGGCAGTTATATCACCGCATCTGTCGTGACCGGTGGACAGCTGAACATTCCCAATGCCGGCGAACCACAAACCCTGCAGGTTATGCAGCGTGCTTTTTCTAAATTGGGGGTGGATTGGACTCGCGATGGCCGCACCCTGGTGGTTCCGCAGCAAGCTGAACGTCGCATTCGCCCAGACGAAGGCCATGCCACGCCCAAGATCGAGGACGGCATCTGGCCCGCCTTCCCGTCCGACCTGATGAGCGTCTGCATCGTGCTGGCTACACAGACTCAGGGTACCGCGCTCTTTTTCGAGAAAATGTTCGAAAGCCGCATGTATTTCGTCGACCATCTAATGGCGATGGGCGCAAATATTATCCAATGCGATCCCCACCGCGTCGTCGTGATTGGCCCCACGCAGCTGCGCGGCAGTAAACTAACCAGCCCCGACATCCGTGCTGGCATGGCCATGTTGATTGCTGCCTGCTGCGCCGAAGGCGAAAGCGTGATCCATAACGCCCAGGTGATCGACCGCGGATATGAGGCCATTGAAGATCGCCTTTCCGCGCTTGGCGCAGACATTGCTAGAGTAGATTAATTATTCAATCAGAAAGGACGTATACTATGGGATTCCCGAAATCATTTTATCGCTGGCGACCACACCCGTGGCATGGACTTGAAGTGGGCGAGGATCAACCGCGCATTGTGAATGCCTATATTGAAATGACCCCTTTTGATGCGGTGAAATACGAGGTCGATAAAACCACCGGCTACCTGCGCGTTGACCGACCTCAGCTAACCTCTTCCATGACGCCCACACTCTACGGTTTCATCCCGCAAACCTACTGCGCCGAACGCGTGAATGCGCTCTCTCCAAAGTCGAAGCAAGGCGATGGCGACCCAGTGGATATCTGTGTGATTACCGAACGCCCCATCAACCGTGGCGAGGTGATCCTCAAGGCACGCGTGATCGGTGGAATCCAAATGATCGATAACGGCGAGGCGGATGACAAAATTATCGCTATTCTCGACAACGATCAGTTCTGGAAAACAGCCAACGACATCGACGACATCCCGCCCGCCCTGCTCGAACGTTTGCGCCACTATTTCGAAACCTACAAGCTCATCCTCGGACAGCCGTCCGATGTCACCATCGAAAAAATATACGGCCGCGAAGAGGCCTATGCCGTGATCAAGGCCTCGATGGAAGACTATACCGAAGAGTACGGTTAAAAAGTAGACGCGGCATCTTGCCGCGTTGCGCGCGCTCGGCTCAAATTCAATACAGCAAGATGCCGCATCTATTTTACTCCTCCGCAGGCTCTTCCGGCGCAGACTCAACTACTGGGGCTTCACTCTCTGCTACCAGTGCTTGACCCTCGGCCTCTTCCAGCACGTCTTCCTCAGGATCGAGGACGGCGGCAGAAACAAGCTTGTCGCCCTTCTTGAGATTGAAGAGGCGGACGCCCTGCGTATTTCGGCCGATGATGCGAAGGTCGCTGGCTCCAATACAAATCATCTGTCCTGCTTCGGAGATCAGCATCAATCGATGTTCACTGGTCACGGCGTGCGCACTAACGACCTTGCCATTACGGTCGGTGGTTTGGATGCTGATGATCCCCTTTCCACCCCGGCTTTGCGTACGGTATTCATCGAAGTTCGTACGCTTGCCATAGCCGTTTTCGGTGATGGCCATCATGGTCGATTCCGTATCGACAATTTCGATGGTCACCACCTCGTCGTCCCCTGTAAGAGTAACGCCCTTCACGCCGCGCGAAACCCGCCCCAGCGGACGGGCATCGGTTTCCTTAAAGCGGATCGCTTTTCCGTTCTTCATGCTGAGAATGATTTCGTTTTCGCCACGGGTTAGCTGAACGCCAATCAACGAATCGCCCTCATCAATATTGATGGCCTTCACGCCAGCCACCCGAACATTTTTATAGGCTGAAAGTATGGTCTTCTTAATGATTCCATTCTTGGTCGCCATGATCAGATTATGCGCATCGTCATTCAGTTCGCGAACACAGAGGATCGCGGCGAGTTTTTCGTCCTGCGCCATCTGCAGCACGTTGGCGAGCGAGCGACCGCGGCTCTGGCGGGTGCCCTCCGGCACATAGTAGGCCTTGAGCCAATACATGCGTCCAGCCTCGGTGAAGCACAGCAGATAGTCGTGCGTGGAGGCCGAGAAGATGTGCTCCACGAAATCCTCATCCTTCGTATTCATGCCGATCACCCCTTTGCCGCCACGTCGCTGTTGGCGGTAGGTATCGGTCGGGACACGCTTGATATAACCCGTATTTGAGAGCGTGATCACGCATGGCTCATCGGCGATGAGGTCTTCGATGTCGATCTCCCCTTCGTCGATACGCAGATCGGTACGACGAACTTCGCCATACTTGGCACGGATCTGTTCGAGATCCTCTTTCATAACTTCAAAGATTTTTTCGGGGTGATCCAGTAGGTCTTGCAGATATTCCATCAGCTTCTTGAGCTCGGCATATTCCGCTTCGACCTTATCACGTTCCAGTCCAGTCAGTTGGTAGAGGCGCATTTCGAGGATGGCTTTTGCCTGGATCTCGCTAAAATCGAATTTTTCGATCAAACGCTCCTGCGCCTCGTCGCGGTTTTTCGAGTCGCGGATAATACGAACAACCTCATCCATGTTATCCATTGCTAGCAAATAGCCTTCAAGGATATGAGCGCGCGCGGCGGCCTTATCGAGATCGAACTGTGTGCGGCGGGTAATCACCTCGAAACGGTGGTCGATGAAGCACGTGAGCACTTCCTTGAGGTTCATTACGCGCGGCTTGCCTTTATCGATCGCCAACATGATGGAGCCGAAGGTCGATTCAAGCTGCGTGTGCTTGTAGATGTTGTTCAGCAGCACATTCGGCACGGCATTGCGCTTGAGCTCAATAACAAGGCGGATACCCTCTTTACCGGATTCGTCGCGGATATCGGAAATACCTTCGAGCTTTTTATCGCGAACAAGATGAACCATTTTTTGAATCAATAGCGTCTTGTTCAGCGCATACGGGATCTCGGTAATAATGATCCGTGCCTTGCCGTTGTCGTCTTCCTCGATGTCAGCCTTTCCGCGCATCTTGATCTTACCACGACCGGTGGTGTAGAAATCGCGTACCGCCTTCAGTCCGTAGACCGACCCGCCGGTCGGGAAGTCCGGCCCCTTAATCAACTCACATAGCTCGTCGATGGTGGCATCGGGGTTATCGATCAGCAGGATGGTACCATCGATGACTTCGCCGAGGTTGTGCGGCGGAATGTTAGTGGCCATGCCGACCGCGATACCGGTCGAGCCATTAACGAGCAGGTTCGGGACGCGGGCAGGAAGCACGGTCGGCTCCATCAGTGACTCGTCGAAGTTCGGGCGCATATCGACGGTGTCCTTGTCGATATCGGCTAGCATTTCTTCGGCCAGCGGGCGGAGGCGGCACTCGGTATATCGGTAGGCCGCAGCACGGTCGCCGTCGATCGAACCAAAGTTCCCTTGGCCATCGATCAGCATCCCGCGCATCGCAAAATCCTGCGCCATGCGCACCATCGTGTCGTAGACTGCAGTGTCACCATGCGGATGGTAGTTACCAATCACTTCGCCGACGACCTTCGCGCATTTGACGTAGGCCTTGCTGTGTGTCCAGCCGCGCTCCTTCATGGCGTAGAGGATGCGGCGATTACCCGGCTTCATCCCGTCGCGCACATCCGGTAGCGCGCGGCCAACAATCACCGACATCGAGTAGTCGATGTATGCGCGCTGCATCTCGTCTTCAATATTAATCAGGTCAATGCGTTCGTTCGTATTTTCCATAATATGGCTTTCGTTAGATATCGAGGTTAGTGACGTTCAGGGCATTTTCCTGAATGAATGCACGGCGGGGTTCGACTTCGTCTCCCATGAGGATGGTAAACATTTCGTCGGCTTTCACCACATCTTCGAGCACAACACGGGTGAGGCGGCGAACTTCGGGGTCGAGGGTGGTTTCCCAGAGCTGTTGCGGGTTCATTTCGCCCAACCCCTTGTACCGTTGAATAGTCATCCCTTTTTTACCCGCAATTCGAATGGCTTGTGCCAGTTCCATGAGCGAGTTCACGGGGGTTTTGGAGCCTTTGTCGTCGAGGTTGAAGAGCGGTTCCTCGGAACCGATCACTTGCTCGAAGGGGAATCCTTTTTCCTCCAGCTTTTCAATCACATCCTTGAGCTGGCGGGAGAAGAAGAGTTCTTTATAGCGCACGCTTGGGGCCGGAGGCTCTTCAACAAGCACTTCTACAGCGGGCTCTTCCCCGTCAGAAGCTTCCACGATTTCAATATCAACCACTTCAACTTCTTCGGCGGGTTGCTCGAGCTTTTCGGCTTCTTCAACTTCTGCGAATAAGGCTTGAAGGCCGTGATCGTCGGAGACCAGTCGAATGTCGAGATCGGCGGTAATTTCGTTTAGATAAGCGCAGTAAAGCGGAAATGTGCCGGTTTCGGGGTCGCGCGCCGCCAGATACTTTTTCAGCGGAATACCGCGGCGGCGAAGCTGGTCGGCAATGCCTTCGATGGCGACCACGCTTTCGAGGAGCTCGCGCAAACCTTTCGTGTCGAGCAATTGGGTGCCGTCGGGTTTTTCAAGCAACATGCCATCGGCTCCAAGATTGAGCAGGATTTCAGTCAGGTGCGCATCGGACTCGACGTATTCTTCGCGCTTGCGGCGCGTTACCTTATAGAGTGGCGGCTGGGCGATGTAGATATAGCCGTGCTCAATCAGTTGCGGCATCTGGCGATAGAAGAACGTCAGCAACAGTGTGCGGATGTGCGCGCCGTCGACATCGGCATCGGTCATGATAATGATCTTGTGGTAGCGTGCCTTTTCAATATTAAAGTCGTCGAGACCTATACCGGTTCCAATGGCGGTGATCATGGTGCGGATCTCATCGTTGGCCAACACCTTGTCGAGGCGCGCTTTTTGGACGTTGATCACTTTACCTTTCACTGGCAGGATGGCTTGGTACTCACGCTCGCGTCCTTGTTTGGCGGAGCCGCCCGCCGAGTCCCCTTCCACAATGAAGAGTTCGGTACGGGCGGGGTCGCGACTGGAGCAATCGGCCAGCTTGCCGGGCAGTCCTCCGCTTTCGAGCGCGCCTTTTTTACGAGCGAGATCGCGCGCTTTACGGGCGGCGTTGCGCGCTTGCGCAGCCACCACCGCTTTGTCGATGATGGTACGCGCCACCTTCGGGTTTTCTTCGAAATAGATGCCCAGTTCTTCGTTCACAATTTGTTGAACAATGCCTTCCACCTCGCCGTTACCGAGCTTGGTTTTGGTTTGCCCCTCGAACTGCGGATCGGGAATTTTTACGCTGAGCACGCAGGTGATGCCTTCGCGGATATCGTCGCCGCCCATGCCATCTTTTTCGTCTTTGATCAGCTTGTTGCTCTTGGCATAAGCGTTGACGGTGCGGGTGAGTGCGGAGCGGAAGCCGGAGAGGTGTGTGCCGCCTTCAATCGTGTTGATGTTATTCGCAAAGGTGAAGATGGTTTCGCTATAGGCTTCGGTGTATTGCATTGCAATTTCGACGACCACGTTTTCCTTCTCGCGCTCAAAGTAGATCACGTCAGGATGCATCGGCGACTTGTTGCGATTGAGGTGCTGAATAAACTCCTGGATTCCGCCGTCATACTTGAAGATTTCTTCACGGCCGGTGGCATCTTCCCGGAGCGTGATCTTGGTGCCACGGTTGAGAAAGGCCATCTCACGGAGGCGGGCGGTGAGGATATCCCACTGGAAGCCGCCATCGTGCGAGAAGATGGTGTGGTCGGGCATAAAGGTTACCTTCGTACCCGTTTCGGTGGTTTTTCCGATCGTAACCAGGTCGGTCACCTCTGCTCCGCACTCGAAGCGTTGGTGGTGGATCTGGCCGTCGCGCTTGACTTCCACTTCCAACCACTCGGAGAGCGCATTCACGCAGGAGACGCCAACGCCGTGGAGACCGCCGGACACCTTATAGGTGTCGGAGTCAAATTTTCCGCCCGCGTGAAGCACGGTCAAAACAACCGTCACGGCCGGTTTACCCTCGGTCGGGTGCATATCCACCGGAATGCCACGACCATCGTCCGTCACACTTAGCGAACCATCTTCGTTGAGACAGATTTCAACGTTGGAGCAGTAGCCTGCTAGGGCTTCATCGATGGAGTTATCAACGACCTCATAAACACAATGGTGGTAACCGCGCGATCCCGTGTCGCCAATATACATGGCGGGGCGTTTTCGGACGGCTTCGATGCCCTCTAGAACTTGAATATGGTCGGCGCCGTAGCCCGCAGCATCGGGGTTATCGGCGGCCCGGTTTAACGTTGATTCTTCAGCGTTCAGATTGTTTTGCTCATCAGACATAGACGTCCATTTCCTTTCGGTAAAATTGATCCAGTGAACGTAGCAGAACGGCGCTCTTCATAGCAACGAGAGAAGGCCTTAAAATGAAGAATTTTTGTGCGGAAAATCCGCTCATTCCACGAAAAAAGCCGCCTCCCGAAGGAGACCGCTTTTCGTGAGGATTTGAACCTCGTTCTAGCGCTCGGAAACAGGCACGTAGGAGCGGAGGTTTGCGCCGGTATAAACCTGGCGCGGACGACAGATGCGCTGGTTATGGCTGAGCATCTCGCGCCAGTTGGCCATCCAGCCCGGCGCGCGGCCGATGGCAAAGAGGACGGTGAACATGCTCACCGGAATACCAATGGCACTCAATAGGATGCCGCTATAGAAATCGACATTCGGGTAGAGATTGCGCGAAACGAAGTATTCATCATTCAGCGCCACTTGCTCCAATTCCTTTGCAATATCGAGCAGCGGATCGTCAATGTTCAGTGCGGCAAGTACGGAGTCGACCTGAGTTTTCAAGATTTTGGCGCGCGGGTCAAAACTCTTGTAAACGCGGTGGCCAAAGCCCATGAGCTTGGTATCGTTATTCTTGTCTTTAGCCGCATCCACGTAATCGCTCAATTTGATGCCGTTCGTGTGGATATTTTCCAGCATATCGATAACGGCCGCATTCGCGCCACCATGCAACGGACCCCACAATGCGCCAACACCGGCCGATACAGAACTAAACAAGTTGGCCCGCGAACTTCCCACCATCCGCACCGTTGAGGTGGAGCAGTTTTGCTCATGGTCGGCGTGCAGGATGAAGAAGAGATCAATGGCGGCTTCCACTTCGGGAAGGATTTCATAGGTGTCGGCCGATTGACCAAACATCATATTCAGGAAGTTTCCGCTGTAGCTTAATTTTGGGTTCGGCGCGATAAAAGGCAGTCCCTGCGTCGCCCGATAGTGAGCCGCCGCAATCGTCGTCGACTTTGCCATGATCTTGCCTGCCGCCCGGTCAAATTCAGCGCCGTCATGGGGGATGGTCAGTAAATCGGTCTCGTGGCAAGCCAAGGTGTTCAGCATGGCCGAAAGCACCGCCATGGGAGGAGCCCCCTCTGGAAAGGCGACGATCTGATCCTTCATGGACTGAGGTAGGTCTGCATCCGCCGAAATCGGCGCTTCAAATGCATCCAGCTCGGCCTGGCTCGGCAGGTGGCCGTAAAGCGTCAGAAAGGCGCTTTCGAGAAACGTGGATTTTTCAGCCAATTCCTCAATGGAATAGCCCCGGTAGCGCAGGATGCCTTTGTTGCCATCAATGTAGGTGATGTCCGATGTGCAGGATCCCGTGTTTCCATATCCTGGGTCGAGGGTGATCATTCCGGTTTTGGCGCGCAGTTGGGTGATGTCCACACCCACCTCGTTCTCGGAACCAATCATCGTTTCTAGTTCTAGTTTTTTACCGTCATATTCAATAAATGCATTTTCGCTCATTCTATTTTCCTCGCTCTATTTAGTTAACACGGCCTTAACCGTCTTGCCAATATCGGCCGGAGATTCGACCACATGAATGCCGCACTCGGCCATTAGTTTTTTCTTTGCGGCGGCGGACTCATCCGCGCCCGAAACAATCGCTCCGGCATGTCCCATGCGCCGTCCCGGAGGGGCGGTTTGTCCGGCAATGAAGCCGATCACGGGTTTACTGACATGCTCTTTGGCATATTGTGCCGCTTCGATTTCCATCGATCCACCAATCTCACCAATCATCACGATGGCCTCGGTTTCAGGATCGGCTTCAAACATTTTTAAAAGATCGAGCATCGTGGTTCCGATGATCGGGTCACCGCCAATTCCAACACAGGTCGATTGCCCCAGTCCCTCGGCACCCAACTGGTGGGCCGCTTCGTAGGTTAAGGTTCCCGACTTGGAAATCAAACCGACCGTTCCCTTCTTCGCAATGAAGCCTGGCATAATGCCCACTTTAGCTTCGTCGGGCGTCAGAATACCGGGGCAGTTCGGGCCGATAAAGCGCGAGTTTGTCTGGTCGACAAAGGCTTTCACTTCCACCATCTGCGCCACCGGAATACCCTCGGTAATGCAAACAATCAGCTCAATATCCGCGGCAGCCGCTCCCATGATCGCATCCGCCGCAAAGGGCGGTGGAACAAAAATGAGCGAGACGTTA